>CAYNXC010000002.1:0-189958 GCA_964401135.1 uncultured Candidatus Saccharibacteria bacterium
GTGTCTATGTATACAAGATCAGCTTTTGTATCAAAAAGCATTGCATCATAGTTCAGTGCCTTATTTTTTTGGTTATTGTCAAAGACAGCTTCGTTTGCTTCTTTTACAAAATTTATAAAATGCTCCTCAAACGGCTTATCCCATGTAATTTTATTTCCAAAACTTCTTTCTACATTTGCAAAACGAACATAAAGATTCTTTCTGTGAAATAAATTGTATGGTCGTTTGATAATGCACGACTGGAACAAAGCATAATAAGCAAGTGCTTGCTTATACTTGTTTTTCATCTGCCTAATGTTTGTTGAAACAATATCTAGCCATTTATTTTCTTGATCGGTAAAGTATGTATCCTCAAATGTTTTCTGAATAAAATCAGGATAATCAATATTACTGTGTACAGATAAAATAAAATCAATATCATTTTCATCTAGTGTTTCTTTCGAATTTTCAATAAGAGCAAGCCCCGCTAAATAATTACTTTTTAAAAAGTCGTTATAAAAAACTTGCTTACCCTTACTTTTGAGCATATAACCAACAGAACCTGTACCTCCAAACAAGTCTATTGCTGAATCAAATTTTATATCCTTAATATGCTCCCAAATTTGATTTAGAAGTTTTGTTTTGCTTCCTTGAAATCGTGTCGATGGAAATTTTGGGGGCTTCTCAAGCTCAAAGAGTGTATTTGGTTCTCCAAATGAGAGACTTTTGCGCGGCAGCGGGTTTTTAATTAGTGGAGTTGGTTTGATTCTTTCGGCTGTTTTTACAGTCATCAAAACTTTTCCTTGAATCGTTAGCTCATCGGGTTCTACAAAGATAGGATTCATTGTTGAATTTGCTGGTTGCAGTCTTATTTTATCTTTTTCTCTGAAGAATTTTTTCAAAGTTACTTCCTCATTATTTATGAGGGCGACAACCTTATCTCCATTATTAGGATTATGTTGGTTCAAAATAATAACAATGTCTCCATCATCAATTCCTTCCTCGATCATGCTTTGCCCTTGTACACGAAGAGCATATACATCATTTGATTTGAATCCCGAAATTACCGATTGCGCGATTGCAATAGTCTCTTGTCGATCTTCTATTGCTTCAATCGGGCTACCTGCTGCAATTGCTCCCAATATTGGAACCTGAATCATTTTTTGATCTATATCAAAATTTATAGCCCTTGCTTTATTCTCTTGCTTCCTTAAAAGACCAGCGTCTTCTAGTTTTTTAATGTGATAGTGAGCAGTAGAAACAGAGGCAAACTTAAAGTACCTCTTTATCTCTTCCAGAGAGGGGGCGAATTTGTTTTTGGAGGTGTATTTCTGAACAAAGTCTAGGACTTCTTGTTGCTTTATTTTTGCCATAGTAGTATTATAGAAAAGATTTAGAAAATCTACAAATCTAAATTATCCCTAATTATGAAGCTCAAGAAATTCAGAATCAAAAATTACAAATCAATCGCGGACAGCGGCGATTGTTATTTGACTGACACAGTTACTATTTTTGCGGGCAAAAACGAGTCTGGCAAAACTTCGATACTTGAAGCGTTGGAGGATTTTGATACTGACGAGAAAATAAGAGAAAGTGCGAAGCCAGAGATTTGACAACAAACCGTAGAAGTAATTGCTAAAATTCAGAAAATTAGTATGATAACTAAACAATTATGAAACAAATATCTAATCAAAAAATGCTCTTTATCGGAGGCGTTGCGCTTGTCTTACTAATTGCGGGCTACTTTCTCTTTTCTCCGAGAGAGTTTAACACCACTCCAGAAGCTACAAATACGGTGACTAATGGGGATCAAACAGGAACAACGGAAACGCCAAAGTCCGGCGAGTCAGACACTTCAATACAAAAGCTTTTGGATTGGAGCAAGACTACCAGCTTTAAGTGTAGATATACCGACGCTATGGGTGATGAGGTAACATCGTATATCAAAAAGGGCTCAATCCGTACGGATTCATATAATCCAGTAGGCAAAGAAGAAGGCAGTGCCATTGTGAAAGACGGCATGGTCTATGTCTGGGAAAAAAAGAGGGGCGAAGGTTTCAAAATGGCCTTTGATCCTAATAAAGATAACAAGCAAACTGGCGACCCCAATAGCTATGCAAGTTTTGGTGGGACAGACTTTGTCAAACAGCTGGAGAATTTTCAATCCTCCTGTGTCCCAACTGCAGTAGATGATAAATTGTTTGAGCTCCCTCCGGGTGTATCTTTTACGGATTATTCCGAGCTGATGGGAAAGATAAAGAACCCGCAGGCGCAGTAGAGATGATCTTTACTTAAAGTCTCAGGTAGTGTGCCTATAATAGACAATTATCTGTACACATTTTTTATGTTAGACGCGCTATCTATGCACGAAAGACTATAATATCAAATCATCAATAATAGTTTTTTCATCATGAAAAAGATAATTTTATTTGGCGGGGCAGTATTGGTTCTTGTGCTCTGCGCGTGGCTTGCGCTGCAGTCAAAAAGCACAAAACAGCCGGCAGTGGGAACACCGGCAGAGAAAATAACTGAAGCAACAAGCTCCACATCAAAGTTCACCGATCCCGTATCAAAAGAGACCGTTACTATCATCTTCAATCAAAAAGATGAGTCAGCGGCACTATCCGGTCTTTCTTATACCGATCTAAAACTCAAATCAGCCGTTTCTGCTTCCGGTGCGCGATACCTTGATGAATCGGGCAAGATTGAAGTCTGGGTCCGTGGCGAAGGCGTGACTATTTCTCAAAACGACAAACAGGTATTTACGGGAAATGTTGGCGGACAAACTGAGTCTGAAAGATTGACCGGGAGCGTGTGGGCCTGGCAAGCTACCACAGAGGGCGGCAAAGTGATCGAGCCGAGAAACAAAACAGCTTTTACACTGACTTTCGATGTCTCCAAAAAGATGGTCAATGCCACCACCGACTGCAATAACATTTTTGGACCATATACGCTTGGTGCATCTAACATACTAACCTTTAATGGTCTTGGTATGACCAAGATGTATTGCGAGGGCTCGCAGGAGACTTATTTTGCTGAAGGGCTTGGAAAAGTCAGATCTTTCCACTTTAATGGTGCAGGAGCACTGGTTCTCGAATTAGCAACCAAAGGCGATACAATGCTCTTTGGTAAACAATGATTGATCCTCAAGACGCCATTAATTAAAAAGCCTCTCTCCATGTGCTATGGCGATACCGCGAATCGTGAGTGCGCCTGCATTCACAAGTGCATCCATACAGGCGTGCATCGTTGCGCCAGTGGTGATGACATCATCTACAACAATGCAGACGCGGCCAGATACTCGAGTTTTGTCTTTTACTGCAATAGTATCGGACATATTCTTAATCCTCTCATACTTGTCCTTTATAATCGCCTGCCGTCTGTTGTCTCTCAACTTATATAAGACATCTGCTTGTTCCCAGGTGCTTGCATCTTTTTCTACCATCGCCCGTGTTAATAGCTCCGCCTGATTATACCCGCGTTCAAAATACCTTTTCCTTGAGGAGGGGACAGGGATAAGAAGTACCGGAGATCCGTAGGAGAGACGAGAGCTTAATTGCGCGTGTTCTTCTAAGTACTCTTCTCCCATCCGTGACCCAAAGATGTTCGCAAGAGTCCGATCTCCAGAGTATTTTAATCTCCAAATCGCACGACGGAGTACAGGATGGTTATAGTCGTACAGCGCATCCATCGTCGTCTCCGTCCCAATGGCTCGCGGAAGAGCTTCAAGACATTTTGGACAGAGGCTGGAGCCTCTCGTGTGACAGCCGAGACAGGTACGGGGGAGTATGATGTTTAATAAAACATCCAAGTACATGTGGATAAGTGTAATCTCTCCTAAAACAGTGGCAAGGCTGCGTGATATACTACAATCACCATCGTACATATGACGAACCCCTTCGCAAACTTTTTTAAGTCGTCACGAGAGCCGCTTTCCAAAAAGCCGGTAACAAGCGCATTGGGGATTGATATTGGTTCCTCATCTATAAAGGTAGTTCAATTAAGACAAGAGAAGGGGCGCGTAAAGTTAGAAACATACGGAGAGCTCGCTGTTGGTCCGTATGATAATCTTGCTATTGGGCAGACATCATCTTTCACTTCAGACAAACTCATTCCCATCCTTACCGACCTATTCCGTGAAGCAGGGGTCACTACGAGTACTGCTGCATTTTCAATCCCTCTTAAATCTAGCCTCATCCTTGTAGTGGAGATGCCAGACCTCTCTCCGGAGGATCTAGCGAAAGCCATACCTATAGAAGCACGCAAGTATGTACCGGTACCCATTACTGAAGTGGCTCTTGATTGGCAGATAATCCCACGCGGCCATCAAGAGTTTCTACCCGTGGCTACTGAGAATAAGACACCATTAAAAACAAAGGATCCGGCACTGTCTACAACAACCCCACTTAAAAAGACTGATGTGCTCCTCGCTGCAATCCACCGAGAGATCATCTCTCTCTATACTACTATAGCGCAGGGGATGAAGTTGGAGCCACGATTCTTTGAGATTGAGTCTTTCAGTGCCTTGCGTTCAGCTGTCCCTAGTTCTAATCGCGCACCAGTCGCAGTTATAGATATGGGTGCAAGCGCAACCAAGATGACCATAGTAGATTCTGGGATAGTAAGGATTTCTCATACCATCGGGAAGGGTTCACAAGATATCACCGCTGCCATCAGCAAGTCACTAGGTGTTGATTACACGAAGGCAGAAGAGATCAAGCGAGAGTTTGGTCTCACTCGGGCAGGGCCATCCGTTCGCAGTGTAGATGCAGACACGCTTAACATTTCCGTAATACCAATTGTCGAATATATTTTCGCAGAAGCAAATCGCGTTGTCGTGAATTATCAGCGGCGTTACAAACGATCTGTGGATAGAGCACTCCTCTTAGGAGGGGGGGCACTATTGAAAGGAGCGGTTGATATTGCAGTACGAAGACTCGGAGTTGATGTTGCAGTTGCGCGTCCGTTTGGGAATCTGTCAGCTCCAGAACATATGTCTCAAGTGCTTGAAGAAGCGGGGCCTTCGTTCGCAGTTGCCATTGGACTTGCAGAACGATTACTGAATGACGCATAATAGAGTAAGTACATGCAACCAGAAATACAAACCTCATTTATCCCGAAAGCTCCGAAGAGAGAAGTGCCTTCTCGTCGTGCAAGTTCCGTGAATGTGTTGATGGTCGCCTCCGTTATAATCTTTCTTGCTTCTGTGGGCTCATACTTAGGAGCTTTTGTGTATCACCGTGTACTCTACAATGAAATTAACGATCCTTGCTCAGGCTCGGCCTGTGGGCTGAAGGCGTCACTTGAGAAGGCGCGGGCGGAAGTGCGGCAAGATCTCGTGGAGAAGATTAAGCGGATGGAACAAAAGATAGTCTTAGCTAAGACGATCGTCTCGGGGCATACCAGCTTACTCCCCATATTCCGCAATTTAGAAAAGATGACCGTGCGAAGTGTGCAGTACTCTAGTTTCTCGTTCGGTAAAGAAGGGGTAAAAATTGATGGAAAGACTAAAGATTACGATACTCTCGCTCAACAAGGAGATGTTTACAAACAAAATATTGGGATGAGCCTTGCTTCCTATAAGGTCTCTGACTTTACGGAAGACGATAAGGGTGCGGTTACTTTTAAGGCGTTGCTTGTTTTTAGTCCAGAGCTTGTCAAGTACGAGGCTTCACCTTCTATCCCAGCCGCCGCGAGTACAACAACACCATGAAGTTACTTCTCCCTATACTCATCATAATCCTTGCTGTCACACTCTTTTTCGGTCTGACTCAACCTCTCATAAGTTCGGGTTCAGCTGCTGATCCAGGCATCACTGAACTACTGAACGAGAAAAAAGTGCTTGAAGATGCGCTTGTGACGGCAAAGAAGTCTGCACAAAAATTGTCTGAACTAGAGACGCAGTACAATGCGATAACTGAAGAACAAAAAACGGCACTTGAGAATGTACTTCCTAATACGATAGACGAAGTACGCCTCATCATTTATATACAGAACATTGGTACACAAAATAGCACGCCACTCAAAGGAGTTAGCGTACTTGTAAAGGAGGGAGAAAGTGCCAATGCGGCGGCAATGTCATCTGAAGCAGGAACAGAGCTTGTCCGTGCAGGATATGAGCCGGTGGCAGTCTCCTTCACGGTGAAAGCGACCTACAACCAATTTCTCTCTCTTGTAGAAAAGCTTGAAAAGAGCCTCAAAATTTTTGATATCACTTCAGTAGAGTTCTCGTCAACAGACACAAAGGCGGGGACATACGAGTTTAAGGTCGCCGCAAATGTGTATCGCCAACCATAATATGATGAGTAAAGTTCTCAATGTAGTGATTATCCTCATCGTCGTTGCCGGAGCCGCCTACGGGTACTACTATGTGACCAAACCCGATGTAGCCGACCCTGGAGAAGCGACATTTGATGTCAATGGCATGCCTGTTGATCCCGCTGGAGGACCTACTCTTGCCGAGCAAGACCCATTTGTACGACTTTTGAACGAGTTGAATGCGATCACCATTGACACTGAGTTCCTGGAGAGCGGCGCGCTTCTCTCATTTATCGATTATACTCGTGTACTACGCACTGATGCGGTAGGGAGGGATAATCCTTTTGCACCACTCGGGACCGGCTCCTCGGTACAGATTAAGAAGTCGACCTCTTCTGTCACGACAAAGAAGACAGCCGTCACTCCTCCTGCAGGGCACACTTTCTAACACGATGGTAGAAGATATCGTAATTCCCATCAAAGACCTGAAGGGGAAGAAAGTTCCCTTTGATGTCTTAAAGCATATACCAGAGGATTCTGCCTCTTTTTATAAACTCGTGCCTCTTGGAGTAGTGGATGGGACTCTTGAAGTGGGGATGTTAAATCCCGATGATGTGACGGCACGGGATGCGCTCCAGTTCATTATGACGGCAAATCGTATGCCGTACCGTATCTTTAGCGTGAGTGAAGAAGATTTTGCGGAGATTATCAAAAGTTACCAGGGGCTAAAGAGTGAGGTAACGAAAGCGCTTGGAGAGCTGGATACAGAGATACAGGATGCAAAAAAAGAAAAAGATAAATTAGTTAAAAAAGATACAGAAAATCCAGAGCTAGGTCTCGTAGAAGACGCTCCGGTGACAAAGATAGTAGCGGTGATACTCCAACACGCAACTTCTGGAGGTGCTTCGGACATACATATAGAACCAACCTCCGATAATGTGAAAGTGCGCTTTCGTGTTGATGGCAGTCTCTATACCAGTCTCATCCTCCCTACGCCCGTGCTAGACGCAGTCGTGGCTCGTATTAAAATACTCACCAATATGAAGTTGGATGAGAAGCGCAAACCGCAAGATGGCCGTTTCTCTGCGCGTATTGAAGGGCGTAAGATTGACTTCCGCGTCTCAACCTTCCCAACCTACTTTGGAGAGAAGGTGGTGCTCCGTATACTTGATCCAGACAAGGGACTTGTGAAGTTGGATGATATTGGCTTTGGAGAGAAAAACTTAAAAATGATCCGTGATTCCATTGATCGTCCCTACGGGATGATCCTTATCACAGGGCCGACAGGGAGCGGAAAGACGACGACACTTTACTCAATGTTGAACGAGTTGGATCGGGAGGTGAATAATGTAGTCTCATTGGAGGATCCGGTAGAGTATAGTGTCTCCGGGATCAATCAATCACAAGTCAGACCAGAGATTAACTATACCTTCGCAAATGGTCTGCGCAGTATCTTGCGTCAAGATCCGGACATTATTATGGTAGGTGAGATCCGCGATAAAGAAACTGCTCGACTTGCTGTGCAGGCGGCGCTCACAGGCCACCTTGTGTTCTCTACACTCCACACTAATAATACAGTTGGTGTCGTCCCGCGACTCATTGATATGGGAGTTGACCCATATCTGATTGGCCCAACGCTTATTTGCGTTATCGCACAGCGACTGGTAGCAAAGCTCTGTCCCGAGAGTAAGGAATCTGTTGCGATGGACGAGGGTATTAAGCTTATGATAGAAAAACAGGTGGCAGACCTGCCAGACGAGACTCGCGCAAAGTTCGCAGCGCCTCAGTCAATATACCAAGCTAGATCATCCCCATCTTGTCCAACGGGGACCAAGGGTCGTATGGCCGTATTTGAAGTGTTTAAGATGGACACTGATATTGAGAAAATCATCCTCACTAACCCTTCTGATGTGGAGATCTACAAGGAGGTACGCAGAAAAGGGATGATCACAATGAAGGAGGACGCAATACTCAAAGCCCTACAAGGTATTATCCCTTTTGAAGAGGTGAACAAGTTGTAGTATACTTAAACTTATGAGCGATGCGAATCAAAAGATACTCCTTGTAGATGACGACAAGTTTTTATTGGATATGTACTCAACTAAGTTTACTGAAGCAGGGTTTGAAGTCACGAGTGTCCCTTCAGCTCCAGAGGCGCTTGAGAAGCTCAAGGAGGGGCTGACTCCGGATATATGCATCTTAGATATTATTATGCCAGGTATGGACGGCTTCCAACTCTTACAGGAGATTAAGGAGAAGGGAATCTGTAATGAGAAGACTGCCTGCATTATCCTCTCTAACTTAGGACAGCAAGAGGATGTGGATCGGGGTCTCTTACTCGGCGCGGATGGCTACATAGTGAAGGCAAGCGCCACACCTTCTGAGGTCGTAGCAAAGGTGAAGGATATTACAAAAAATAAACTCTCTCGTCATGGCTGATTATAAGCGCGAGCTTGAAGAGTTGGTCTCTGTCGTGAGTGCGGAAGGGGCCTCGGACCTCCATCTTTCGGTGGGGCATCATCCAACAATACGCATCTCAAGTGACTTGGTCCCCTTGGTGAAGTATGAGAAACTTGGCCCTGAAGATACGATGGGTTTCGCAATAGAGTTTCTTTCCGATGAGAATCAGAAACGCTTCTTAGCACGCAAAGAAATTGACTTTTCATACAGTCCCGGCGCGACGATGCGCTTCCGTGGGAATGCTTTCTTTCAGAGAGGGGTGGTGAGTATCGCGATGCGCGTTATCCCACAATCCGTTCCTACGCTTCAACAGTTGAACTTACCGGAAGTACTGCTCGGATTTGCACAAAAGAAACAAGGGTTCTTCCTCGTGGTGGGGCCGACAGGTCATGGTAAGTCTACGACGCTTGCCTCCATCATCAACCACATCAATCAGGATCGCGCAGAGCACATAATCACTATTGAGGATCCCATCGAGTACCTCTATGAAGAGGAGAAGTCTATCATTGACCAGCGGGAGATCCATTTTGACACACACGATTTTCATACCGCACTCCAGTCGATGTTCCGTGAAGACATCAATGTTGCTCTCATTGGAGAGATGCGCGACCCAGAGACCATGTCTGCGGCTGTGACGGCGGCAGAGACGGGGCACCTCATCTTCTCTACACTTCACACCAATACTGCTTCTCAAACTGTTGACCGTATCTTAGATGCCTTTCCCGCTGTACAACAGAAGCAGATCCGAATCCAGCTCGCCGCAAACCTACTTGGGATTTTTTCTCAACGCCTTATACCGCGCATCTCAGGAGGTCTGATACCATCCTACGAATTGCTCATAAATAATAAAGCAGTAGCAAATCTCATCCGAGAAGGACGCACAGCTGAGATTGATGTCATCTTGGAGACAAGTATGGAGCTGGGAATGGTTGACTTGAACCACTCTCTGGCCGACCTCTTTCGTCGCGGAGAGATTACCCAAGAGAATGCGTATCGCTTCTCAACTAATCCTGATGTCTTAGGGCGTCTCTTATAGCTTATGATCTTCCGTTACCATGTCACAACGAAAGATGGCGGCGACCAAAAGGGGACGATAGAAGCCGCGACAATTGATTCTGCAATTACCTCACTCCAGAAGCGTGACTTTATTGTGCTTTCTATCGTCCCTGACGAAGGCCCAGGATGGTCAGAAGATCTGTTAAAGATCTTTGATCGCATCAAGTCACGAGACATCGTGATTCTCTCACGGCAGATCTCAACACTCTTTGAAGCAAAAGTATCAGTGCTCTCTGCTTTTCAGTTACTTGCAAGTGAAGCTTCAAGCCGCACCCTCAAGCAAAAGCTGGTGGATATCATCGATGACATCAAGGGCGGCGCACAAATCTCACAGGCGCTCTCCAAACATCCTGAAGTCTTCTCAGAGTTCTATGTCTCTATGGTGCGCTCGGGTGAGGAGACAGGACGGCTCTCGGAAGCCTTTACCTACCTTGCTAACTATATGGAGCGCCAGCATGCGGTAGAGAGCAAAGCGAAAAATGCGCTTGTTTACCCAGCCTTTGTGGTTGTCTCATTTATTGGGGTGATGGTACTCATGATGGTGATGGTTATCCCTAAGCTTGCCGACATTATTGAGGAGACGGGACAAGCTATTCCCTGGTATACCAGGGTCATCCTTGCTACGAGCGACTTTATGGTGAGCTACGGCATTTTTCTCCTCATTGCCCTTACTGCTGGAGGGGTGATGCTCTGGCGCTACTGGATCTCGTCAGTGGGGAAGCAGACCTTTTCTGAGCTCAAACTCCAGATACCCTACCTAGGAATGCTCTACCGCAAGCTCTACCTCTCGCGCATCTCTGATAACCTCTCAACGATGATAGATAGTGGTATCTCTATGGTGCGTGCGCTTGAGATTACGGCAGATGTGGTAGATAACGAGGTATATAAAAATATTTTGAAGGAGGCGGGGACTAAGGTAAAGTCAGGCACTCCCGTCTCGCAGGCACTCTCCGAGTATCCCGAGATCCCCGGTATTATCATCCAGATGATGAAGGTGGGTGAGGAGTCGGGTAAGTTTGGCTATGTGCTCTCTACCATGGCAAAGTTCTACGAGCGAGAGGTGGAGAATGCGGTAGATACCTTGGTGGGGCTCATAGAGCCGGCGATGATTATTGTACTCGGCGTGGGGGTCGGCATCCTCCTTACGGCCGTCCTGATGCCGATTTACAATATTGCTGGGAGTATTTCATAGGTCGTTTATCCACATCGTGTTTGCTTGCTTTATAGAGCAAGCATATAATCTAAGGTAGCCAACAGTCGGTTGAGCACTTTATTAAAGAACTACCATTATTAGTAAATTATTAAGTATGAAGAATATTTATAAGAAGGGCTTCACTCTCATTGAACTCCTCGTCGTCATCGCGATTATCGGTATCTTGTCGGGTATTGTGTTGACATCTCTCAATACGGCTCGTACAAAGGCAAAGGATGCTCGTATCCAGGCGACGATGAGCCAAATTAGGGTACTTGCTGAAACTACCTATGATGGTTCGAATTACAACATTACAGGTAACAACTACAATGCGCTTGCAAATGATATAAGTACTCAAGGGGGGACTAATCTAGATCTGGACGGTGGAACGGGTAGTGCGTACGCTGTCGAAGTAAAATTAAATACCGGTAAGTACTTTTGTGTAGACTCTACAGGAAATTCTGGAGAGCGAGTGAACTCAAAGACTGTAAATGCTACAGTGTGCCCTGCTCCTTAATAATCATTATTTTGTAGGATTTAATCCAACTAAAACCCGCTTAAAAGCGGGTTTTAGTCTTAGTCAGATTACCTGATAGACTGAAAAATCTGGAGAAGTAAAAACTTTTTGAAAGTGTGAGCCATTATCCAATATGTCTAGCAGTTTTAGATAGTTGTTCCGTGTCAGAATATAACGAGTATGGAACGCATCTTTAAATACGGTTGCCATCTGTTTATCCTGAGCTGCCCTCCATGTATCTCGGTATTCTAAACTTAGTCTCGCACGGACTCTTTCGATATCTAGATCCTCGCAGATTTGATGATCACAGACATATCCTTTTGTTGAAATATTCCACTGTAGCCAGTAAAGACTTGGGTTATAATCGTATAAAAATCGTGGCTGAAGACCAGCAATATAATAATTATGTTGGTTATAATAAAAAACTCTCGCAAAGTCACTCCAATTCGAAAGAAATATAACTGACCCTTGTGGAGTATTTTTGGTCAACCACAACGCTGCACCTTCTATAGAATCGTAGCGTTCCTGAGGAATCATATCTTCTTGAAATTTCAATAATTTATTACAGAAAAGATATGATATAGTGATAATCAACCCGCAAGCGATGCTGCGTCTCACCCATGATTCATTGATCATAATATGCTGTTTCAGCTCTTGCCAACTGACGGCGAGGTAAGCTATTGCAAAAAACACAAAGAAATCGCCGTTACGCAAGGTGGATAGAGTCCCTAACATAAAAAGAAGGGTCAGAAAAAAGAGAAATTGACGAGTGATTTTTTGTTCAGAATATGCTTGTATGCCGCGCTGTTTCCAATAGACGGCCAACTCAAATGTTACAGCAATACATAAGAGGGAAATCAGAATAATGTTCTGATTCAAAAGACTAAAGAAATCTATTGGGTAAATTTCACCCCCTTCTGCAATTGGTATCTGTTTAAGTAGGAGTGTTTGATAGATGACGCCAACAAATAAAGACTTGAGGAAGAGATGAAATCCTGGTACACCTAACAATAGAATGCCTACACCAACAACTGTTCCACCCCAAGCGCTTAGAGCCAACCCCCAATCTATTTTTTGATGATTAAATCTTTGAATAATAATGTGGATAAAAACAACCCCTGCTGGGAAGAAAAAAGTTGAACTGTGCCAAAACACATAAGAAAAAGAAAGTATCATAGCCCATAATCGGTGTTTCTTTCGTAGGAGCCATACAAGTGTCAATAGAAGAACAGGCGTAATGACGAATGGGCGTCCTAGAGAAAGGCGCTCAAGAAATAATAATCCGATCAATGCACTACTACAAAATGTCCACCACCAAGGCCATGTAACTTCTAATTTTTTGAGCGCGATGTATAAAAAGGTGAATGTAGTCGCCATTAATGTCGTCGCATACAGCTTTAATCCTAGAAATAAAGGCTGTACAAATGTAAACGGGATGATAAAGAGATAAAACAAAAAATCATAATACACAAGATGTTTATTACCCTGAGCGATATGTGAGAAGTAAATCCAGGGGAATTCGGTAAAGATTTGAAATCCTCCATCTTTGATCATTTGTGCAAATCGCACATGAAAAAAACCGTCATCATGAGCTGTGAATCGATCAATTGAGAAGTAGGTAAATGCAAAAATACTAAAAAAAAACAGAAATACCAACATTATTTGGAGGTAATCCTTTCGAATTGATTTCATCACGCAATATTTTATCTGTATAGCGAGTTTGAAGAAAAAACGATATAATGGTGCCGTATTCATATTTATGTATCTTTCTACCATCCTACTCATTTCATGTCAGAGCACAAGTTTTTAACTTTTACTCCGACTACTAGTGTGTTTATCCAATTTCTCCGCTATTGTTGCGTTGGCGGAGTTGCTTTTATTGTTGACTTTACTTTTTTATATATATTGACGGATTTCTTCGGAATTCACTACTTGTCTTCTGCTGCACTCTCTTTTCTTCTTGGCTTGATTGTGAATTATCACCTGAGTAAGATGTGGGTTTTTGATAAAACTCTTATACAGAATAGATTTGCCGAATTTGGAATTTTTGCGTTAATAGGACTCGTGGGGTTACTGATAAACGAACTTTCTATTTGGTTTCTGACCGAAAAATTACATGTTTATTATTTGTCATCAAAAGTTTTTACTGCGTCAATTGTCTTGCTATGGAATTTTTTTCTCAGAAAGCTTGTGTTATTTAAATAATTCATATGTCAGAAAAGAGAATTAAAACGGCAATCATCATTGGTGCTGGACCCGCAGGATTAACTGCTGCTTACGAACTTATAAAAAAAAGCAGTGACATCAAACCAGTAATCTTTGAAACGAGCAATTACTTTGGAGGAATTGCTAAAACTGTAAATTATAAGGGCAATAGAATGGATATGGGTGGTCATCGTTTTTTTTCGAAATCAGACCGTATAATGGAATGGTGGGAAAATATACTTCCGCTACAAGCGATAGATTCTAAATATTCTGATAACTCTACAGAAATACACTATCAGAATAAGAAAAAAACAATTGCAACATCGACAGTGGGCATTGATCCTGACAAAACAGATAAAGTCATGTTGATTCGTCGTAGACTGTCTCGCATATTTTTCTTGAGGAAATTTTTTGATTACCCGATAGTATTGAACTTAAATACTATCTTGAACTTAGGTCTGATAAGAACAGCAAAAATTGGACTTAGTTATATATGGACAAAAATATTTCCTATTAAACATGAAAAATCACTAGAAGATTTTTTCATAAATAGATTTGGGAAGCAATTATATTTAACTTTTTTTAAAGATTATACGGAAAAAGTCTGGGGCATTTCATGTTCAAAAATTGATCCTGAATGGGGTACTCAACGTATTAAAGGACTCTCTATTGCTAAGGCTTTAATGCATTTCGTAAGACAAGTTTTTTCTACACAATTTTCTATTAGACAGAAGAATGTAGAAACTAGTCTCATTCAACAATTCTTATATCCTAAATTTGGACCGGGTCAGATGTGGGAAGAAGTGGCGAAGACTGTACAAATGCAAGGGGCAGAAATATTTTTAAACCATGAAGTGGTCGGGGTAGAATATTCTGGTAACAAGATCACTGGTGTTAGAGTAAAAAATATAATTACAGGCGGTACATCTCTGCAAAATGGAGACTACTTTTTTTCTACAATGCCAATAAAAGAGCTTGTAGAAAATTTACATCCGGCAGCTCCTTCTGAGGTATTAAAAGTTGCGCAAGGTCTTGTGTACAGAGATTTTATTACCGTTGGTTTGCTTATGAAAAAATTAAAGATAGACAGCCAAACCGGAGATAGGACTAAGGATAATCCTGTGCTTGATAATTGGATTTACATACAAGAGCCCGAAGTAAATATTGGACGTCTGCAAATATTCAACAACTGGAGCCCATATTTGGTCAAAAATCCTGATACTGTTTGGATAGGGCTAGAATATTTTTGTAATGAGGGAGATGAACTCTGGAGTAAACCGGACAATAAGTTCATCGAATTTGCGATTGATGAGCTTGTAAAGATAGATATCATTAAAAGAGAAGATGTGTTAGACAGTACTATTGTAAGGATAAAAAAGGCATACCCTGCTTATTTTGGTAGCTATAAAGATTTTGGGATTATTAGAAAATTTACTGATTCTCTGGAGAACCTGTTTTTGATTGGTAGAAATGGTATGCATAAGTACAATAATCAAGACCATTCAATGCTTACTGCTATGGTAGCGGTGGAAAATATTGTAAATAATCTAAAAATAAAAGAAAATATTTGGGCTGTGAATACCGAGCAAGATTATCACGAATCAAAATAGAATATTTCCACTGCAATATGGTGGATTTTGGGTTGTGGTAAAATAAGGAGATGGAATTTTGGTTATTTTTACTTTCTTTTCTTCTTGGCACTGTCGTTGGGAGTTTTTTGAATGTCCTCGTCTTGCGCTACAACACGGGGAGGTTGGTAGGAGGGCGCTCGCAATGTTCTTGAGATTGACTGGAGTCAGACTCCAGTCAATCTAGCGCAAGTCTGTTGGATTCAATTTCTGATTGAGAATTAGCTTTGAGCCACTCCTGGGTCTGTTTTTCAAAATTCTCCGGCGTCTCAAATAGTTCGGAGAGGAAAGTGGTATCTACGATTTCTGAATACTTGCCCTTATGTTCGGACTCTTCCGCATATTCTGCATAACTTGACCACGGGTACTCCTTGACTGAAGTCGAACTCCAGTCATTTTTCTTAGCCGGATTACAGTGTATGTAGTGGGGGAGCCATAAGAAATGCGCATCACTCAGGACCGGAACCGATTTATACTTACTCTGGAAGAGTGCCCCGACACGCTGGTACCGGAGGTTGAAGTAGTTGGTATACCCCGTCCCCACTTTTTGCATAAATTTTGGAATACCCCGTTCTACTCGCCCCCGGACCATTAGATGAAAATGATTGCCCATCAAACAAAAAGCCATGATTTCCACAATTTGATTTTCTGACTGAAGTCGAACTCCAGTCATAGTAGTATTTCGCATTACACGACTTATGTTCGGGTCAAGGTCATTGGAATTGAAAATAGCAAGAGAGTTGATAAATCTCATTCGATCTCTGTCGTCAACAAATATGGTTCTTTTTTCAACCCCTCTGTTGTATATGTGATAGATAGTGTCCATACATGATGACTGGAGTTCGACTTCAGTCAAATGTAACAGGAGAGGAGTACAATATAAAATATGGATGTGGAAAACTTGTCGCTCTTAGTTTTAACCAGATGTCCGAAGTCGGACTTCGGAAAGAGTGGATAATGCTATGGCACAATCAAACCATGCAAAGTTTTGAAATCGGAAGTCCGACTTCGGGAATTTTAATCCTGATTTTCTTCATACTCGGTACTGTCATTGGGAGTTTTTTGAATGTACTTGTCTTGCGCTACAACACAGGGAGGTCGCTCACAGGGAGGTCGGGATGCTTCTCGTGTGGGAAGAAACTCCGTTGGTATGAGCTCTTACCTGTGGTGAGCTATCTGATTCAGGGGGGGAAGTGTCGTGGCTGTGGCAGTAAGATATCCACACAATATCCACTGGTAGAATTAGGTACAGGTGTGCTCTTTGCACTTACTCTCCAAGAGTTCTGTCCTCTGTTTACTATTGATGGAGCTTCTCTCTATATACCAGTTCTTACCGTCGTCTTTCATCTTGTTGTATGGAGTATTTTGATGGCCATTACCGTGTATGACATTCGCCACAAGATCATCCCAGACGGTCTCGTGTACGCGTTTATTGGCCTCGCCTTTCTCTATGCTGCGCTTATGGAGGTAGATGCGCGGTGGGTGGGGGCGGCGACCCTTATGGCGGCGTTCTTTGCAGCACTCTGGTTCTTTTCTAGCGGCCGGTGGATGGGCTTTGGGGACGCCAAGCTCGCACTAGGGATAGGTCTCTTCTTGGGGCCGAGCAGGGGACTTGCGGCGCTCATCCTCGCTTTTTGGATTGGTGCGCTTTTTGGTATCTCGCTACTTCTCTTCCGCGGACGCTATGCTACAATGAAGGTCGAGGTACCCTTTGCTCCCTTTCTGATCCTCGGCACAGTCCTCACCTTTTTCGCACACTTAGATATGCAGGGGGTACTATCTCTCTTCTCATTCACTGATGTACTATACTGACACAAAAAAAAGAGGATTCACGCTGATAGAGATGTTGGTAGTACTTGCAATAATTGGTGTGATTTCAGCTATACTTATACGACGCGGATCTCTTAACCCGCCAGAGGTAAAGCTAGATCTAGCTGCACAAGACTTGGCCACTGCAATTAGACAGGCGCAGATCTCAGGGTCTACAGGAAGTGGTTTACCTGGATCAGACGCATATGAGCCAATGACTAACAATGAAGATGCATCCTCTATCGCATATGGAGTCTCTTTGCGAAAAGATCAAAAGTCTCTCGCTTTTTTTAGAGACAAAAACAATAGTCATCAATTCGACTATAATGATAGTCTTGTTTTTAGATACTATTTTCCTTCTGGTGTGAAATTGACAGATGTGATACTTTCTGATCCTACTAAATGTGATATGGGTGACGCAGTGATATTTTTATTTAAAGTTCCATTTATAACTCTTGAAGAACTTTATTGTAAACCTGCAAGTCATAATGGTCTTACAAATATCGATTCTGACTACATCGGTCTAACATTAGGGATAGATGGGAGTACAAAAAAAAGACAAGTAAAAATAAACCAAGCTGGGTTCATTCAGATCATCAGCATCTAATGATTATGAGAAGAATAAAAAGAGATCAATTCCTATCAGGTGAGATGCATAGCGGCTTTACTCTCGTGGAGCTTATTGTTGCAATCGGAATATTTATCGTTGTCGCATTGATAGTGACTGGGATGATTGTGTCTCTCATGCGCCTCAACCGATCAAATAGGCAATCTCGTCTATTGCTCACAAGCATGAATACTGTAATGGATGCCATCACTCTTCCAGCTCGCGAGCGCGCTCCTGGTACCGTCTTCTTCTGTAGATCAGGATCTGAGGACAAAATCGGCGAAGCAATATATTATCCAAAGTGGCGTTATTCCGGAGATATAGCAAGAGAGAGAGAAGTCTCCATCAGCGGCATTGTGACCGACTCAAATAATGAATTGCTTTGTATAAAGTGCCCAATTGCGGGTGCCTGCAGCGGGACAAATCAAGTTCCTAGTCTCTATGGTAGCTCTATCTCATTCCTTTCTCAGGTTAAAGTAGAAGATGAACTTGTATATGAGGAACTGTCGTTCTATCGTAGTGATAGAATACCAGGGAAGGGGGCGATTTATATGAGTAAGTGTCACCTTGATAAATCAGATAAAGATGACGCGGACCCACCTTCCACCTCCCGCTGTACAGTATTTAAACAACAGGTCACTCCAGATGATGTAAATGTCACGCAGTTTAATATAGTGCCCTTTACTAGTCCTGTGAGCGATGCTTATGCCCCAACATATGGAGGTATAAATCAGCAAGGGGTCCAAATAATCATTGAAGCAAAGACTATGTCTTCACCTGCCAAAACTATCCATTTACAGACGGCCATTGCCGCAAGGCAATTATAGGTAGTATATATGCATACAATCCTACGACAATTTCTTCCCTACCGAAAAGGATTCACGCTCGTGGAGACGATTGTGGCTGTTGGAATTATTGTATTAATGATTACTGTACCAATATCGGTATATATCCGATCTAGCCGGATGATCAGAGAAGAGATGAATGATCTGACTGCATTGTATTTACAACAAGAGGCGATAGAGATTATGAAGATGACTATCAGGTCTGATAAGCAATATAAAGATGAGGATGCGCTCTCCACATATAAAGAGGATAATATAGATAAAGGGTATTTCTTTGCTCGATGTAATGGGACTTGTGACGCTACAGAGAAACTCAACGATATAAGAATCGGGAGTAATAGACCTGTAGGCGATTATCACCTATATAATTGTGGACGGTGGGGAGGTGTACAGAATTACTGCAATGCAGCACCGAAAAGCATAACTTCTTTTTTTGCTGATAGTTTCTTAAATGCGGGGACGAGGGTAGCAGATGTAAATAATGGAGGATATACCTATACATTAATAGAATGCGGCAGTCCTTATTACGCATATAAAGAAGGATGTAGTCCAAGTTATAAGCGTACCATCTTTAGTCGGAATGTGTCGATAGAGTTGCAATATACTGGAATCCCCTATTTCTGTTACAAGGATTTTGAGACAGCGACTGTGAATCCACCTTATAAAGATAAGTTAGATAATCAATTTTATGACTCCGTCAGACTTACCTCCAGTGCGACATGGAAGGGCAGGAAGGAAAAATTGCCGGAATTATCAACTGTTATGTATAGGCCATTCTTAGATGCATGTGAGTAAAATGAGTCCTAGCCTAAATATTTCTATGTTGTGTAGAAAAAATGGAATTGCTCTTCTGTACGCGATCTTATTTATTGGAGTAGTGATGACCCTAACTCTTTTGACCCAGAGCATCGTACTTAAACTGATCGTCTCAGGCCGTGATGAGCAGCGAGGTGTATATGCTTACCACGCTGCAGATGCGGCTGAGGCGTGCATCCGATATCTGGATGGCTATTTTTATGCTCGTAATGATCCTACTAATGCGGATAAAACGGGAGGCTTCTTGAGGCATACAGGAGAGGGTGCTTACTGTTATGGATTGAATGCATCGGCAGTAAATGTAGAAGTACTACCACAATGTAGCACAGATGATATTTATTGTGCTCTTCTATTAGTGCCATCCCCAAAGTCGATATTAGACACAAACAACAGATGTGCAATAGTAAAGATGAGGAAAACGCCTGGCAACGAACTTGCAGGATCTCAGGATATATTCGGAGCTGACCTCTGTGGAAATGGCACAACAGGATCCTTGCTCCAAAGAATCAAGAAGACAGATTATACTCCCGTCCTCAGGATACTCTTCCGTCGCTCGTGATGACTTCACAGAAACAGGCCATCATCTCCCGTATACAAAAACTCCGCGAGACTATCAATCGGCATCGGTACTTGTATCATGTGCTAGACAAGCAAGAGTTGAGTGATGCCGCGCTAGACTCGTTAAAACGAGAACTGGCAGAGTTAGAGGCGGCATATCCGGAGCTCATCACACCAGACTCTCCCACACAGCGTGTGGGTGGGGAGCCGCTCGCCAAGTTTGAAAAGATAGAGCACCGCATCCAACAGTGGTCTTTTAATGATGCATTTACCGAAGAGGATATGCACGCCTTTGATGAGCGGATAGAGAAGGGGGTAGGCGGTGAGCCCTACTCCTATGTGTGTGAACTCAAGATAGACGGCTTCAAGATTGTGCTTACTTACAAAGATGGCATTCTTATCTCTGCCGCAACGAGAGGGGATGGGCGTGTAGGGGAGGATGTAACTGCAAACATTAAGACGATAGATGCCATCCCACTTAAGCTGGAGCAGGAGGTGGACATTATTGTTGAAGGGGAAGTATGGATCTCAAAAAAAGAATTTGAGACACTGAATAGACGGCAGAAGAAAGAGGGGAAAGAGCTCTACGCAAACCCGCGAAATGTGGCGGCAGGGACCATACGGCAATTGGATCCGCGCATTGTTGCCACGCGCAACTTGGACAGTTTCATTTATGATATTGCCGAGTACGCAGAGGTGCCAGAGACGCAAGGAGCAGAGCTAGCTCTCCTCTCACAGCTTGGATTTAAGGTAAACAGGCACTACACGCGCTGTAGAGACATCACTGAAGTATTTGCATTCTATAAGAAATGGACAACACGGAGACTCCGTGAGCACTACGGTATTGATGGAGTGGTGGTGAAGGTGAATGAGCGCGCCATTCAAGAGCGGCTGGGGTTTACCGGTAAGGCGCCACGATTTGCCATTGCCTATAAGTTCCCCGCAGAACAGGCGACGACCGTCGTTGAAGATATTGTGCTCCAAGTTGGACGCACGGGAGTCGTTACTCCCGTTGCGATACTCAAACCAGTACTTGTGGACGGCTCTATGGTCTCTCGCGCGACGCTTCATAATGAGGATGAAATTAGGCGCTTGGATGTGCGTGTGGGCGACACTGTGGTTATCCAAAAAGCAGGAGATGTCATCCCCGACATTGTGAGTGCACTCTCCGAGATGCGGAGTGGGAAAGAAAAAAAATTTGTTTTTCCCGGGCAGATCCCCGAGTGTGGCGCTATAGAGCGCATCCCTGGTGGAGTCGCCTACCGATGTGTTGATCGTCACTCCGGAGCTATACAACGGCGTAAGTTCCACCACTTTGCGGGCAAGCACGCATTTGATATTGGTGGATTGGGGCCAAAAATCATTGACCTCCTCCTTGATCACGGATTGATCGCTCGATTTCCCGACATCTTCACCTTGACGGAGGGTGATCTCATAAACCTCCCCTCATTTAAAGAGAAGAAGGCGGAGAATCTTGTGGGGGCCATCCACGCAAAGAAGACTATCTCACTCGCGCGCTTCATCATCGCGCTATCCATCCCGCAGGTAGGGGAGGAGACCGCAGAAGATCTCGCCGAGCACTTTGGCACGATTACAGAAATACAAGAAGCGGGCATAGAGAGTCTCCAAACTGTATATGGTGTTGGCGATGCCGTCGCGCAGTCTATACACGGTTGGTTCAGGGATACAGTGAACAAAAAGTTGGTGTATGATCTTCTGAAGAAAGTGCATATTGAGACGGTACACAAGAAGGATGATACACCTTTCTTTGGACGGTCGTTTGTCTTTACTGGCACACTCTCGTCTGTCACTCGTGAGGAGGCAAAACAGTTGGTACGAGAGCGGGGAGGAGATATTTCTGAATCGGTATCTGCAAAGACAGACTATGTGGTGGAAGGTGAGAATCCTGGCTTCAAAGCGGATAAGGCGCGCACACTCGGTGTCAGCATCCTCTCTGAAGGACAATTTCTCAAGCTCGTCAAAAAGTGATAGGATTCGCGTATGCAGAACAGTGTCATAACGCGTGACGATGTGGAACGGCTTGCAGAGCTTGCTCGTCTTGAGTTGACGGGAGAAGAAAGAGAAGTGCTCACAAAGGACCTCACATCCATCCTCTCATATGTCTCTGAACTCAATTCAGTAGATGCGGTAATTGAAATGGGGCGAGAGGCAACTCACAATACAATGCGAGAGGACAGTAATCCACACGAGCCGGGAATCCACACTGACGATCTGTTATCTGCCGCGCCGAAGGTGGAGAACGGATACCTTTCAGTTAAACAAATTCTTTCAAAATAGTATGGCAGTCTCTCTTAGTGCACTTACCATACAGAGTGCGAGTACTCAACTCTCCGAGGGCTCACTGAGTGCTCAAGAATTGACCGAAGCGTACCTTGCGCGCATTGGCATAGAAGATAGTGAGGTACACGCATACCTTGAAGTGTTTAGTGACGCGCTCGCGCAAGCAGAAGCTCTTGATGAACGGAGAAAGAGAGGGGAGCGCCTTGGCGCTCTTGCAGGCATCCCACTTGCGGTGAAGGACAATATCTTGATCAAAGGAAGGAAGGTGAGTTCTGCGTCAAAGATTCTTGAAGGCTACACCGCCTCCTATGATGCGACGGTAATACAAAAGTTACGAGAGGCTGGCGCTATCTTTCTTGGCCGAACCAATATGGATGAGTTTGCAATGGGCGGATCAACAGAGAACTCTGCCTTTGGTCCCACAAAGAATCCACGAGATACCAGTAAGGTGCCCGGTGGATCTTCGGGAGGCTCTGCGGCGGCCGTCTCTGCAGATATGGCTCTGGCGGCACTGGGGTCTGATACGGGAGGGTCAATCCGTCAGCCGGCAGCCTTTTGTGGTGTGGTGGGCTTAAAGCCTTCTTATGGGCGAGTCTCGCGCTCCGGGCTTATAGCGATGGCGTCCTCTCTTGATCAGATTGGGCCATTTACAAAGACAGTTGCTGACGCAGAACTCCTGTTTAATGCGATTATAGGTATTGATCCAATGGACTCTACGACCGTTGACCCTTCACAGGTATTGGTGAAGGCGGGAGGGAAGAAGATTGGCGTCCCAAGGCATTTTTTGGAGAAGGGAGTTGATCCAGATATACTCGCGCGTTTTGAAGAAACGCTCACAGAGCTCCGTGCAAAGGGCTATGAAGTATGTGACATCAGTCTCCCCGCAATTACTCACTCGCTCGCCGTCTATTACATCCTGATGCCGGCAGAAGTCTCTACCAACCTTGCGCGCTTTGACAGTGTGCGCTTCGGTCTGCATGTAGATGGTAAGGATCTCCTTGATGATTATATGAAGACGCGCGGAGCTGGATTTGGCAGGGAGGCAAAGCGCCGTATTATTCTCGGTACCTATGTGCTCTCTGCGGGCTACTATGATGCCTACTACGCACGGGCCAGTGCGATGCGCTCGGTGATACGGCGAGATTTTGAGACAGCCTTTACCTCGGTTGACGCGATTGCCATCCCCACGACTCCTTCGCCCGCATTTGCGCTGGGTGAAAAGGCAGCTGACCCGCTCCAGATGTATCTAGAAGATATTTTCACCGTGCCAGCAAATATTGCCGAGCTCCCTGCCATCTCTATCCCCTCGGGGATGACGAAAAAGGGATTACCGGTCGGATTCCAACTGATTGCGCCGTACTTTGGCGAGTCCACACTCTTTAGCATAGGTAAAGACATCAATGTGGGTTGACGCACTATTTTACTATTTCTACCAACTCCTCCGCTTTGTGCGCGGGCTTGCCTTGGCGACATGGGATGGAGATATTCTCCTTGTCCCTGCAGTTGCAAATGCATTTTTTTGGTACAAACTAATCGTGGTTATTTTTTCTGTCACTGCTGCGTCGTTGATTGCGTGGTATGTGTACAAAATTATTTTGATGGATATTGAGAAAGAGAGAGGAGAGCGCGCTGAAGCAGAAAAAGTTACTATAGAAAAAACACGCACAAAAAATGAGATACGCTGGAACTTCATTCAAGAAAAACTTAATTCTGATAATGAGTCAGATTGGCGGATTGCCATTATTGAAGCGGATACTATCCTTGATGAGATTGTTGGCACCATGAACTTAAATGGAGGGAGTCTTGGTGAGAAGATGAAGGTTATAGAGAAGAGCGACTTCAACACATTGGACGATGCGTGGGAGGCGCACAAGGCTCGCAATAGGGTGGCACATGACGGGAATGCGGTCCCGCTCTCGTCACGAGAAGCGAGGCGCATCATCGGTCTGTACGAGAATGTGTTCCGTGAGTTTGGATATGTCTAATTGTATGCTATAGTCATCTCGTATCGCGGGGTGGAGCAGTGGTAGCTCGTCAGGCTCATAACCTGAAGGTCGTTGGTTCAAATCCAACCCCCGCAACCACGATGAAAAACGCCAATACTACATTGGCGTTTTTCTGTTTTTATGGCACTATGGGAGTCGTCAGGAGAGAGATAGAAAATGTCTTGCCGGGGTAGCTCAGTCGGTTAGAGCGTGGGACTCATAAACCCAAGGTCGTGAGTTCGATTCTCACCCCCGGCACGAGGTTCCTGTATATTCTTTGAGCTTTTTGCTAGGATGATGTCGTTGCAGATGTAGCTCAACTGGTTAGAGCACCCGCCTGTCACGCGGGAGGTTGCGGGTTCAAGTCCCGTCGTCTGCGCCAGTTCTTAATGTTTAAGGACAGCCCTAAAACATTCACCAGAGGCGAATGTTCGGGCGGACAATTTCCATAGGAAACTGTTTTGCCGTTGTAGCTCAGTTGGTAGAGCAACTCCATGGTAAGGAGTAGGTCGTCGGTTCAATTCCGACCAACGGCTCATAACAATAAGGCCACCTTAGCTCAGTTGGCAGAGCGGCGCATTCGTAACGCGCAGGTCCCCAGTCCGATTCTGGGAGGTGGCTCAACATAAGTCTTATTCCACCGTTTTGCGGATATATCCTGCTCGTATATAATGTGGTTGATGGCAGAGACAGGTGCCCGGGAGGCGCTTACAGAAAAGATTTCCGCTGTGGAAGCACGGATGGCCGACCCGCACTTTTGGGAGGACAAGGATCGTGCACAAGACTTGCTGAAGGAGTACAGTCAACTCAAACAAGAACTACGCGATCTGAATCCATACGATAAGGGGAATGCGGTCTTAACCATCTTTGCCGGAGCCGGCGGAGATGATGCAGAAGATTTTGCCGCTCTGCTCTTTAACATGTACAGTCGCTTTGTCGCTCGTAAGGAGTGGAGTATCCGTACGCTCCATGAGAATGAAAATGACCACGGTGGCTACCGCAACATCACTGCAGAGATCAAAGGAGCGGGGGCCTACGGGACACTTAAGCATGAGTCGGGAGTGCATCGGCTGGTGCGCATTTCGCCTTTCAACGCCAAAAAGCTCCGCCACACCTCATTTGTGATGGTTGAGGTGGTCCCGGAGTTCACTCGTGTGGAGGATGTAGAGATTCCAGAGAGCGATCTCACGATAGAGTATGCAAAGTCATCGGGGCCTGGCGGACAGAATGTGAATAAACGCGAGACTGCGGTGCGCATTGTCCACAACGCGACAGGACTCTCGGCTCACTGTGAGAGCGAACGCTCGCAGGCACAGAACAGAGAGAAGGCACTCGCCATCCTTCGTGGTAAACTCTATCGGAGGTTGGAAGATGAGCGAGTCGCCAAGGTGGAGAGTATGTACATCAGTAAGACGACGGATGCCGAGTGGGGCAATCAAATCCGCTCGTATGTGCTCCATCCATACAAAATGGTGAAAGACCATCGGACTGAAGTGGAGACGCACAATGTGGATGCAGTACTTAGAGAAGGGGAGCTTGATGAATTTATTGCCGCAGAACAAACACTATGATTGTCTTTGATAAAGTAAGTAAGATATATTCAGACAATTCAAAGGCGCTTGATTGCGTCAGTTTTGAGATTGAGTCAGGTGACTTTCTCTCTATTGTGGGGCAGTCTGGGGCAGGGAAGTCCACCCTCCTCAAACTTATTTTGGTAGAAGACGAGCCTAGCGATGGAACTGTCTTTTTTGATAAAATTGATGTGCATAGGCTGACTCGCCGAGAACTCCCACACTTACGCAGACGCATAGGGTCAATCTTCCAAGACTTCCGACTTTTACCAGACAAGACAGCCTATGAGAACATTGCCTTTGCCATGGAGGCGGCAGGGAGGAGTGATGAGGAAATCGAGTCTGATGTTCCGCATGCGCTTGATCTGGTGGGATTAAAGCAAAAAATTTGGAGCTTCCCCCGCGAGATGTCTGGAGGAGAGAAGCAGCGCGTAGCCATTGCTCGCGCTATCGTCAATCAACCTGATCTCATTATTGCAGATGAGCCGACAGGGAACTTAGATCCGCTTAACACCTTTGAAATTGTGCAGATCTTGAAAAAAATCAATGACCTCGGGACTACGGTCATTTTGACCACTCACAATAAAGGGGTCATTGATTCATTAAAAAAGCGCGTCATCACGCTTGAGAATGGTCGCATAGCGCGCGATGACTCACACGGTAAGTATGTACTATAAGTAATATGTTCTGGGTATATATTCGTCGCACAATCAAATCGGGATTCATCAGTTTTTGGCGTAACAGTACTATCTCGCTTGCTGCCATTCTCGCTATGATTATTACCCTCACGGTGGTGGGGTCTCTGATGATTGGTAATGTGTTTCTCTCCGCATTTCTAGATACCGTGAAAGAGAAGGTGGATGTAACGGTCTACTTTACTATTGACGCGACAGAGACCGATATTCTTGCCTTGAAAAAATCTCTAGAAGCGCTCTCTGAAGTACGGCGTGTAGAGTATGTCACACGCGAGCAGGCACTCTTAGCATTTAAAGAACGCCACAAGGACGACGCAGTGATGCTTGCCGCTCTTGATGAGGTAGGAGGTAATCCTCTGCGTGCCAGTCTCAACATTAAAGCGAAGGAGCTCTCACAGTACGAGGGTGTGAGCAAGTTCCTGGAAGGAGATTCCGCGCTTGCTCCTGGTGGAGGAGATATTATTGAGAAGGTAAACTATCGGCAAAACAAAGTGGTGATAGAGCGGATGAACACCATTCTTGCCTATACAAGAAAGGTGGGTGCTGGTATCTCTATTGTACTCGCCATTATGTCTATTATGGTGACAGTCAATACTATCTCGCTCGCACTCTACTCATCTCGAGACGAGATCTCGGTGATGAAGTTGGTGGGTGCGGCAAACAACTTTGTGCGCGGTCCTTTTATGATGCAGGGAGCGATGTATGGTGCCGTTTCTGCCATCCTTGCCACTGCACTCCTTTACCCAGCAACATTTTGGCTAGGGCGGAGTACGGAGGACGCTTTTGGGGGGTTGAATATCTTCCGTTACTATATTGCTGATTTTGGACAGCTCTTTCTTACTCTACTTGGAGTGGGGATATTCCTCGGGATGATATCTAGCCTCTTTGCTCTCTCCCGCTATCTGAAGGTCTAATATGCCAAAGCGCCATAAATACATCTTTATCCTCGGCGGTGTCATGTCAGGAGTAGGGAAAGGTGTAACGACTTCCTCCATTGCAAAAATTCTTAAAGCACGGGGCTACAAAGTCAACCCAGTTAAAATTGATCCATACCTGAATGTGGATGCCGGCACCATGAACCCTATTGAGCATGGAGAAGTGTTTGTATTGGACTCTGGGCTCGAGTGTGATCAGGATATGGGCAACTATGAGCGCTTCTTAGATCTCACCCTACCTCCAGAGAACTATATGACGAGCGGTATGGTCTACAAGCACATTATTGATAAAGAGCGTGCTCTTGGTTATGGTGGGAAGTGTGTGGACCCGGTACCTTATATCTGTGAAGAGATTCATCGTCGCCTCAAGCGCTCGGAAGAGAAGACGGTAGCAGACATTACGCTTGTTGAGATAGGAGGGACCGTGGGTGAATACCAGAATACAATGTTTATTGAAGCGGCGCGCATTCTTAAGCTCAAGCATCCAGACGATGTGCTCTTTGTGTTAGTGAGCTACCTCCCCGTGCCTGGTAAGATCGGGGAGATGAAGACAAAACCAACACAGTACGCGGTGCGCACTATGAATAGCTACGGAGTGCATCCAGACATCATCATTGCGCGGAGCGACCGACCTTTGGATAAAAAACGCAAAGAGAAGATTGCCGTCTCAAGTAATATCGCGGTGGAAGATATTATCTCTGCACCAGACACAGAGAGTATCTATGAGATCCCACTCAATTTTGAAAAGGATGAACTCTCAAGCCGTCTCCTTGGACGATTGAAGCTCCGTCCAAAGCAGACTGATTTGAGTGACTGGCGAGCCATGTCTGCCCGTACACAAAGAGCAAAAGAGGAAGTGTCAATCGCGATCGTGGGGAAGTACTTTAAGACGGGCGACTTTGTACTCTCTGATGTCTACATTTCAGTGATTGAATCGTTAAAGCACGCGGGCTCTGCGCTCAATAAGAAGGTTGTCATTAGCTGGCTGGATTCAACAGAATATGAGCCTGCCTCGCCGGAAGGTATGAAGGACGCAGAGAAGCCGAAAGGTCTATCGCAGTATGCAGGCATCTTGGTTCCTGGCGGTTTTGGCGAGCGTGGGGTGGAGGGCAAGATTAAGGTTATAGAGTACGCGCGTACGCATCGGGTGCCCTACTTTGGCATCTGTTACGGCATGCAGTTGGCGGTCATTGAGTATGCACGGCATATACTTAGACTTCCCGGAGCGCATACGACAGAAATTGATCCGGAGACTAAACACCCCGTCATAGATATTATGCCAGAGCAGAAAGGACATATGCGTGATGCAAAGTATGGTGCAACGATGCGCCTAGGTGCATTCCCAGCAGAGCTTACTTCTGGCACCATTGCCGCGCTCGCGTATAGGCAGAGTTCCATCAGTGAACGCCACCGACATCGCTATGAGGTGAACTCTGACTATGTAA
Source organism: uncultured Candidatus Saccharibacteria bacterium (assembly GCA_964401135.1). Classification (GTDB taxonomy): domain Bacteria; phylum Patescibacteriota; class Minisyncoccia; order Phycocordibacterales; family UBA9988; genus UBA9988. Next base: position 28,863 of record CAYNXC010000002.1, read on the forward strand.
AACAGATAGAGGATGGAGGTGGGGTCTTTTCAGGGAAGTCGCCCAATGGAGTGCTGATGGAAATTTTTGAACTCCCTACAAGAGTACATCCATTCTTTGTGGGGACGCAGTTCCACCCCGAGTTTAAATCATCGCCACTCAATCCGCATCCACTCTTTGTCGCTTTTATCAAAGCGGCGGCACGATCTAAAGTCTCTCGACGAAGAAAGTGATGCGATAGTCTTGCGAGAAGGAGATCTTTTCTCTTATCTACCGAGCGTAATCGGGATCTCCATAGCGTCATCGTTCTCTGGCAAGCCGGAGGCATTACTCTTTTGTAGGATGAGCGAGCCACGGCTGGAGTAGCGTTCCTCTTTTGTGTCAAAGGTGAGTGTGGCGGTGAAGGGGACATAGTCAGTGGTCATCCAATCACTCTGCGCGGTGGCTACTCCCTGTGCAATGATCCTCCCATCCCAGTCAACAAGCACGACGGGGAAGGTGGCTTCAAAGTACCACTGTCCGCGCGCTTCTCCTTTTACCGTGAGTGGACTCGTGATGGAGTCTCCCGCCTTGGGGTAGCTTACGCGAATGAGTTCGCTTTGCATTGGCTCAGACACAGGCACCTCTCCTGTCCTAGAAACATAAAGAAGCCCAATACCTGCGATGAGTATAATCACCGAAATAGGTATGAGAGTGCGTGCGTAAGGGGAGTGGGACATATTATCTTTTACGCCCCCATTGTAAGCGGGGCTTTTCTCCGTGCTCTCCAATAATACTCATACGGTAAAGGAAGCACAAGTTCAATACTGCCGGGCAGGGACTCGAACCCCAATACCATGCTCCAGAGGCATGTGTCCTACCATTAGACGACCCGGCAATAGCGTTCATACTCTACCACTTATATGATGCCTTTTCCATAGCCTTTCACCGCTCGTCTTAGGATAAGAAGAGAGTATAGTGAGTACAGAGCACATTTCTTTGAGATATATTAGACTAGAATAGTACCCAGTTATACTCACATATCTTTCTCAAGTAGTACCATTCGCAGAAGTACGCATAAAAGATAATCCATCTGCGCTGGCGCGAGAGGGTACAGTGAACAAGAAAAGAATTACTTATGCTATCGCGCACTAGACGAGCAAAAATAGTCTCGCAAGAGTTAAAAAGACTTTTCCCGGGTGAATTAAAAACTCCACTCCACTACCGCACACCTTGGCAATTGCTAGTCGCGGTTATTCTCTCTGCGCAGTGTACTGACGAGCGAGTGAATGAGGTAACAAAAAAACTTTTTAGGAAGTATAAGAGTATCCACGCCTTTGCTTTAATTAAGCAAAGCGAGCTGGAGCAGGATATCTATTCAACAGGCTTTTACCGCAACAAGGCACAGAGCATCATCGGTGCAATGCGTGTGCTTGAGCATCGCTTTCACAGTACCTTACCAAAAACAATCCCAGAGATGCTCGTCATCCCCGGTGTAGGGAGGAAGACGGCCAGTGTGGTGCTTGGGCATATCTACGGAGTGGTTGATGGAATTGCGGTAGATACGCATGTGCGTCGACTCGCGCGGAAGTTTGGGTTATCAGAGGAGTATGATCCTGGGAAGATAGAACGGGACCTTATGGTACTGATCCCTAAAAAAGAGTGGTGGGATGTCGCCTGTCGACTCAAAGCATATGGGCGCATCTATAGTCCTGCTCGGCAAGGAGATGATGACCCTATATCTATCTGCCTTCAGCGAGGCAAGAAAAAGCCCCAACGCGCGAGTGCGGTTGGGGCTACAGAAAAAAGATCAAACAAAGATACTAGGCTACATTAACTAATAGACGATCAGCTTTCTTCCGTACATATGCGGGAAGAAGTAGACACTGGGCCATGTGGCTCCGATTTCACCGGGACTCTTACGAGCCCCTCCGAAGGTGAAGATCCCACCCCACTTATCCAGTGTGTAAAAACCTTGAGGGCAGGATGGCGAGAAATCAAACTCTGTGAAGATTGATTCAGCATCAATCCCGTAGAGTCCCTCGTCTCCCTCATCTTGAGGTGTGGATGGGTCGTCAAACCCGTTCACGACATAAGGCATGCCGACGATGGTAATGAGCGACCCTGGATGAGCTGGATCGTCATTCCTGGTGAAGTAGACAGGGTTAGTGACCTTGTCTACGGGTACAGGATGTATTCCCCCCCATCCATCAAAGATAACGAGTCCTCTTTGACTTGGATGGAGCTCAATATCGCGAGCAATATCAAGTCCGGGAAAGAATGGCCACACATACGATTCTCCATCTAGGAGCTTGAGCGGATCGTCATTGGGACGATCCGAGTATGTTCCTGGGAGCACTTCGGTGCCGTTCGCGTCAAGAAGGAATCTGCCCCCCTGACTATCTAGGATAATATACCCCTCGGCTGAATCATCCTTGTTGGGATTGATGACTGCAAAGGCGACAGCCCGGATGGATGCTCCTCCTGGATTTGGAAACCCAGCATGGCGCATCTGACCGAAAGGGATGTCGTAGCCGATAGGGAGCTGGTCGGTGTGCGGCACCAAGGCTCCTTGCCCTGGCACCTTCGCCGTCCCAGCTCGGTAGATACCACCAAAGTCGGTAAGTACCCAGAAGCCGTCTCCGCTCGGCGCGACTGTGAGATCTACTGCGCGCCCCATAGAGAATTGACCTCCCACTTGAAAGAAGAAGTCTTGCGTCGGTGTACTCACCGGATTATTGATGAAAGTGGCAACGCCACTCCCATCAATGATTGCAAGATCTTCATCCTCTCGCACTCGTTCAGCATCAATTGCAACTCCCTGAGAGGACGCATAGCCCCCATTCATCACTGGCGGATTACCCGCCTTGTGTAGACTACCGAAGTTGTCTAGTACATAGAAGCCTCGGTCGCAGAAACTTTGGGTTTCTGTAGGGGTTGCAGACGGCGTGTTGGTTGGCGGGATAGTTGTACTTGTTGGCGTAGCAGTCGGTACAGAAGTCTTTGTCTGTGTTGCGGTCGGAGTCGGGGAGTGAGTATGTGTTGGTGTATTTTCCGGGCAACATCCTTTAGCGAGAAAACGACTGGCACGATTGTCCGATTCATTTTCTTCATCAATGAGATTGTCCGGGTCTACTTCAACAGTAGCTCCATAACCACCGCTGCATACGGGATGGAATGGATCGTTTTTGATGACCCATACCTTCTCTGTATTTGGAGCGATCTCTCCATCCACGACATCTTCGTAGTCTTTACCAAACAAATTGGCGAAGACACGAATATCTTCTACCGCCACAGACCCAGTGTTCATAATGTGAACGCGCAGAGCGTACACTGTCCAGTCTGCAATACATCCTCCTTCGGGAAATGCTTCCAGATCACTAGAGAGCAGTTCAAACCATGCCGAGAGGTTAGATTTTCCTGCTTGTGTCCCTGTTGCAGTTGCCGTCGCTGTGCTCGTAGGAGTAAATGTCTTCGTCGTTGTCGGTACAGAAGTCTTTGTCTGTGTTGCGGTCGGTACCCCAGTCTCTGTCTTGGTCGGTGTTGAAGTCTTTGTTGAAGTTGCCGTCCTCGTGTTGGTCTCTGTCTTTGTTGTAGTGACCGTCTTAGATGCCGTAGGCGTCCTCGTATTGGTCACAGTCGGAACTCCTGTGTAGGTCTTGGTCTTACTCGCCGTCTTGGTAGGCGACGATGTAGGCCACAATGTGGCCGTCTTTGTTACCGTCGGCTCCCTCGTCTCTGTTTGTGTGGATGTGAGGGTTGCCTCCGCTTCTGATGCTGTTTTGGTAGCTGTACTCGTAGGAGTTTGCGTACTGGTGTGTGAGGCCGTGGGGGTGGGAGTTCTCGTTGCTGTATCACTCGCCACACTTGTTGGAGTGCTGGAAGGCGCCGCGCCTGGGCAATCACACGGGAAGTATGAGAGCCCGTTCTTGGCATTATCCGCTCCCTCTGACACTTCCACCACACTATTATCCACATCAACAATGATACGGATGCCGTAGCGTTGGCATGGTGCATCTGTTGGGAGCACCCGATCAACCTCTAGGGTCTTTGTTTCCCCTGGAGCGAGCGAAGCTATCTCAAAGAATGTTTCTTCACCGTACATGGTGATGAGAACCCGGAAGTCTCTAGCTTCAGCGTCTCCGACATTTTTGATGACTCCGCTACCGTGATACGATTGTCCCCTCACGAGGCACCCAGTAGCGAAGTGATTCGCTACTGTAACCTGCAAGTCGGGGAGTGCGTATGCGGCAGAAGTCACACACAATACAACAAGCATCTCAACTATTTTCTTCATTTTACCATCCTCCTCTTTCGTCTCCGTCGGTTTTTATTTGTAGTTGCCTAGCAACTCTGTGTCAAAGACCTGTCTATGCCGCTCTTGCAGCATCCTCCTATTATAGCATAAGCAAATTAGTTTGGCAAGTGGTTAGCCAGCAGAGAATTGACATCATATTGGAAATATGCTATAGTTGGAAAACCCTGAAAAGGATTGACATTTTGGGGATTTACTAGTAGGGTCGTCGTGTTAGACATGATAAAGCTAAAAATTACTATGTATAAGCAAATATTCGCAAGTTCTCTTGTCGCTATCGCGCTCATCGCGCTTAGTGCAGCTCTCATACCAGCTTCACCAGTTCATGTTGCGCTTGCTGAAGAGGGGTTTTGTGGTGATCAGGTCGTTAATCAGTCATCGGAGGAGTGTGACGGCGGTGCTGGATGTACCAGTGGCTGTGTCTATGCCTTCTGCGGTGACGGAGTAGTGAATCAGGCGGCAGAGCAATGCGATGGTACTTCTGGAGTAACATCTGGTTTTAAATGCACCAGCGGCTGTATTCTTACACCCGTGTCTGAAGCTCCATTTTGTGGAGATGGTATCGTGAACCAGCCTGACGAGAAATGTGACGGCGGTGCAAACTGTACCAGTGGCTGTCTTCTCAAAGAGGAAGGTGGTAATGGTGGTGGCGGTGGTGGGGGAGGTGGAGGTGGAGGTTCAAGTGGCGGCTCCTCATATCCTCGTCTCTCTGTTGCACAGAACGGCGCTGTTCCCCAGGTTCGCGCTAATTCCAATACCGTCGGTTCTCTCTCTATCCGTAACTACGGCAGAGTGACTGCTCAGAATGTTGAGATATCCATTGCTTCTCTCCCTGTAGGATTCTCTTACAACGGAAAAACTGCGGTTATCTCCACTTCTACTGTGTGGGTCATTACTAGCAATGATTTTACTAGCTCCACAGGGAGTGGATGGTTGTATCCTCGCCTCTGGCGCATCGGCAACCGACCGAATGGCGATATAGCGATCATGAACATTCCTCTTACTGTTGGTCCGAGCGTAAAGCCGGGGACCTACGAGATTAGAGTGAATGCTCACATCAGTAACGCAATGGTGATCGACAGAAATGTTCCTGCAACATTTAAGATTACTGTCGTTGCTGGGGCAACCCCTGTGGTAAAAGTTCCTGCTAAGACAGTCGTGAAGGCTCCCGCTAAGAAGCAGGTCGCGGCAGTTACCAAGCCCGCTGTGAAGCCTAAGGCGACTTCAACCATCTGTATCCCGACAGACGAGTATGCTGCACTTATGGCGGCATCAACAACTAGTGTTGTCACCGAGCCTACGAATGCACTTGCCGCCCTCGGTCTTCTCTTTGACCTTGGGACGGGGAGTCCGTGCTTCGGCCTCCTCGTGCTCCTTCTGATTATTCTCGCGGTAATTATTGCCATCCGGCTCATCTTCCACTATATGGATGCTGGGACTGATGGAGCTCCGCACAATCAGATGCCACTCATCAAGTAAAGTAACTCCAACAAACATAAAGACCCGCTTCAAGAGCGGGCTTTTATGTTGCGCGGCTTAAAACAGCGACTCTACAATTTTTTTAACTTCTGTCCCATCCGCATTTCCACCGAGCTCTTTCATGACCGCGCCAACGAGGATCCCGACTTTACCCGTGTCACTCATCCCCAGTTCCGCCTTTTTCGCTTCTGCAATGCGGCGGATATCATCCTCTCCCGCATTCTTGGGGAGTAAGGGTTCAATATAAGTAAGCTCCTTTTCCTCTTGTGCTACCAGGTCGGCACGGCCACCTGCCGAGAATTGCGCAATGGAATCTTTATGTTGCTTGACTGCCCGTCTAATGACGCGTAGTGCCAGCTCATCTGGCACGGGACTGTCGGGCGCTTTTTTTTCCGCAACCAGCTCGTTGGTGAAGGCGGCAAGGAGTGACCTCAAGGTATTGACCTTAGTTGTATCCTTCTGTCTCATTGCCTCCTTCATATCATTTTTGACGCTTTCTTGTATCATAGGTAATCATTCTAGCATCCTATGCGTACACAGAAAAGCACCTTCTCTAAACTTTACACGGCGCTCAATTCACGCCAGCGCGAGGCCGTGGACGCGATAGAGGGTCCAGTAATTGTGATAGCGGGGCCTGGGACGGGGAAGACGCAGGTATTGACGCTGCGCATTGCAAATATATTGAAAGAGACCGATGTGGGGCCGGAGGCAATCCTTGCTCTTACCTTTACCCAGTCAGCGGTTGCCACGATGCGTGCTCGTCTTGCCGAGATTGTAGGGAGCGCCGCCTACCGTGTACACATGTACACCTTCCACGGCTTTGCCAACTCCATCATTAAGCGTTACCCCGAGTACTTCCCGCGGATTATCGGATCGCGTACCGCAGATCGCATAGACTCGCTCCGTATTGTGGAGCAGGCGGTACTCACTCGCAGGCTTAAGGCAATTAAACCTTTCGGTAACCCGCTCTACTATGTGAGCTCCATTGTCCGAGCCATTGAAACATTAAAACGAGAAAATATCTCTCCTTCCGTATTTGCCGCACTTCTGCGTGCGGAGGAGCGAACACTTAAGCAAGGTGTGCCAAAAGGAATCCGCGCATCAGCGTGGGCTTCTCGTCTCAAACGCCATGAACGGAATCGCGAACTCATACTGGTGTACCGTGCCTACGAGGAGACGCTCAAGCGCGAACGACTCTACGATTACGGTGATATGATCATGGAAGTGGTGCGCGTACTCTCTGAAGAGAAGGATCTCCTCCTCTCTCTACAAGAAGAGTACATCTATATTCTTGCTGACGAGCACCAAGACGCAAATCAAGCGCAAAATAAAATATTGGAATTACTCGGTAGCTTTCACGAGAATCCAAATCTCTTTATCGTGGGAGATGAGAAGCAGGCAATCTACCAATTCCAGGGTGCCTCGCTGGACAACTTTCTCTACTTTACCAAACGCTTCCCAACAGCAAAGATTATTGAGCTCTCTGATAATTACCGCTCTACGCAAACCATCCTTGATGCGGCGCACTCACTTGCTAATGCCGCACCGCCGGACAGCCGCTTAAGTACAGCGCGACTTACCGCAAAGAAGATGAAGGGGGAGGATCCTATCTCCCTTCTCTCTATCCCGCGGGGTGATGAGGAGCCTAAGTACATTGCTGGAAAGATCAAGGCACTCATCACTCATGGCGTCCCAGCAGAAGAGATTGCGGTGCTCTACCGAGATAACGGTGATATGGCGCCTTTTGCATCAGCACTTGCCACAGAGGGAATAGAGACGCTAATCAGTTCAGACACAGATGTACTGGACGACCCTGCACTCAAGGAGCTCCTCATCCTTTTGTATGGCGCAGAGTATATGGATGAAGATAAGCGCCTTGCAGAACTCCTCTGCCTCCCGCTCACACAGGTGCCTGCGCATATACGCTATGCACTCTACGCGTATGCGGCTGACGCAAAGATGCCTCTCTACCGAGTTCTTGCCCACGCGGATCAGGTAACTACTCTGCGTGAAGAGGAGGTGAAAGAGGCGCTACATTTTTCTCGGAAATTGTCACAGATGAATGCCATCGCACACACCTATGCGCTCCCTGCAAGTGTGGATTGGCTTATTAATAAGAGCGGTTACCGAGAAGCAGTCCTTACCTCCACGACTGACGCAAGCGCGACATTGGAAAGACTTTCTAGCTTCTTTGCGGAACTGAAGCACTATGCAGAGCGCTACCCTAACCACAAACTAAAAGAATTTCTTGAGTATATCACCGCGATACAGAATCACGGTCTCTCTATACCCGAGCGCACGGTAGGGAAGCGCGGTGTCCGTCTCATGACGATGCACCGATCAAAAGGGCTTGAGTTTGATGTCGTGTTTATTGTCCGAGCCTTCCACGGACATGTGGGTGGGCGCGCCTCGCGTGAGCGTTTTGACTTACCGTTGCGTGGGAGTGCCTTAGGAGAGAGGATAGGAGTAGACGACGAGCGGAGACTCTTTTATGTGGCACTTACGCGGGCGCGTAAGCAAGCACTCCTCTCCTACAGCAGTAGTGCAGAGGATGGAACCGCACTTTTGCCAACCCAGTTTGTCTCGGAGTTGGATCAGCTTTACCTAGCTTCTTCTCAAGTTATATTAAAAAAAGAAAAAAATAAGACCTTGGCTCCTCTCTCATACACTATACGGCCGGCTCATACTGTGCCGGATAGGGAATACCTACGGACACTCTTTTTGGAACGAGGATTCTCGGTCACACATCTCAATAATTACCGGAGCTGTCCGTGGAAATACTTTTTTGTGAATCTCTTACGCATCCCAGAGGCAAAGAGTAAACACCTTATTTACGGGAGTGCAATCCATGCCGCGCTCAAAGAGCTGTACGGTAGTGTGGGGAGGGGAGGAAAGATCTCTCTCACTCGCGTCGTCCATGTGTTTGAAGAGCTTGTAGCACAAGCCCCTATCTTGCCCATAGAGCGTGAGGAACTCCTCGCTAAAGGGCGTGCGGCGCTCCGCGGTTATGTACAGACTCATCAAGGCGCGCTACCGAAAGAGGTGCGCACTGAGTACGCAGTACGAGGGATACCTTTCCCTATTGATGGAAAAGATGTAGTGCGTTTAAACGGTGTGCTGGACAGGATCACACTGCTACCGGATGGGACGGTACTGGTGAGCGATTACAAGACTGGACACTATAAAACACATAATGAACTCCTTGGTAAAACAAAAAATGCGGACGGGAACTACTGGCGTCAATTAGTGTTTTATAAACTACTCTTGGATACGCAAGGCGTCTTTACAATGAAAGATGGGGAGATTGTCTTTGTGGAGCCGGATGAAAAGGGCCGCTATCGTAGTGAGCGTTTTACCATTACACTGGAGGATGTGGAGATACTGAAAACAGAATTAACGACAGTACTCAATGATATTGCTACGCTCGCATTCTGGGATCGTAGTTGCTCCGACCCTGACTGTGAGTACTGCACACTCGCGCAGTTGATGAAAAAATAAATTATTTATCGTCAGAATACTGTTCATTTTTCTCGCGCTTTACCCACTTCTGTGGGCTCCGACGCGCCTCAAAAAATGAACAGTATTCTTTTTTTATCGCGTGTCAGTAAGTGATAGAGCGAAGCGGATACTTACAAGGAGTACTACGCCGAGTATAAAAAAGAGTGAGGGGATGAGCGTAACGGTAAGTACAAGCGCGGCAAGGAGCGGTGCAATGACATACGAGAGCGGCATCATATTCCGTGAGAGAGCAATGATTGCGGTATCGTGTCCATCAACATGCTTAAAGAGGTAACTCTCCTTCATCACCTCTAAGAAGCTTGCCCCAACGCGCGAAAGAAAGAGTATCCCCATCCACACGAGCACACTGCTTGAGTCGGTAGACCACACAAGAAAGCTTGCAAAAGACATCATCAAGAGTCCCGCAACCATAAACTCTTGTTCACCAGTGTAGCGGTCTGCCAAGCTCCCCAATACATACTGAAAGAGGACAAAGGGAGTGAGCATCACTGTGAAGATGAGTCCGAGTTGTTCCCACGAGAGGCCGAGCGAGCGCAGGTAGAGAGGAATGTAGATAACCATAATGGCGTAGAACACATTGAGCATGAGATCCAAGAGGAGCGCGTTGTAAACATTTCGCGTGTGGCCAGTACGGCCTCGGATGATGCGCATAAACGCTCGCGCGAGAGAAGGGGTGTGGATCGGGGCACCTTCTTTTCCGTCTCGCGTGGTACTCCACAAAGCAATGAGCGTGGCGATGAGTGCCATACTTGCGGCTGTAAGGTACACGAGCGAGATCGTCTGTGTTGCAAGCACTCCTGCGAGAAAAGGGGAGAGAAGCCACGCTGTATTGACGACGGTGAGGTAAAGCCCGCGTATCCTACCCGTCTTAGTATCTACCGAGAGTTGTTCAAGCCGTAGATCTAACGAGAACATCGTGATTATGCCAAGCGCATAGAAGACGATGAAGGCAAGGGTTGAGAAAAGAGGAGAAGTAGAGCCGTAGAGTACCAGGAGCGCCGCTGCCGTCGCTACCATCAAGAGCGTTGCTAAGTGTTGGACGCCAAGTTTGGTAAGGATGTGCGGGAGCGCGCTCATAGAGACGATAGTGATGAGCGCGGCGATCGTGTACACATAGCCGACTACAGTCTCACCAACAAGCGGAGAGAGGTATGAGGAGCCAACATAAGCAGAGAGTGCCATGGTGGCCGCAAAGAAAAAACCAGTCACATGGAGCAGGGAAATATTTTTTGAACGCATCTCCCTTATTATACTTCAATCAGGACCGGTAGGATGATAGGCCGCTTGTGAGTTTCTTGGAAGAGGAGTCTGCCAACACTCTCGCGTACCTCGTTACGCACATAATCAAAGTTGATTGGATGCTGTCGTTCTGTAGCAGATTCAATAGTCTTTTTTACCAGGAAGCGCACCTTACGCAAGAGGTCTTGTGACTCTTTGAGGTACACAAAGCCGCGAGAAATAATGTCAGGAGACTTGCGCACTTTACCCGTCTTCAAGTTGATAATGGCGACAATCATAAAGATGCCTTCTTCAGAAAGCATCTGCCGGTCGCGGATCACGACATCCTTTACATCTCCGGTGCCGAGGCTGTCTAACATCACAATTCCTGCGGAGGCGTTCTCTTTGCGTTTGATAATGCGCTTACCCCCATCGGTAATTTCAATCACACTACCGTTGTCTGGCACGATGATGTTTTTATCGGGCATGCCGAGCCTCTCCGCCATATCTGCATGCACACGGAGCATGTGGTGATGTCCGTGCACGGGGATAAAGAAGCGCGCCTGTACCATGGAGTGTACCCACTCCAGCTCACCGCCGTAGGAGTGGCCCGATGAGTGCACATCAGCAATGTTATTGTGAATGATTTTTGCCCCCTGTCGAGCGAGGTTGTCCTTCAACTTCTGTACAGCCTTCTCATTTCCAGGGATTACCGAGGAGGAAAGAAGGATCACATCACCGCGCTTTAACTTGACCGTCTTGTGCTGACGGTTAGCAATGCGCATGAGCGCCGCATACTCGTCGCCCTGCGCGCCCGTCGCCAGTACAATAATTTTATTGTCCGGATAGTTCTGCATCTCCTCTGCTGGAATGATGGTGCCGCGCCGGATTGAGAGGAGTCCGAGCTCTTTTGCAATCTCTACATTTGTTTTCATAGAACGACCTTCCACAACAATCTTCTTTCCCATCTCTTCTGCGTCTTTGATGATGAAGATGATGCGCTCTAAGAGTGAGGCGAAGGTACCCACAATGAGCCGTCCCGTTGCCTCAGAGAGTATTTTGTGAAGGTTGATGTGCACATCACGCTCGGAATAGGAGAAGCCTGGCTTCTCAACATTAGTTGAGTCGGCGATGAGGAGAAGATTTTTTTCTTTTCCAATCTTCCCATAAGTCTCTACTTCGTTGGGCTCCGGTGTGCCGTTTTTGTGATCTATTTTAATGTCACCAGTTATGACGATGTCCCCGTAGGGGGTATGCATAATGACGCCGATAGTGTCGGGGATGGTGTGTGTGGTACCGAAGAATGAGAGAGAAAAGCTCTTTCCAATACGCAGTGATTCTCCTGCGGCAACTACCTCTATGGCGAGCTTAGGGAGGTGAGGGAACTCCTCTTGCCGCTTCTTAATCATCACTGCGGTGAGGAGTGTGGTATAGATAGGAGGGTTACCAATCTTCCCGATAACAAAAGGGATGCCACCGATGTGATCCAGATGCCCATGGGTGATGACAACCCCCTTTACCATAGACTTACGCTCTTCAAGGTAGGAGGTGCCGGGTACAATGTAGTCAACCCCCGGCGTCTGCTCGTCGGGGAATTGCACACCAATATCTACCACAATAATCTCATCGCCAAACTCAATGGCGGTCATATTTTTGCCAATCTCTTCTACACCTCCTAATGGAATGATACGGATGTCTCCGTGGGCAAGCTTAGGTATTGGGGCTTTCTTACGCTCCTTAGGCCCCCTCTCTTCATCATTGTTGACACTGTAATCGGATGGGTTGCTCCCGTGAGCGGCAGTCTTTCGCATTATATGCGGAGAGGAGCGCCGCATGCGCCGTTCTTTCTGTTGTTCTTTTTCCATATCTACTTAATTGTAATAGTTTGCAAATATCTTCCAGACGCGATCGCTTGCGTAGTGCCACTCACTGACGCGAGAGAAGCGATCTGAAGGTGTGGTGATGGGCGGCAGGGCGACTCCTTTGAGAGAGTCAGGTATGATATAAATAAATTGTGGAGCGTAGAGGAAGATAGCTGGTGTCTCTTCGCGAATGATTGCCTGAAACTCCTCTATTTTTTTGCTCCGCTCGATATTATCAGAGATGCCGCGAGCTTTTTCTAATAATGTATCAGTGGAGGCGTTCGTGTAGAGGGCGATATTTAACCCTGGATCTAGGCGCTGAGATGAATGCCAGAAAGAGAATGGGTCTGGATTTCTCCCCACGACCTCACCAAAAAGGAGCGCATCGTACTTGCGTGGGCGGATGACGAGATTTTTCAGATCACTCTCCTCATAGTATTGCGTACGCACTGAGACGCCGATACTTTCCCACGCCTCTTTCAAAAGCTCCGCACTTGCTTTGAGTTCAGGTATGTTTGAAGTGTCTAAAGTAAACTCTAATGTCTCTGTCCCACTCTTGCTTGTCTTTGCGCGGACGCCGTTTGCGTTAAGGACCCATCCATTTTTTTCTAGGAGCTCCTCCGCTTCTCTTACTTGCACAGAATCCACAGTACTTGAGCTTGTATATCCGAGCGACCCTGGTGGGATAGGTCCATCAATCTCCACTCCATAGCCGTAGAGTACCTCGTTCACGATGCGTGTGCGTGGTGCTACGAGGGAGAGCGCTTCGCGGACTTCTGTATGGGTAAAGATTGGTGCCTCGCTCTGATTAACAAAGACGCCAAAAATACGAGGGAGCGGTGCCGTGCGCACTGAGATACCACGCTTCGCAATCGCTCGTGCTATGTCAGGGGAGACTGCCCCCATACTCTCAATATCTCCTTTCTCGTAGGCGGCGATTATGTCCTCACTCTTCCCATAAAAGCGGATCGTGATAGCAATCTTCGCATCGTCATGCACAGTCCGCTGTGCAGGTACAAGCTCGTAACTGGTAGGGATACCATTATTATCTCTGGTGACAGAGGCTACTTTGTATGGCCCAGAACCTATAGGGACGACATTGTGCTCACTGAATTGGAATTGTTCCGCATCTACTCCTGCCCACTTATGTTTTGGGAGTATGCCCATCGTCGTATTTTCTAAAAAGCTGGCGTACGGTTGGCGTAAGGTGAACTCAACCGTGTGAACATCTATCTTAGCAACGGTCACTCCTTCCCAACTTGCGCGCTTGGGGCTCTTAATACTTGAATCTAATGCTTTTTGTACTGTAAATACAACATCGTCGGCAGTAACTGGCTCGCCATCATGCCACTTCTCGCCTTTTTTTAAGGTGAAGATGTAACTGGTGCCGTTGGGGCCTATTGTCACCTTTTCTGCGAGATCGGGTTCTAGGCTCCCGTCCTCGCGTACACGCATCAGTCCTGAGTATACAAGAGCGGTAAGATCACGGTCTGCATCAGATGCGGCAAGCACGGGGTTGATAAAGTGTGGGATGCCGATGACTCCCTCAATGAGGACCCCGTCTGTGATTGGTACTTCAATAAGTGCGTATTGATTCAGCTTCCACAAGAATCCGAGCAAGCTTACGACCGCGAGTGTTGCGAGTGAGAAAAGGCCAACCCGACCGTAAAGGCCGAATGATTGATTAACTGTGTGTATCTCAGCCATCGTCGGCAGTAGACGCCGAGGGGCTTCTTTCTCTATAGTGTTCACAAGTAGAAAAACGGTGCGTCTAGCGAGCCAGATAGTTGATGAGCTCCGGCGCGAGCGCAGAGAGGGCAAACAAAACTGCAATTACTATTGTAGCAATAAACATAACTTTCTCAATACCGCGTTTGCGAAAGTTGGGACCGCTTGAATCTCCACCGCCAAATGCCGATCCAAGCCCCGCCTCGTTTTGCTGAAGCAGAATAGCTCCGATCATTAAAACCGAGAGTGCAACCTGAATCCACGGGAGTAGCGGGATGAGACTAGACATGTTGGGTGTACATTAGCAGAGAGAAAGTTGACAGTCAACCATTGCTCATTATAATACGAGTGCTTACGAGGTAATTACTAGTATAATATAAGCACACTATGGCACAAAAAATACATATCAAACCACTCGGAGACCGCGTTCTTGTTGAGCCGCTTAAGGAGGACGATAAGGGAGGTAAGACCAAGGGGGGGATCATTATCCCAGAGACTGTGAGTAAGGAGCGTCCAGAAGAAGGGCGCATCGTTGCGTGCGGTGAAGGGAAGCGCGGAGATGACGGAGTATTGGTCCCGCTTTCCGTACGGAATGGGGATAGAATTATTTTTTCAAAGTATGGACCGGATGAAATAAAGGTTGACGGGAAGGAATACTTGATCGTGAGCGAGTCGAATATTTTAGCAATCATTGGAGAGTAAGATAGACGCAGATCAAAAATTTATGGCGAAACAAATACTATTCAATAATAATGCTCGCAAATCCCTTAAGAAGGGGATAGATACACTTGCTGAGGCAGTCAAGATGACCCTCGGCCCCCGTGGTCGTGCGGTGGTCATTGATAAGGGTTACGGTGCACCACAGGTCACCTTGGATGGAGTAACGGTTGCAAAGGCGATAGAACTTGAAGATAAGTTTGAGAATGTAGGCGCCGATCTCATCAAGCAAGCGGCAGACAAGACAAACGATAAAGTTGGTGACGGGACGACCACCTCGGTGGTACTTGCTCAGGCCATTATTGAGGGTGGAGAGAAGGCGGTTGCCGAGAAAGGATTTAATGTGATCCACCTCGCTGACGAACTGATGCGAGAGAGTGAGTCAGTGATTGCCGCACTAGAGGATCAGAGCGAGTCAATTGATGACACGAAGAAAATTGAGGAAGTAGCCACACTCTCGTCAAAAGATTCTGACATCGGCAAGCTTATTGCTGATGTGATCAAGAAGGTTGGTAAGGACGGCGTGGTGACAATTGAGGACTCTAACACGGGGCTCAACTCATCTGAGCTGGTGGAGGGTATGCAGTTTGATAAGGGTTATGCCTCTCCATATATGATTACTAATCCTGACCGAATGGATGCGGAGTACGAGGATCCATATATTCTTATCACAGATAAAAAGATCTCTGCTATTAAAGAGATACTTCCACTCCTTGAGTCGCTCGCTCAGAAGGGGAAAAAGGATTTGGTGATTATTGCTGATGATGTGGATGGCGAAGCTTTGACCACACTCATTGTGAACAAACTTCGTGGCACCTTTAACGCACTTGCGGTGAAGGCGCCTGCCTTTGGTGATCGCAAAAAGGAGATGCTAGCAGACATCGCAGTACTCACGGGTGGGAAGGTTGTCTCTGAGGACATAGGTTTGAAATTGGAGAACATTGATATGTCGGTACTCGGTCGCGCACACCGGGTAATCTCTACCAAGGACTCCACAACCATCGTGGGCGGTAAGGGGAAGAAGAGTGATGTTGAGGAGCGTTCTCTTGCCATCAAAAAGCAGATAGAGAATACAGAGTCAACCTACGACAAGGAGAAGTTGCAAGAGCGCCTCGGCAAACTCTCGGGTGGTGTTGCGGTGATTAAAGTGGGTGCGCCAACAGAGTCGGCACAAAAGGAGCTCAAACAGCGCGTGGAGGATGCCGTTGCGGCAACTAAGGCGGCTATGGAGGAGGGAATTATCCCCGGAGGTGGTATTGCACTCTTTAATGTGGTACTCGGCCTCACAGAAGAAAAGACTCCAGACACGATTAACGCCTATGCGCGGATGATACTACGCCGAGCGGCCGAGTCACCTATCATCGCTATTTTTGAAAATAGTGGTGAGGATCCAAAGAAGTGGATGAAGGAGCTCGCAGAGCGGAAGTCTACGATGAAGGGGAAGGCGGAGCGCTCATGGATCGGATTTAACGCCAAGAGTAACACGGTAGAAGATCTGAAAAAGGCGGGAATCATTGACCCTCTTAAGGTCACGAAGACTGCCTTTAGAAATGCGGTCTCGGTGGCATCTAACTATCTCACCATCGGCGCGGCCGTTACCGACATCCCTAAAAAAGAAGAGCCATCGCACGGCCATGGCGGTGGTATGGGTGGCGGGATGGATTACTAGCCCGAATATCAAACACTCGGTGTTTGATAGAAAAAGCTCCTGTTGAACAGGAGCTTTTTTGGTATGATATGGTATAATACAGGCATTAGTAGCAGAGTGGCTCTTGTGACTGTCTCTGATTTTGCGTCTCCCAATCAACAGCGGACGCTTGTCGGATCAGACCTTGGTACAGTCCGATTTATTAAATAATTAGCATAGTCATGTCACCCACATATATCATTCTCGGGCTACTTGCGGTCATTATCATCGCGATCGCTATTGTATACAACAGCCTAGTGCGGCTCGCAACGCGCACCAAGGAGGCCTGGGCCGACATTGAGGTCCAACTAAAACGACGCTACGACCTCATCCCTAATCTTGTCAGCACCGTGAAGGGCTACGCCTCACACGAGTCAGCCACTTTTGAGAAGGTGACGGAAGCGCGCACCAAGGCCATGAGCGCGCAGACGCCGGCCGAGCACGGCGCAGCAGAGAATATGCTCTCTGGCGCCCTTAAGAGCATATTTGCTCTCTCGGAGGCCTACCCCGACTTGAAGGCGAACCAGAACTTCCTAGAGCTCCAACGCGAGCTTGCCGACACGGAGAACAAGGTCCAGGCGGCGCGCCGCTTCTATAATGGCAATGTGCGTGACCTCAACATCAAGATCGATTCTTTCCCTAGTAATCTGATTGCGGGGAGCTTTGGTTTTACCAAGCAGGAATTCTTTGATATTCCCGACAACGACGCGGCTCAACAGCCGGTGGAGGTAAAATTTTAAGTATGGATGCGCGTAACACTCTTGTTACGCTTGCCGTCTCGGCTCTATCTCTGTGCGCATTTACTGTTTCTGCACAGGAGAACCGGCAGTACTGGTATAACGCAATAGATACGCGTATTGAAGTGAATGCCGACTCTACACTCTCGGTTGAAGAGCGGCAGAACTATCGCTACGAAGGTGAGTACCATAAGGGCTGGCGCTCCATTGCTCTCAAAGACATTAGTTATATCTCTGAAGTTGAAGTCTATGACGGAGCGACAGGAAAAAAATTACAATGGAGCTCATCAAGACTTGATAAGACGAATCCAAACAGCTGGGGGCATTACACCACATACAAAGGGAATGGCGCACAGGTAATTGAGTGGTACTACAATCTACGCGACACTTCTCACATCTGGGTACTGCGCTACACTGTGCATGGAGCAATCACATTTGGAACGCAGTTTGACCGCCTCTACTACAACCTTTTTACCGACTACGATGTGCCAGTACACACTGCGTCGGCAAGCATCATACTTCCGCAAGGACTCTCAAGCAGAGATGCACTCTACGCATACCGTGATGGAGTAAATAAGTCTCTGATAAACAAATCTGTAGAGCAGACGGGCGCTTCCGATGTGTATGTCGTCAATGGAGCACTCTTTGATCCAGGAGCAGACTTTACCATTGATCTCTCGTGGCAGAAGGGTTATGTGCTGCGGTCAGCGTTTTGGAAGGATTGGTTTGCCCACAATTATGGGTATGTACTCGGGAGTCTTATTGTGCTTTTCTCTATTCTCTACTGGATTGTCTACTTTGTGCGTAAGGAAGTGTTACCAAAGGGCCGCGGTACCATCATCCCACAGTATGAGCCACCGCGTGGCTTGCGTCCTGCGCTTGCCGAGCTTTTGATAAAAGAGGGGGTATCACGGCGAACTTGGCCAGCGACCATCGTTGATCTTGCTGTGCGGGGTTATGTGGAAATCAAAGAGGAAAAGGGGCGGACAATAGTAAAAAATATTTCTTTACTCATTATAGTGATAGCTCTAGCGGTGCTTGCTATCGCTAGTTTTAATCCCTTTTACTTTGTGATGTTTGTAGTTGTTGCAATCTATTTTTTCAAAACAGGACTTAAATATAGCTCGCAGTACGAAGTTAAAGGCATAAAACCATATGAGACCGATATGCAATTAGAGTCGTATGAGCAATCATTTCTTAAAACACTTTTTTCTTTGAATGACGAAAATGTTTTTCGCACCAAAGATCTCACGAGTATGCACTTCAACACGGCTAAGTATGTGCAGTTTGGAGAAGATATGCAGAAACTCCCCCAAGTATTGAAAGACAGAGCAGGCCAAGAAGCATGGTTTGCCGTGGACTTTAAAAAAGAAGGGAAGGGTCAGGGGATTGGCTGGTTTCTTGTTTCTGCCGCCATTGTACTCACTATCTATTTTTGGAATTCCGATTTTGTGCAGATAGCGGAAATTGTCTCATCCGTATTAATTCTTTGTGCGGCAATATTTTTCCTCGCCCCCTCCGAGGCACGGCTCTCGCAGGAGGGGAGGGAACTGCGTGAGGAGTGGCTTGGCTTTAAACTCTACTTGGAGACTGCCGAGCGCTATCGTCTGCAAAATCTTACTCCCGACTTGTTTGAAAAATTCTTGCCCTACGCTATTGTTTTTGGAATTGAGAAGAAGTGGGCCAAGGCCTTTGAGGGGATGCAGGTCCCACCACCCTCGTGGTACCATGGAGCCCTGGTTGCGGGGAGTATGGGGGATGGCGTATCTGGTGCGGGCTTCTCGGCAAGCGCGTTTAGCTCCAGCTTCTCGTCATCATTTGCAAGCGCCTTCTCATCCTCCGCGGGGAGTGGCGCCTCGGGAGGGGGCGGAGCTGGTGGTGGTGGGGGAGGTGGGGGTGGCGGCGCAAGTTAAAACATATGTACAAATCATACGATAGCAATGTGCGGATGACCTGGCTCTTAATGACAGTATTCTTGCTCGTGGTGATAGGGATTGGCTTCTCTTTTGCACAAGTCTACGGTGATCCGGCAATCCTCTACGGCGCAGTACTCTTTGCGCTCATAATGAACTTTTTCTCATACTGGTACTCGGACAAAATTGTGCTCTCTATCTCTGGTGCGCGCCCCGCAGATAAAGAGACCTACTGGGATCTCTACACGGTGACAGAGAATCTTGCCATCACTGCCGGCATCCCAATGCCAAAGCTCTATGTGATCCCCGATGCGGCACCGAATGCCTTTGCAACAGGGCGTAATAAGGAGCACGCGGCGGTTGCGGTGACGGAGGGGCTCCTGGGGATACTCAATCGGAGCGAGTTGGAAGGTGTGATTGCCCACGAGCTCTCGCATATAAAAAATCGCGACATTCTCCTCTCCACGATTGTAGTGGTGCTTGTTGGCTTTGTCTCCATTCTCTCCGATATGTTTTTGCGTGGTGCGGTCTGGGGTGGGGGAGATAGAGAGAATCGCGCTGGTGGCATCTTGGTACTTGCTGGCTTGATACTTGCAATACTTTCTCCCATTGCAGTGACACTCATCCAACTTGCTGTCTCGCGTAAACGAGAGTTCCTCGCCGATGCCTCTGGTGCGCTCCTCACGCGCTACCCTGAAGGGCTCGCGAGTGCGCTTAAAAAAATATCCAGTTACCCTGGCGAGCTCAAGAGTGCGCGGCAGGCAACAGCACACCTCTACATCAGCAATCCTTTTAGGGGAAAGCATGTCGCAAAACTTTTTATGACCCATCCGCCGGTAGAAGAGCGTATCCGTGCACTCATGGGACTTAAAACCGAGGCCGAAGTTTAGCTTTGGGATGGTTGCGAGAGCATCAGATAAAAAGGTATAAAGGGGGAGAGGCGTTCAAACGCTTAATAAGCAATGGAGGGGTCGCATAGAGGCCTAGTGCGCGCGCTTGGAAAGCGCGTAAGGGTTACACCTTCGAGGGTTCGAATCCCTCCCTCTCCGCACTAAGAACCTGGTAGTTTTGTGACCCAAGTACCTAAGGTTGTAGGGCGACCCAGGTACCTAGTAATTACCTGGAAAATGCCCGACGAATATCGCAATCATCATTACGTACCACAGTGGTACCAAAAGAAGTTCATGCTACCGAACGAGCATGAGTTATTTCACTTGGATTTAAAACCCGAGACGTTCACCGATCCTCGCGGCGTGGTTCATACCAAGAAGCCATTACGGCGACAAGGTAGTAAAAAGTGTTTCGTCCAAGAGGATCTTTATACGACGAAGATTCAAGGTATCGAAACAAAGGATATAGAGAAATATTTCTTCGGCGATATTGATACCAAAGGTCGTCCTGCTGTCGAATATTTCGAGGGGTTTGATTATCCCCTTAAACCCTGGGGTGAATCACTTCAGGACATCATGCGTTACATGAGTACACAGAAGCTCAGGACTCCGAAAGGTCTATCATTTCTTAGCGAGAAAATTGGAAGTAAGGATAAGGACGCGATTCTACGCAATATGATCCGAGTGCGTAATGTTCATGCCGCTATTTGGATGGAATGCGTCTGGCTTATTGCAGACGCTTCACAGTCGGAGACTAAATTCATCATCTCAGACCATCCCGTTACTGTTTATAATCGTGAATGCGGTCCTCGATCCAGTTACTGTCGAGACTCAAATGACCCCGAGATATGGCTTCAAGGTACGCATACAATTTTTCCACTTTCCATAGATAAGGTTCTCATTCTCACAAATTTATCCTGGGTGCGGAATCCATATCAATCCGCAACCAATCTACGACCGAATCCAAATCCATACCGCAATGCGATATTCAAATTTACTGACGTTCAGGTTCGACGACAATTAAGTGAACAAGAGGTACGAGAAATCAATTTCATCATAAAAAGCCGAGCTTCCCGATATGTAGCCGCAGCCAAAGAAGAATGGCTTTACCCAGAAAGACATGTATCCAAATCAGATTGGAACAAATACGGTCATGGATATCTTTTGATGCCCGATCCTCGCGCTATTCATTGGGGAGGAACCATAATGTGGGGCGGTGGCCCAGGCGGTCCAGGTGCAATGGATGAATATGGAAGACTGCCCGGAGATCCTGATTTTGAAGCAGAGACAACCAAAGGTAAGGAGTACCAAACGCTCCCTTGGTTTCAGGGAGAATTTGCAAAGCTGTTCGGTCCTTATCGCCGAGGCCGTTGTATGCAACATATTGAAATTGAAAAGGAACGGGACGATGATGAATTTCACCAGTACCATCTCGGTCTTCAGAAAAAGAGCTATAAGGAACGACACGGCAAGAAGAAATAGTTTTTAGTTGGAGTCCTCTGTAAGCAGAGTAATCTTCTTATCGTTCAGCACCAATCTGCTTCTTAGATGACCCATCAGTTCACGCTTCTCAAGCGGTGTACCCTCGCGGAGTACGTATTTTGCATATTCCTTTGTCGCAATATCGTCTTCATCGATCTGCATCTTGGGCTTGCCTTTGACCGCAAGTCTCTGCAATCTATTGAATCGCTTAATTTCTTCTTCGAGCTTCATCCGCATGCCAAGCTCGTTCATGGTGAGCTTGTCGATAATCTTGAATAGTTCCTCGACGAGTTCTTCCTCGCGGATATATTTGTTCTTGCAGTTCCTGTCTCTCGCTTTCGAGCAAGAGTAGTAGACGTACTTTGCATTCGTGCCATCTTTGAGCAGTTTGTATTTCTCCTGCGCCGTGATGCCCGATCCGCACATGCCACAGGTAAATAATTTGGTGAAGGCAAACTCTCTGTTCTCGCGCACAACTTTGTCGCGCTTCAATTGCTCCTGCACTTTCTTGAATAATTCCTCGCTGATTAGCGGCTCATGTGTTCCTTGATACCAGTTGCCGCTGTTCTTTGGATACTCGAATGGTCCGTAATAAATGGGCATCTGGAGCATGCGATATACACCAGAGAGTGTGAGTGGCTTGTTACCTCGCGTATAGAAGTTAAGCTCGAAACGGAGCCAGTTGTACACTTTTCTACCGCTCCACAAATCGTATGCCACTTTTTCAAACATCTGCTTCACGATCGGTGCACGTTGCGGATCAATAACGATACGGCATTTCTTTTCTATCAATTTCTGGTTGAGATATCCGAGCGGCGCCATGCCCGGCCACAACCCCATCTCCACTCTCGTTCTCAAACCTCGCTTCACGTTGATGCCCCGGTTGTCGTTCTCGAGCTTCGCCTGCGATCCAAGGATCATGAGGAGGAATTTTTCATTCGGATTATTAGTAAACTTTTGTCCGTAGGTGCGTATTTCCTTGAGCTTTCCAACGTCCATAAGATCGATCACTTTGCCGAGGTCGCCTGCGTTACGGCTGATGCGATCCGGCGCCCATGTGAGGATACCGTTGTATTTGTCATCCCTAATTTCTTCGATGATCTCGTTAAATACAGGGCGCTGGCCAGTCTCCTTGGCGGAGTGAGATTCTCGCTTCATTGTCACAACTTCCAAATTTTCTCGCTCTGCTAGCTGGAGCATCTCCTTGATCTGGGAATCGATAGAAAGCGCCTGTCGTTCCTCCGCTTCGCTCGACTTGCGGGCATACAGGCAATATCTGATTGGTTTCTGTTCCTTTACGGTTGCGTTTTCCATGCATACACGAACATACCGGATACGGGTACGAAGTCTAGCCGCATACGAAACACAGAGCAGAAGCGGGAGGAAGTCAACTACACAAAAATCCCGAGGGAAGCTAAGGTCTTTTAGGGGGTGAGAATTAAAAACTAATGAGATTGTTCACTTTAAGCCCTAGTGCTTTGGCGATCTTCTCCATGTTGGTGAGTGTAATGTTTTTCTCGGCACGTTCAATCATACCGATGTATGTCCTGTGGACTTTAGCCAACTGCCCTAAGCGCTCTTGAGAAATATCGCGTTTCAGTCGTTCTTCTCGGACTCTTTTGCCAAATTGTATGAGAATAGTCTTGTTCATCTACACCGTTAAGTGTAGGAATTTGCTAACTTTGGTTCTATATACTATAGTTAGCATATATTCTTGAGAATTTTCATTGCAAAATTCTCGGGGGGGGGGTAAAATTGAGAACAATATTCATGAATAAAATCTTTAAAAGACTACTCGTATTTGCGGTACTATTTGCTCTTACTTCTTCGAATGTTTTTGCTGCAACTAAAACCTGGGACTTTTCCACTTCGTCGGACTACACTTTTGATACTACTAAAATTGAAGTCATAGGAGGACAAGCACAATTGAAAGCTACAACAACTCCTGCTTGGTATGACACCAGTTGGAAATATAGAAAGAAAATATCAATTGACCATACAAAAATATCGTCAGATTTAACAGATTTTCCTGTTCTCGTTAATCAAACTTCTGACTCAGACTTGGCAGCCAAAGCGTTAACGTCAGGTAACGATATATTTTTCACTTCATCTGATGGAGTTACAAAACTAAGCCACGAAATAGAGACATATGCATCAACAACAGGAGCTTTAGCTGCATGGATTAAAGTTCCTACAGTATCCTCTTCTGTAGATACTGATGTTTATATGTATTATGGTAATGCTGCAGCTTCTGCTCAAGCGAATGCAAATGGAGTATGGGATAGTAATTCAATTGTTGTTCAACATCTTAATGCTACTACTAGCCCAGCACTAGACTCAACATCTAATGCGAATAGTGGAGTTCAGTCTGGAGGAGTTACTTTCAGTGCAACAGGCAAGATAGGTAATGCTGTGAGCATGGACGGTGTTAATGACAAACTATCCTTAACAAGTAATAGTGGCTTAAACGCAACAGGCACCCTAAGTATTAGTGCATGGGTAAATAGAACTGCATCGGGCAAGATGAGGGTAGTTGCAAAAACAGTTACTACTGGAACAACTGACAACCCATATGATTTTGGTATAAATACGGATAATACACTTTATTTAAGGGAACTATATACAATGTTACCCTAAAAATTAATTAGATTTTGGTTTGTCTAAATCTTCCAAAGAAAAGCCCAGGTCAGGAAAAATAAGATTTCTTAGATAAATACTCCCTGCAAAAAGAACGGTATTAATATCAACTCCAGACTGGAAAGCCCCTTGTTTGAGTGATTCTACAACATCAGGACAATGTATTGGTAACTCCATCATTATCTCGGATATTACTTTCTCTGCATCATAAGGATTAGTCGTATTTTTACTTTGAACTAATTTTAGAAGTTCGTCTTTTTTTGCGTCAATAATTTCTTTAATTCCGCTATCATCTAAGATAGCTTGCCCTCTTGAGTTTAATTGTCGTGGAGAATTAGCAGGTGCAATTTTGTCTTTCCATAGAATATCCAGTTTAGGGAACATATCTGCCACTTTGGGTTTAATGTCTTTAATATCTTCCAGCATAAAATTTGTTCTTTCATCAATCCTCGCAATCAATTCACGAGTATTACCCAACAGGATAGCAGAAATCCAGTTACCTGCTTTTTTGGCTAAATTAAGGGCTTGTTGTTCCATAGGATTATTACATTACTAGTATATCAAAACGGCTGTTGCAAGTTAATACTAGTCAAAAAGTTACCCCCAATTATTACTTGACAACCCTATTGTGATCGTATAAGCTATAGGTATGGATAGCCGATACAAAACCTTGGTAGAGTTCCTCGCCCACTTTAAGGATGAGGAAACCTGTCAAAAATACTTTGAGCAAATCCGCTTCTCCCAAGGCGAGTATTGCCCTCATTGTAACCACAGTAAAATCAACCGCTTTTCAGACGGCAAACGCTTTCGCTGTGCTAAGTGCAAAAAGGACTTCACTATTAAGACCAAGACCGTCTTTGGCGAAAGCAAAATCTCAATGCAGAAATGGTTTGTCGCAATTTACCTTTTGTCCGTCAATAAGAAAGGCATTAGCTCTATTAACCTAGCCGAGCAAGTGGGCGTTACTCAAAAGACCGCGTGGTTTATGGATCATCGTATTCGTAAAGCCTTGAAACAAAATAGCGGTCAGTTGTTTGGCACAGTAGAAATAGACGAAACCTATATCGGCGGCAAGGAAAAGAACAAGCACGCCCACAAGCGAACCAAGCGCACCCAAGGCCGAAACACTTTGACCAAAACCCCTGTAATGGGAATGATACAGCGAGGCGGTGCAATGAAAGCCAAAGTGATAGATAATGTAAAGATGCGAACCTTGGAAAGTCTGATTATTGAAAATGTAAAAATTGGGACACAGCTCTACACAGACGAGTTTTTGTCTTACTCCAAAATCGGCAGTCTCTTTGCTCACGAGGCCGTGTCACACGGCAAAGGCCAGTATGTAAAAGGTGATAGCCACTCCAACACCGCCGAGAGTTTTTGGGCATTGTTTAAGCGTGGCTACTACGGCACTTACCACAACATGAGTAAGAAGCATTTGCAGAAGTATGTGGACGAGTTCGTGTATCGCTTTAACAACCGAGCCGTGGAGCTAGCCGATGTATTCACTGATGTCGTGGCGAATGTAGCGGGTAGCGAGAAGCTGGCTTATAAGACTCTTACCGCTTAATATGTCCCCACGAGAACGCAAATATCACGAGGGGTTAGGGGTAGACTTTAATCAAGCTCTTGTCTCTATTGCTGGTGAGAACCGAACCGAGCGGAGTATCGCCGCCCGACCATTTCTAAAGTGGGTCGGTGGCAAGCGGTCAATCCTGCCAGAGCTTCTAAAGCGGTTGCCGACCAAGTATGACGCTTACCATGAGCTGTTTCTAGGCGGTGGTGCGTTGTACTTCGCCGTCCAGCCAGAGGAGGCTTATCTGTCTGATGTAAACTTCCACCTCATCCTTACTTTCAAGGCGGTGCGAGATGATCTGGACAGCTTAATCCGTCAGTTAAAAATCCACGAACGATTACACAACAAGGAATACTATCTCAAAGCTCGCCAGAAGCTCTTTAAGGAAAAGGACACCACCAAACTGGCGGCTCTCTTTATCTACCTCAATAAAACTTGCTTCAATGGTCTTTACCGAGTAAACAAGGGGGGTGGCTTCAATGTCCCGATGGGCGACTACAAAGACCCAAACATTTTAGACGAGGAAAATCTGCGTAATGCTTCAAAGGTTTTAGCGACCGCCGAGATTAAACAGCACGGCTTTGAGCATACCAAAATCTACAAAGGCGACTTCTACTATCTTGACCCGCCCTATCACGAAACCTATAGCGGTTATGATGGCTCTGGCTTTGGCGATGAACACCACCGCAAGCTCGCCGAGTTCTGCAAACAGATAGACCAAAAGGGCAGTTACTTTATGCTCTCCAACAGCGACACGCCATTTGTCAGAGAGTTATATAAGGGCTATACTATTGAGCAAGTAGAGGCTTCACGAAATGTCTCTTGCAAAGCCCACCAGCGAGGCAAAGAAAATGAGCTTATCATCCGAAACTACACCAATAACGGGGGGCGGACAAGCCAATAAAACGGGCAGTGTTTTAGAGCTATTTATCAAGCGACTTTTAGAGGACAACGGCTACACCGCCTTTCCTAACCACAAAGCCCAGCTATTCGCCAATCGTAAAACTGTCGGTGGTAAGCAATACTCTACCCAAGTTCCTTGTGGTACGAGTATCTACGAAACCCAGCGTAAATGCGACTTCTTGATCATGAACCAAGACAAGTTCCCCGATGGACTGGTGATTGAGTGCAAGTGGCAACAGTCTACTGGCTCGGTAGACGAGAAGTACCCTTTTACCTTGTTTAACATCATCAAGATCGGCGTGCCAACCATCATTCTGCTGGACGGCAACGGCTACAAAAAGGCGGCGATGAAGTGGTTAAAAGACCAAGTGAACCCACAGAGAGCCTTAATCGGCGTTTACAATATGGCCGAGTTTCAAGCTATGGTAAATAAGGGGTTTTTAGGTTAGGGTAACTTTGTATATAATTCCCTTATTTAAATCGTGCAGATTCAAGTGTTGTAAATTTTCTATCAAGTTCAACAACTGTACCGACAAATTCATGGACAAAAATTGAAGTAATTGATGACACTGTCGTTAAAAGTGCTTTCAACAGCGTCTCAAAATTAGTCACCCTAGCGACATCTACAAGAGCGTGGCAGGGGGTAGCAAGTGATGGGACTTATATCTATGCAATTGGACAAAATGCTATTTCGCAGTTTGATATGCAAGGTAATTTTATAAAAGAAAAGAATAATGTATACAGTGGTTTTACTGGTGGCAACATCCTAGGTAATGGAACAGTAATTAATGGAAAGTTATATGTCGGGGCATATAATGCGAATACTTTAGGAGCGTCAACAAATCCTAATTACACTCCGTTATCAGATCTTCAATCAAAAATTGCTGTCTTTAGCCTATCTGATTTTTCATTAATTGAAGATTTTAACCTTGGTACTCAAGTAAAAATTGCTGAGGGTGTTGATTATCACAATGGTTACTTTTGGGTAGTTGATGGATGGTTTGATACTTTCGTCGTAAAAAAATACGATACTAGTTTTAATTTAGTCTCTACGTATAGCTTGCCTGTAGCAAATGCTTTCGCTGGAGAATTAACATACCAAAATATTAATTGGTATGGGAATGACATTTTTGTTAATTGGCATGGCTCAAATTCTTTTGGACAAACCTATGCTTATGGGTTGGATCATTATTCTTTTGACGGAACAAATTTTAATTTTGTAGAACGATTAAGACCAGTAACATATGGTGCAGGTCAAGGTATTGCAATTGTCGGAAATACGTTTTATTGGGCAGATAGACCTGGAAATGCGATCTACAAATCAACATATGTTGGAGCTGGAAATGGTGATGATGGTATTGATCCATCACATACAAAATTTTTCATAAATGGAGTTGGTGAGCTTGCTCATGTAAGTACTGGCTCTCTCACTGTGCTTTCACCTACAAGTAATACCAGTCCAACGGTTATTGGAACTAGGGGCGATTCAAGTAGTTTTTATAAAGGTGTCATAGATGAAGTTCGAATTTCAAATGCGGCAAGATCAGATGCATGGGTCTCGGCAAGTTACGCCAATGAAAACTCACCAAGTACATTCTATTCGATGGGTTCGGAACAAAAAAATTATGCAGCTACTAACCCGACTGTTAATCCCACATCATTAAATGCGCAAGCCTTCTCATCCCTGTCAGGCTTTTCAGCAGTTGAAGTAAGTAATGGAGGAAATATAAAGTATCAAGTTTCAAATGATGGAGGAACCACATGGTATTGGTACAACTCTGGCTGGAATACAACAACTTCAGGATACTCTGAGACAAATGCATCTTCAACTATAAATACAAATATCGCTTCTTTACCTGTAGGAAGTGGATCATACTTATTTAAAGCATATTTAAATTCTGATGGAACGCAGCAACCTCAGATAGACAGTGTGGTGCTCACATACTCTGCGCCACTTGATATTACAGCTCCTATTATATCTGCGATAGCGTCTTCTACATCCCAAACTTCAGCAACTATTACCTGGACGACCGATGAATCAGCCACATCAACGGTAAATTATGGTCTTAACACTTCATACGGTACAGCGTCATCCTCATCATCTCTCGTTACCTCTCATTCGATATCCTTGTCAGGATTAACCGCATCAACCGCATACCATTTCCAAGTAGCATCAGCTGACGCTTCTGGAAACGTTGCAACTTCTTCAGACTATACATTCACCACAACAGCAGTGCCTGACACAACGCCTCCGGTCATTTCATCAATTTCTTCCGGTTCACTTTCAACTTCAGGAACAACTATAACTTGGACCACTGATGAAGCTGCGGATTCCCAAGTTAACTACGGCACAAGTGCCTCATATGGATCACAGACGACCCTTGATTCAACACTAGTGACGAGTCACTCCATTGTAATTTCAGGTCTTTCTGCAGGAACGACGTATCACTACCAAGTAGTGTCAAAAGATGCTTCTGGAAACACAGCTACATCTTCTGACCAAACCTTTACCACTTCAGCACAGCCTTCGAGCGGGGGTTCATCAAGCGGATCATATTCCGGAGGAGGCTCAATCCTTATCCAACCTTCTGTGCCGGGCTGTCCTACAGGATTCAATTGTGTAGTAAATCCAACCCCTACCATTTTACCAAATACTTTTACTCGTGATCTCACCATAAAAAGTACTGGTAGTGATGTGAAGGTATTGCAGCAGTTCCTGATCGCTAAAGGCTTTCTTGCGAGCGGCAATGACACGGGATACTTTGGTCCTCTGACGCAAGCTGCTCTCGCGCAATACCAGCTTTCGATGGGTATTAAACCATCGGTTGGATATTTCGGCTCACTTACTCGTGCAGTCATTGCTGTCTCGCAGAACATATCACCTACTACTCCATCAATATCAACAAATCCGACGGTACTTCCAAGCACGTTTACTCGAGATCTGTATTTCGGCATGAGTGGAGACGATGTAAAACTCTTGCAAAAGTTCCTTAATGACCATCAATTTATAGTCAGCCAAACTGGCGCAGGATCTCCAGGACTTGAATCAAATTATTTCGGCCCAGCCACCCGAGACGCCCTTATTCGTTTTCAGACTTACAATCACATAGTCCCTGCAGTAGGGTATTTTGGTTCGCTTACACGCCAATTCGTAAATGGTCAGTAGGAGTGGATAACCCGACTACACAAATCTAAAGAAGGAAGCTAAGTTACTTACGTTCGTCCTCAGGCCATGGCTTTGGGCCGAACATCTCGTCGATCTTCTTGATCTCGTCTTCTGTAAGTTCGCGCTTCGGAGGCCGTTCCGGTACTGGGTCTCCTTTGTACTTCGGCGGCTTTCCGTCCATATGCTCCCAGATGAGCTTGATCATCCGATGATCGCCGTCCAGTGCCATCCTTATGATTTTCTCAACCAACGCATCTGCAATAGTCTTGTCTTTATCACTCACAATCCTTTTACTGAGTATCTCTTGGAATTGGCTCGTTAGTGTTTTGCCCGGAGGCCTTCCGTTCAAGTTTCTTCTCGGGTCGAATCCGCTTTGGAATGGCTTGAGGTTATTGATGTTGCCCATGGTCGTTTCGTTTAAAATACTTCTCAAAATCCGCCTGTTCTTCGGGCGTGTACTCGACCTTTTCTTGCGGTACAAATGGGGTAGGTACCACAAACTCGTCAGGCACCTTGCCGTCCACTTGGTCGATGACCATACTCATGGCTTTCAGGTTGCCCTTGGCCGCCTTCCACACAAGCTGCATTACGATAGCCTTATCCTTCCGTGCCATCTTGCCGTTGAAGTAGACTTTCTCCTTCAATATTTCCATAATCACGGTTCTCACATTCCGAGAACCCTTCGGTCTACCCTTGGTATTCCTTCTTGGATCGTACCCTGATTGAAAGGGCTTCAATGTTTTTATATTTCCCATATCTGGTATTTTACCGGCTTTTTTGTTTGTAAAGGGGTGCATTACTTTCTCGCAGTTATTTTCACAGATAAAAGGGTGAAAAACGGCTTCTTTTAAGCCTTCGATTTTTCCCGTAATTTCACAGTATTTACGGGTATTTTGACCCCGACCCACAAACCTCCTTCGGCTTCCCGAAAAAGTGCTAGAATACCCTTACGACACCTAATCATATGGGTACCGTACCCATAGCCCCCGCAAATTGAAACTTCCTGTTCCGAAAGCCGAATTGACCGTTGCATGAATAGTATTATCGTCCTAATATATATACATGAAAGGATACACAGCAAATATTGAGAAGGATACGGTAGCAAACAGTAGCTTCCGTAAGGTGCTCTATACGGGCAAGCACAGCCAGTTGGTACTGATGAGCATCCCGCCCAAGGGAGAGATTGGTCTGGAGACGCATACAGACAACGACCAGTTTTTCCGTTTTGAGAAAGGGGTGGGGAAGTGCCTCATTGATGGTAACGAGTACGCGGTAGGGGACGGTGTCGCGGTGGTGGTCCCTGCAGGAGCAGAGCACAATGTTATTAACACATCAGAGATCGATGATCTCAAGCTTTACACTATTTACTCGCCATCACATCATAAGGACGGGATCATCCGTGCGACGCGAGAGGAGGCAGAGGCCAATGAGGCAGAGTTTGACGGCGTGACGAGTGAGTAGTAGAGTTGAGAGATATGAAGATAGATACAACAACCAAGTGGCTTATCGGAGCCTTTATCGTCGCTGTCATCCTCGCGTATGGATGCTATGCTAAACGGCCCCTCACGGAGCAAATAGGGGATCCTGACGGCTATATAGCCCCCTCTGGTTCCCCAACAACCACCGCTCCTACCACCACGCCACCAGCATTCTAAGGGGAGTCTTACTCTTGCACTCGCTCTACATATTCACCCGTCTCTGTGTTGATACGCAAAATATCACCCTCGTTTACAAAAAGTGGTGCATTAATTCCCGCTCCAGTCTCTAAGGTGACTAGTTTAGTCCCGCCCTGAGCCGTATTCCCTTTGATCCCTGGAGGCGCTTCTTTGACTTTTAGTTCAACTTTTATGGGTAGTTTGACTCCGATATTCCGTTCTTGGAATGAGAGGAGCTCTACTAAGGAGTTGGGCTTCATGAACTTGCCTTGGACACCGATAAAGTCTTCAGAGAGTGAGAAGCGCTTGCTCGGATCATCTTTCTCACAGAACCAGTATTCTCCTCTATTGATATAGATATACTTTACTTCACGAGATAGGATCTCTGCTTCCTCTGTCTTCTCACTTGCGTGGAAGGAATACTCCATCACTTTACCTGTCATCAAGTTTTTAAGTTTTGTGGCGTTGACCGGCTTGCGCATCTGCTTACGAAATACATGCGATGAAAGCACTTCGTACGGCTCCCCCTCCATCACCACATATTTTCTTGGCTTGATTTCATTATAGTCCAACATACGAGAGCCACTGTACCCTAAGCGACCTTTGGGAGTCAAGGAGCGTTAGCGTATAATAAAGGTCGAATAGCTTTATCTCTATACAACATGCGTATGCTCTCCGACGAAAAGTACCAAGCGCTTATGGCAGAACCGGATGAGGTGGTGCTTACCGCATCTCTCACCTCTCCGCGAGCATTTGAAATAATCGTCTCTCGCTACCAAGTGGCTTTTCGTCGGAAGGCACGGCGTATTCTTGGAGACCGGCCAGAAGTGGATGATGTTGTTGTAGATACCTTCGCAAAAATTTATTTTAGCGCACAGAGTTTCCATGCTACTTCGAGTAGCTCATTCCGCTCATGGGGCTATCGCATTCTTACCAACACCGTACTCTCATCGTACCGCGCACTTAAACGGTCTGGGCGTCTCTCCGCACAGAGTGCTTTTGACGAGCGATGGTATGAAGAAGTCCCCGATCCTCGTGACGAGTATGCAGCTCACGGCCTTACAGACTATGTAGCGTCAGTCTTGCGGCGCTTGCCGGGGCATTTCTCTCGGATTCTTTCTTATTATTTTATTGATGGTCGTCCCCAGCGTGAGATCGCACGCATTGAGGGTATTTCCATCTCGGCGGTAAAGACGCGCCTCCTGCGTGCTCGGAGAGAGTTTCGTCGCGTTGCCGAGACTCTGTGATACAATTGTTATTAGTATGACTACCGCAAATCCAATCATGTTGCGCACGATGCGTCGCGTCTACTTCTCGTGGATATGTCGCATCTTCACAAACCCTACCTTCGTTAAGCTAGGGCTCTTTCTCTATGCCTGCGGTCACCTCAGTCTCTATGTCTCGTACCGTTCAGTGCTCAATAATGTACCCAGCTTCTCCTTAGACAGAAGTGCCCCCTACCTGCGTGACGCTTTTCTCCATACAGAGATGTTTACGCAGACGCTCATCGCGCTTGCACTCATTGTCGGACCCTTTCTCGCTTATGACGCGGGTCGCAATCTTTCTCTCTATCTGCGCCGTCGTATGATCACAGGTTCTTTTCAGTAAAACTTGCTTTAATCTTCTTTACGAGCTCAGCTCGTACTTTTGGATTCTCTCTCAAAAAAGTGCGTGTTGCGTCGTAGCCCTTACCAAGTTTCGTATCTCCGGTAGAGTATGAGGCGCCACTTTTAGTGATGGCACCAATTTTTTCTGCAAGTGCAATGATCTCACCCTCCGGTGAAATCCCCTCGTTGTAGAGGATATCAAACTCTGCCTGTTTAAATGGCGCAGCGACCTTGTTCTTAACAACTTTGACACGGGTACGGTTGCCTACCACTTCTTCCCCTTTCTTAATCTGTGCGAGACGGCGCACATCTAAGCGCACTGACGAGTAAAACTTGAGCGCTTTTCCACCCGGGGTCGTCTCTGGATTCCCAAACATAACCCCAATCTGCATTCGTATCTGGTTGATGAAGATAACCACCGTCTTAGAGCGTGCCACAATTGCTGTCATCTTGCGGAGAGCCTGTGACATCAGCCTAGCTTGTTTGCCCACATGTTGGGCGCCGACATCACCTTCAATCTCATCTTTTGGGGTGAGTGCCGCCACTGAGTCTACGACTACCACATCGACAGAACCAGAGCGGATAAGCGTCTCTGCAATCTCGAGTGCCTGTTCCCCGTAATCGGGTTGTGAGATGAGGAGTTGGTCGGTCTTTACCCCAATCTTTCTCGCATAATCAGGATCCAAGGCGTGCTCCGCATCAATATAGGCACAGACGCCGCCTTTCTTCTGTGACTCCGCAACGATGTGGAGTGCGAGTGTAGTTTTCCCCGATGACTCGGGCCCAAAGATTTCAATGATGCGTCCGCGGGGCACTCCGCCAATCCCCAAAGCATCATCCAAAGATAGGGATCCGGTAGGGATGGCATCGATACCTACCTTAGGCCGCTCGCCCAGCATGAGGATGGCGCCGTCGCCATATTTACTCTGTATTGCTTTGATGGTGTTCTCTATCGTACCGACGCCTGATTTCTCTACCTTTTCTTTTTTGCTGAATGCCATATTATTTCAGAATTACATGTAATATCTCTTTTGTCTCTCGATTAAAACGGTCTTGAGCTACGACGGTAATCACATTATACCCCGGTAATAGCAAAAGTGAGTCACGAAAGAGACCTTGCTCATCAGTAAAAATTCTCCTACCGTTTACGGTGAGACTGGCTATATTTTTCGCATATCCTCTGAGGATGACGACAGGTTTCTCTAAGGTCTCACCATCCGTGGGAGTGTCTACAGTGAGTACGGGTCCTGCAATAAATGCGGCACTCCGATTGACTGCATATCCAACAATAATGAGAGCTATGAGCGCCCCTAATCCCCACGAGAGCCAGAGTGAGCGGTTCTGTATCATAGTACTTCAGCCTCTACTTCTCCGCCTTGTCTCCCGTACACTTCTCGCGGCTTTGCTCCATCAGCGGGGCCGATAACCCCTCGTTCTTCCAGCATATCAAGGAGCCGTGCGGCACGAGCATAGCCTACCTTAAGACGGCGCTGGAGGTATGAGGCAGAGGCCTTTCCCGCTTCCATAATAATTTCTCGCGCTTCTTCGTAGAGCTCATCATCATCCCCACTATCCATCTCATTATCATTCCAAGCTCCCGCACTGGTTCCGCTTCCTGCGTCAGCCCCAACAGAGATATCTTGGGGGATTTCATCACGGTAGTGATCACGGAGCCATGAGACAACATGCTTCACTTCTCTCTCAGATATGAAGGCAGATTGAAGTCGTATTGGCTTACTC
The DNA here is from genome assembly GCA_964401135.1 of uncultured Candidatus Saccharibacteria bacterium. Taxonomy (GTDB): domain Bacteria; phylum Patescibacteriota; class Minisyncoccia; order Phycocordibacterales; family UBA9988; genus UBA9988. The sequence goes on from CAYNXC010000002.1 coordinate 63,649, forward strand.
ATATCTCCCGAGAGATAGAGCATGTCACCAGAGCCAAGTAATTTTTCTGCTCCCGCCATATCAAGAATGGTCCGTGAGTCAATCTGCGAAGCAACTTGGAGGGCAATGCGTGAAGGGATATTTGCTTTAATCAAACCGGTGATAATTTCTACACTTGGTCGCTGCGTAGATAGGAGAAGGTGTATACCAACCGCGCGAGACATTTGTGCGAGACGCACGATCCCTGCTTCCATCTCGCGTGGGTAGGTGGTCATAATATCGGCGAGCTCATCAATCACGATGACGATGTACGGCATCCGGTCAGGGAGATCAGTCTCATCTCCTCCTTTCTCGTAGGCTGGCTCAACCACATTTTTATGGTAAGACTCAATGTCACGCACTGCCTCTTTCTCAAGAATGTCGTAGCGCCGATCCATTTCTTTAGCCGCCCACTTGAGTGACATAATAGCTTTTTTTGCGTCAGTTATGACGGGGGTAAGGAGGTGTGGAATATTGTTGTATACCGTGAGCTCAACTCGCTTTGGGTCTACCATAATGAAGCGGAGTTTATCTGGTGCGTTACGGTACAGGAGGGATGTAATAATGGCGTGAATGGTGACTGACTTTCCTGATCCGGTTGCACCTGCGACGAGGAGGTGAGGAGCCCTTGCGAAGTTTGCAAAGTGTGCGGTGCCAGCAATCGCTCGGCCAAGAGAGATGAGGAGCGGGTGATGTGACTCGGCAAACTCTTTTGCGCCAATGAGCGAAGCCATACCCACTTTAATCTTTGAAGTATTTGGTATTTCAATGCCGACGAGAGATTTACCTGGGATGGGCGCTTCGATGCGGATAGGGTGAGCGGCAAGAGCAAGTGAGAGATCATTCTGGAGTCCTACAATGCGGGCAAGTTTTACTCCCTCTGCAGGTTTGAGTGCGTAGCGGGTAATAGATGGGCCGATGGAGATCTCATCCATCTCTACAATGATGCCAAAGTTTGCGAGTGTGCGTTTGATGATGTTCGCATTCGCTTTAATGTCTCCCACACCCGGTTTACCCGAGTCTCCCTCTAAGAGGTCTAATGGGGGTGGTATGAAGCCTTCTGTATTTGCCTTTCCCTTAAACCCAACGAGGCGGCTGAAGGCGCCCAAGTCTTGTGTGCCGCCGGAGCCGTCATTGATTTTGATTGGGCGTTCCTCTTGCCCCTTACTACCGCTTGTCTCGGTGACTATGTTTTTATCTCCACCCAGTACAGTAAGAGGAGTGGTATTGTTTACATCCTCTTCTGAACCATCCTCATCATCTCCTCGGCGGAGCACCTTTCCAAATAGTTTCCAATCAAGAGTGAGATTAGTCTCAAACATAATAAAGATTGCAATAAGCAGTACAGCAGAGAGAATTGCGAATGCCACATATTGCTCAAATAGATTAACTAGTGGACGAGCAATGAGTCCTCCCACCATCCCCCCCGCCGGCTCCCCTGCTGTGAGGTAGAGAAGTCCGAGACTTGAAGCAAAAATAAAGATACTGCTGATGGTTCTCCATGAAGAGACCGAAGGGTCAGAGAGACGGAAGAAGGATGCGGCTAAGAGAAGGCAGAGTGCCGGTAGTATTAAAAAGCCTCCACCAAGGATATGAGAAAGAGATCTGTAGGTGAGTACTCCGGCTGGACCAGCTTTCTCAAAGAAGGCGAGCACAAAGAATATTGCGGCTACAATCGCAAGTACACCAAGGATGCCGTGCCGAGTTTCTTCCTTCATCTTACGCACTGGCTGTTTTAGCTCCCTTGGCTCGTGTTTTTTTGATCTGCGCGCCATAACGGTGGATCCATTGTAGCACAGCCACCGCGGTGAGATATGCACACGCGTTGACTTCAGCCATGTCCGATATATAATCATGGTTAAAGACAGTCATACAGATGATGTCCCAGAAATTATGCTCAAGGACAATGCTAGGGACAATAAAAGACTAAACGATATTCTCTCTTTTGTTCGTGTAAAGATAGAGAGGTTAACCGTTGCTACATACCGAGTCAGTGATTTTTTGAACGATGCTGAACCGCTCAAGAGACGGCTACGAGAGTATGCACTCAAGACACTCACAGAATCTGGAAGAGAAGATGCTCTCTCTGTCCTCTCTCCTACCCTTCGTACGATGACTCTCTTATGTGACACTGCGTCTGTAACACGGGTTGGATCGACTATGAACTTTAGTATCCTCTCTGACGAGTATTCTTCTCTTATCACACTCATCAGTGATGAATTACTCATCCCTTCTCTCTCTGGGGTGAAGGAGGTTTATCTCTCGTCGTTTACTGTCCCCGTACCACAGATTCAAGCAGTACCTTATAAAGGACACCAAAAGGACATAAAGGACAAAGAGATAAAAAATGGCAGTGCAGATCGTTCGGATCGGATTATTGCCTATATCAAGGACCATCCAGGATCGGGGATAAAAGTTATATCCAAACTTTTTCCCGGGGTAAGTGAGAAGACGGTCCAGCGTGAGTTATTAACCCTCGTCTCTCGTGGGATTTTGCAAAAAGAAGGTGAGCGTCGCTGGAGCCGTTATAGCTTAAAAACAGGTTGACTTTTGGGGCTCAGTGCGGTACCCTTGAGTCTGACAGTACTGAGCCGTGCGGTTATCCACACGCTCTCTCTTTGCGGAGAGTGTGACCCGCACTATAATTGACTGTATACAGTAATGGTTCGTACTCGGCGTGTCTTGAACATTGACAAGTAAATAGTGAAATTCATTTCCAATTGTTATTAACCCGTTGGCGCAATGGTGTGCCGGCGTGTTGGTAAGTAGGTGAATCGCGAATGCGAGTCGAAGCGCGCGATGATCCGGTATTAAAAAAGGCTTATTAGAATTATTAGGTTATCAGTATTATTAAAACATGAAAAAAATTGCATTGCTTACCGTTGCAGTGCTTGCACTTGGTGCTGTCGTAGTGCCCGCTTCAGCGAGCGCGTTGACCGCAAATGAAATCTTGCAAGCGTTGTCAGCGGATCCAGCCCTGCTCTCGCAACTACAGGCACTCCTCGGTGGTACAGCCACAACTGGCGGTACATCATCAGCAGGAAGCCTTGCTGCAGTTCAGGCACTTACTAAAGATTTGACTATCGGTTCAAAGGGTGCGGATGTAACCGCTCTCCAGACCTGGCTCGTAGAGGAAGGATACATGGTAATGCCGGTAGGCGTTCCTATGGGATACTTTGGGACTTTGACACAGAAGGCCCTCGCACAGTGGCAAGCAGAGAATGCAGTCACTCCTGCAGCAGGATACTTTGGTCCTAAGACCCGAGGCGTTATCGCTACACTCTCAAGCACAGTCACTCCTGGCGGCACCTTGCCAGCAGGTTGTACTTCAACAGCTGGTTACAGTTCCACAACTGGTGCAAAGTGTGATGGTTCCACAACTGGTTCAACCACTGGTGGAACAATCTCAACACCCGGTGTTGAAGGTACGCTTTCTGCAACACAGTCAACATCCGGAATCAGTTCAACTATCTATGAAGGTGATGATCAGGTAGCTATCCTCGGTGTTAAACTTGAGGCAGACAGCTCTGACATCATGGTTCAGAGAGTGAAGATTGACCTTGGTACAACCACGAAGATCTACAACAAGATCTACTCAAAGTTGTATGTCACTGAAGGAGGTAACCTCCTTGCAGAGGCAGCACTCAACTCATCCACAGTGGTGAAAGAGAGCGGCCGCTACTACATTACGATCTCAGGCTTCAACCTCCTTGTTCCTAAGGATGGTTCCAAGACGGTCGTAATCAAGGCGGATGTGTACTCAAGCATTGATTCAACAGATCGTAGCGCTGGTGACATTACCCTCTCATGGGGTGTTCGCCTAGCTTCAAATGGTTTCCGTGGTGTTGATGGTGCTGGTATTGACCAGTACGCAGGTACAACTTCAATCGGTAAGTCGATTACTATATCGGCAAGCCTCGTTGAATCAGCAACACTTGACCTCGCAGATAACTCAAGCTCTCCTTCAGCAGCCGATGTAGTTGCTGCAGATGGTTCAGCAAACAATGAACTTGATAAGTTGACCCTCCTCACTTTCAACCTTACTGCAAAGAAGGATGATGTGACAGTGACCGACCTTGCAATTGATATTGACAAGGGAGGCACCGGTGGAGCAACAGCTTCAACAACAGTGTACCTCTATGAGGGTGACACTGAGCTCGAAAACGCAACTGTTGATAGCAGTGCTGCAAACGGCAGCTATGTAGTCTTCTCAAGCGACGAGCTCTTCACAGTTTCAAAGGATGCGACCAAGACCTTGACTGTTAAGGTTGATGTCCGAAACGCTAATGGAACAGTGTCGACGCTGTCAGCGACTGCTTCTTCATCTGGTATCACTGCTGAGAACTCACAAGGCGACACAGTGTCAGTCAGTGGTTCAGCAACTGGCGAGTCACAGTATGTACGTAATGTTGGTCCAGTGTTCACATTGGTATCAAAGAGTGTAGAGCGCTCAGTTTCAACTGACAATCAAATCTCTACAACCACATCACAAGCAACCTTCACCGTTAAGGTAAAGGCAGTAGGTGGCAGTATCACCTTTGGTTCTGTTGCTTCTACCGCTCCGATGTTTGGTAGCTCAACTCCGTACTTCGTGACCTATGTCAACGGTGCAGCGCAGACGCTCCTGGTCGCTTCATCCACAGACTTCTCAATCCCTTCATCGGGAGTGACCACGTCTGGATTGGATAACAGCTTCACCTTGGCAGAAAACAATGAAGTAACCATCCCAGTATCATTCACCTTTGTCAGTAAGACTGCGGCTGGCGCAAATGCGTTTACAGGTTCAAACTCTGTCGCGACTGCGCTTGAGCGCATCCGCTGGGCAGGTGCACAGACCACGACCTTTATGGCTGGCGACACTGATTGGAGAGCTTCAAGCGTAACAATGCCGTAAACAGCTACTTGTGATAGCTTCAAAAACACCCCTTCGGGGGTGTTTTTGTTTTGTATTTTTTTGTGTAGTAATGGAGGATGTATTAAAATGAATATATGGCAGATGCTCCCCCTCCGAGTCCGCAAAATATGGACGGGTTTTGGCTCATTGCAATTCTCTCTCTCGTCTTTTTTGTGTGGGTGTCACAAGGTGGACCAACGCAATTTGAAGCAGGGAAGAACGCGACCAGCACTTGGCGTAGAGCAACGACAAATACTTCTTCACGCACAACAAAAACACCATCAAATACGAGTAGCACAAAAGGCAGTACTACGAGTATAAAAAATTCCCCATACGCAGGGAAAGTAAGGATTACGAGTAAGGGGAGCGCCGCATCAGCAATTCAAGTCAACCAAGAGTATATTACCCTTCAAAATACAACACGAGACGAGTATATTGCTATCTCGGGATGGAAGCTCGTTAACGGTCGTGACTCACGCTACTACTCGACCAGTAGCTCTACACAACTTATCTATTACAAACCAGACTCGGTGGTGATCCCCTCTGGTACGCGCTATTTGACAGGGAAGACAAAAAACACCCTCTCCCTCATTGTGCTTGCACCAAAAGATCGCGCCCATATTGTTACGGGGAAGATGCCCAACCAATCCCCCTACGCAATCCCCTCAAGTTTTAAGTTGAACAAATGTGTCGGGTACATTGAGGCGCTCTCTCTGTATAAATTCACTCCAGCAGTGAGTCTGCAGTGCCCTGCCCCTTCAAAAGAGACAGATATCAATAATCTAGAACAATCGTGTTACGACTATGTCCGGAGACTCTCACGCTGTCACACTCCAGAATTCAGGGTGGTGGAGGGGATTGATTATGTTGACTCAACCACAGGCCTGTCAGAATATTGCAAGCGCTATGTGAGGGAGCGATTTTCGTACGATGGCTGTCTGACGCGATATGCAAGTGATGAAGATTTCTTGAGCCCGATATGGTATGTGTACCTTAACTATTCACACCAACTCTGGGATGTGAATCGCGATCGGATTTTGCTCTATGATGCACAGGGTAAGCTGATTGATGAGTTAAAGTACTAAGGCTATGAAATATATCTCGCTCATACTCTCCGGACTGGCACTTACAAGCGGTACAGCGGTCTTTGCAGCGACAAGTGCGATTACAACAATTGAGGTAACATCAGACGCGCAAACAGTTGCACCGAATGCTGTATCAGGAAAGATCACCGTCTCTCTCAAGAATGCAAGCGGGGAGTCAGAAAAGATAGATGAGTCATCAAATAAACTTTCTCTCATCAGCAGTTCAGCTACTGGTGAATTTTCTTCCAATGCGGATAATTGGGAAAAAATAAACGAGCTTACGGTGAATAAAAATACCGCAAGTCGCGGTTTTTATTATAAAGATGGTACTGAAGGACTTCATATACTTTCCTTTGTGCTTACTAGTGGAGAGACGGGAAAGAACTGGTCTACTACGCATAAGATTACTATTGGGAGCGGGGGAACGGCGAGCTCAACAGGGGATGCGAGCACGACAACAGCAACTACTGCCAGTACCACCGCTACTAACAATGTAAACTCTTCTTCTGCTGGTGGATCTAGTCTCTCCTCCCACGAGAGTTCAGCAAGAGTTACAAATATACTCCTCGCGCCTCCCTTCTCCATATCAGCTGGTCGTGAGCGTTTGGGAAATACCGGTGCACCACTCCTCTTTCATGCAGTGAGTAACATTAAAGAAATTGGAGGAGTGAACTACCGTTGGTCCTTTGGAGATGGGAGTGGTGGCACTGGAGCACTGATTTCTCATCAGTATCAATTACCCGGTCTCTATACAGTCGTGCTCATGGGTACGCGCGGTACTGAAGAAGCAGTATCTCGGACCCGTGTTCGGATTATTACTCCTGATCTACATATCATACGCACCATGCGATCGGCTGATGGCGCACTCTCTCTTGTGGTAAAGAATCGTAGTGACTATGAGTGCAACATTGGACGATTTGCCGTACGGGCAGGATCTAGTACTGAGACATTTGCTCCCGACACCATTATCCCGGCACAGAGCGAAGTCTCTCTTGTTACGGGCGTTCCTTACCAGAGCGGAGTACCGGTATCTCTCGTTGCACCGAATAGAGCCATACTCACGACGGAGACCAGAACAGACTCATCGTTACAGAGACTCGCAATAGCACTGAGGAGTCTCCCCCGTCAAAACATCTCTCCTCACAATCCCTCTCTCCCTCCTCAGATTCTTGTTGGCAGTACTACTTCTGTTTTTCTTCGTGCATCAGGAGAGAGTCAGCGGGCCGGGCTTATAGTGGTGCCAAAGAGTAAAGAGCGTGGATTCTTAGAGAAGTTCTGGAAACGATTGTGGGATAGGTGATATACTACAGGCACTATGCGTTATTTTAATGGGACTTTCTGGAAAATGTTTGCCGGATTTCTCTGTATTATTCTTCTCGGTGTTGTGGGGGTACTACTCTTGGGCTCTGCATCCAAGGACGCCCCGCAAGAGGGCTTTACAACGAGTATTGGATAGGATATATTCTTTAGGAACCGGAGACAGTAGGCATTCAAGTCCTACCGAGGGGTCGAACGGTTTTTAGTAGCCGTTTTTTTGTTCAATAGTATGGCAATTAGTAGAGAGAAAAAGAAAGAAATTCTTGGAAGATTACAACGAGTGATACGCGATTCAGCCTCTCTCGTCTTTGTGAACTTCCATGGCTTACACTCAAAAGACACAGCACTGTTACGGAAAGGACTCCGAGAGAAAGGTGTGTCGTATACAGTTGCGAAAAAGACACTGATAAAAAAAGCACTTGAAGATACTCGGGAAGCAGGTGCTCTCCCTGAACTCGGCGGTGAGGTAGGTATCGCCTACGGGGATGATGCTCTTGCACCTGCTCGAGAGATATGGCAGTTCTCAAAGACGCGCAAGGATGCACTCCGTATTCTTGGCGGCCTCTTCGAGGGTTCTTTTCGAGATGCGGGTAGTATGATAGAGATTGCGAGTATCCCTGGTAAGGAGATTCTGTACGGGAAGCTTGCCTTCTTAATCCAGTCGCCACTGACAAGATTAGTGGTAGCTCTTGATCAGATTGCACAGAAAAAAGATAATAATTAATCACTATGGCAGACGAAAAATTCAAGGATATCATTGAAAAGATAGAGTCACTCTCCGTACTTGACCTGCATGAATTGGTCAAGGCGTTGGAGGAGAAGTTTGGTGTGTCAGCAGCTGCTGTCGCGGTAGCCGCACCAGGAGCAGGAGCCGCAGGAGCTGAGGCTGAGGCAAAGGACTCGTTCACTGTTGAGCTGACTTCAGCGGGTGATAACAAGATTGGGGTGATCAAGGCATTAAAAGAGGCTCTTGGTCTAGGACTGAAAGAGGCAAAGGATCTTGCAGAAGGTGCCCCTGCCGTCTTAAAGGAGGGAGTGAAGAAGGAGGATGCCGATGCGCTCAAGAAAGCTCTTGAAGATGCCGGCGGAAAGGTAACACTGAAATAGCCCATATACTATAATTTCCGAAGTCGGACTTCCGCCTCCGGGAGGTGGTCCGACTTTGTTCGTATTCTTTGATTTTTTACTACCTCGGGTGTAGGATGGCTCTAATGGAAATACTGCCAAAGCTCTTCGGCCCTGTCCGGCTTAAGGTGCTCCGATTCTTTCTCCAGCATCAAGATGGCCTCTATGAGGATAAAGATATTGCCAAGCGCCTCAAGGTCTCTGTTCCTGCTCTTCGAAAAGAGTTGAAGTTGCTTGAGAGTGTCGGTCTTATTAAGCACAAGTTAGCCCATGCCCCCGTCACTTCTACCCGTGGAGGGCGGCGCACTTTTAATGGATGGTTCCTCCAGCGCATTTCTGTTATCGGGCCACTGAAAAAATTCATATTCAATTCCGTCCCGTTTAAGAATGATGAAGTGGTAAAGCGCCTACGAGGGGTTGGCAAGATTAAATTGTTAATCGTATCAGGCGTCTTTATTCAAGCAGACATGACACCTGCTGATATTCTGATTGTGGGAGATAATTTACGACGGGGAGTAGCAGACGGCGCCCTTCGTACAATGGAAGCAGAAATTGGTCGGGAGCTCAATTACGCATTATTTGAAACACACGATTTTCTCTACCGTCTTGAGGCCTACGATAAATTCATTCGAGAAATATTTGAAGGACCGCATATAAAGATCATTGATCGCCTGGGATTGAAAGAGCAAGAATAAGTAAACGGTTATCCACAACTATAGATACTAGGGAAGCACAACATCCGCGCTGGAGTGTTATCATAGAGGTTGGTCATCAAAAGCATTTTATCAGTAGTATAATTCTTTGTATCTATGTACGATTCTATCACGGCAGCTGTCGCAACAACGGCACCTCAAGTGGTGGGTACGACCGGAGCTTTTTCAATTCTCTCTGACTCCGGGGCGGCACTCACCTCATCGTTTGAGAAAATCGCGGCTGGTATTTATATCTTCGCACCTCGTATCATTATCGCAATCCTTATCCTTGTTCTTGGATGGGTCATTGGTGCATTCTTGGAGCGAGCAGTGAGGGAAGTGCTACGCTCACTCAAGATGGATCGCGCTCTCGCTAATGTGGGGGTTGACGAGCTCGTCTCTCACACCGGAATGCAGCTCAATAGCGGCTCTTTCATCGGTGGGCTCATCAAGTGGTTTATCATCGCGGTCTTTCTCGTTGCTGCGGTTAATGTGCTTGGCTTGGTTGATCTCAATGTCTTTTTGAATGTCATTGTGCTCTCCTTCCTTCCAAACATCATTGTCTCCGCGCTCGTCTTAATGGTTGCCGCGATACTCTCTGATGCAGTGCAGCGCCTTGTATACTTTTCTGCAAAGGGGACGGGAGTAAAGTCAGCACACCTCTTAGGGCTCATCGCAAAGTGGTCAATCTGGATCTTTGCTCTCTTGGTAGTGATGAATCAACTCAATATCGGAGCAGAGTTTGCTCAAATCCTCTTCACTGGGATCATCTTTATGGTAGCGCTCGCAGGAGGTCTTGCCTTTGGTCTTGGAGGACGGGATTGGGCAGCAGGCATCTTGGAGCGGGTTACTGATGATTTGGGTGGCAAAAAGTAGTATTCTCTAGATGTAAGAATGGTGTCAATGAAGCCCTTTTTGGGCAGGTTGACACCATTTTTTGTTAGTATATAATGGCCTCAATGTCTATAGGGTATCAACTAATGTTCAAACGGCGATGAGCTAGAGGGATATGTCTGGTGCTCGAGAGCCGCTTGAACGAAGCGGATTTTTTTACCCCAGCGACAGAAGACTTTCTTTGAAAACTGAATAGCAGGTAACATCTGTAAAGAGAATTAGAATTGTAAGAGAAAGATGATGTAAAGATTTCCTAATAGGAAATGGCGGTTTAAGAGCATATGGTGGATGCCTAGACTCAAAACGGCGATGAAGGACGTAGTATGGCGGCGATACGCTCCGGGGAGGTGCCAAGCAACCTTTGATCCGGAGATCTCCGAATGAGGAAACTCTATCTGGTAAACCCAGATAACTCCGATGCATGTCGGAGAGCACACCCGGGGAAGTGAAACATCTCAGTACCCGGAGGAAAAGAAATCAATCGACATTCCCTGAGTAGTGGCGAGCGAAAGGGGAGGAGCCCAAACCTCACTTCGCAAGAAGTGGGGGGTTGTAAGGTAATGCACACATCTGTAGGAAGAGATTCGCGCGCTAGCTGAATCTGCTGGAAAGCAGAGCCGCAGAAGGTAATAGCCCTGTAGGTGAAAGCGAGCGCATCATTCTGCATTATTCTTGAGTACCCCGGGACATGACTAGCTTGGGGGAATCCGGCAGCACTAACTGCCAAGGCTAAATACGCTTTGAGATCGATAGTGAACAAGTACCGTGAGGGAAAGGTGAAAAGCAGCCCGGTTAGGGCGTTGAAATAGTTCCTGAAACCATATGCTTACAAGGAGTCGGAGTCCCGTGGCGCAAGCTTTACGGGATGACGGCGTGCCTATTGAAGAATGAGCCAACGAGTTTATGAGTACTGCAAGCTAAGGCCTTACGGGCCGGAGCTAGAGGGAAACCGAGTGTGAATAGCGCGAAAATAAGTTTTTTATTTTTCATCGCGCGAGTGCGGTGAAGGGTAAAGAACTTTATGTAGTACCCATAAGACCCGAAGCCAGGTGAGCTTGCCATGAGCAGGGTGAACCCCATCGAAAGGTGGGGGGAGGCCCGAACCGTTTAGCTGTTCAACACTATCGGATGACTTGTGGTAAGGAGTGAAAAGCTAATCGAACCTGGTAATAGCTGGTTCTCTCCGAAATAGCTTTCGGGCTAGCGTTTGGTGTACCTCTTGGGGGTAGAGCACTGGAAGGATTGAATAGGGAGCAATCTCGTCAATCCTATCAAACTCCGAATACCAAGAGTAACTACCAAGCAGTTAGACTACGGGCGCTAAGGTCCGTTGGTCAAAAGGGAAACAGCCCAGACCTCCATCTAAGGTCCCTAAATCTATGTTAAGTGCACTCAAGGAGGTGAGATTTCTCAGATAATGAGGAGGTTGGCTTAGAAGCAGCCACCCTTTAAAGAAAGCGTAACAGCTCACTCATTAAGAGATTTCGCGCCGAAGATAATCGGGGCTAAACATAGTACCGAAGGTGAGGATGTCTCCCGCGTATGCGGGAGGCGTGGTAGGAGAGTATTCTTGCTCGCAATGAAGCTGCCGCGGTGACGCGGGGTGGAGCAGCATGAAGAAAGAATGTTGGCACAAGTAACCGCAATCCACGTGAGATCCGTGGACGCCGAAAGACTAAGGTTTCCTTGGCGATGGTGATCAGCTAAGGGTTAGTCGGTCCTAAGGGGATGGCGAAAGCCGCACCTGATGGATGCACGGTTAATATTCCGTGACCTCGTATGTATTCGATGGAGCGACGGAGGAAATAAATGACAGCGCATTATTGGATTTGCGTTCCGGCCGGTAGGTGGGTGCTCTAGGAAAATCCGGAGCACTGATTTAATTCAACTACACAAGGTTGGGAAATGCTCCGCTTCGGTGGAGGAAATTGTCATGACGCGCCTTCCAAGAAAAACTTCTAAGATTAATATATGCGAGACCGTACCGTAAACCGACACAGGTAGTCAGGTCGAGAAGACCAAGGCGAACGAGTGATTGCTCCTCAAGGAACTCGGCAAAAAAGCGGCCGTACGTTAGCAATAAGGCCCGCCCTCTGTAAAAAGAGGGCCGCAGCGAAAGAATCCCTGGCGACTGTTTACCAAAAACACAGCTCCCTGCGAACTCGTAAGAGGATGTATAGGGGGTGACACTTGACCAATGCCAGAAGGTCAACTATGGACGTTGAATTGGTAGCAATATCGATTTGGTGGTCTGTATAAGCCCTGGTGAATGTCGGCGATAACTATAATCGTCCTAAGGTAGCGAAATTCCTTGTCTGGTAAGTTCAGACGCGCACGAATGGTGTAACGACTAGGGAACTGTCTCGAGGAGTAGCTCGGTGAAAATACAGTGGGGGTGAAGATGCCCTCTACCTGCAGCTAGACGAAAAGACCCCAGGAGCTTTACTGCAACTTGGTATTGAGCGTACGGTCTTACTGCGTAGCATAGGTGGGAGACTTTGAAGTGTTGCTTTCGGGTGACACGGAGTCGTCAGTGAAATACCACTCTGTACGATTGTACGATCTAACCTGACCGGCAAAAACGGTCGGAGACAGTATCTGGTGGGTAGTTTGTTTGGGGCGAATTCCTCCTAAAGAGTAACGGAGGAGTCTATTAAGGTCAGCTAGGCGCGAATGGAAACCGTGCCGATAGTGTAATGGCACAAGCTGGCTTGACTGCAAGACGTACATGTCGCGCAGGCGCGAAAGCGGAGCATAGTGAACCGAGGGTACGTGTTAGACGCGGCCCGAGATTAACGGATAAAAGCTACCCTGGGGATAACAGGCTGGTACCGCCCAAGAGTTCATATCGACGGCGGTGTTCGGCACCTCGATGTCGGCTCATCTTATCCTGGGGCTGGAGAAGGTCCCAAGGGTTTGGCTGTTCGCCAATTAAAAAGATACGCGAGCTGGGTTCAAACCGTCGTGAGACAGGTTGGTCTCCTATCTGCTGCAGGCGTTGATACTTGAGAAGATTTGCTCCTAGTACGAGAGGACCGGAGTGAACCGACCGCTGGTCTATCTGCTGTCCCGCCCGGGGCACCGCAGAGTAGCTATGTCGGGAATGGATAACCTCTGAAAGCATCTAAGAGGGAAGCCAACTTCAAGATTAGGTATCGTTATAGATCCGTGGGAGATGACCACGTTGATAGGCTCTCGGTGTACGCACAGTAATGTGTTCAGCCAAGGAGTACTAATCCATCGACGCCAAATCCTATTAGGAAACCTCTACATCATTTATCGTTCTCTTCACTCTGATCTTCTGTATTTTGTTCTGGTGGTTTGGTGGAGGGGTCACACCCGGCTCCATTCCGAACCCGGCAGTTAAGCCCTCTAGCGCCGATGATACTCGTAAGGGGAAAGTAGGTGACCGCCAGAACAAAGTTCAGAAGATCTGCTATACTTATATAATATGGATCCATGGGCACGCAGGCGACAGACCATAGTCCTAGGTATAGTTACATTTGTTGCACTCGGTATTGCCGTTGGTGCGTATTTTTTGTACCGCCCAGCTCCCTCGTGTAGTGATGGCATACAGAATCAGGGTGAGCTTGGCAGAGACTGTGGTGGTCCCTGTGCTCCTGTGTGCCAAGGAGAGGCGCGCCCTTTGGTTGTTGAATGGGTGAGAGTTTTCCCCGTAAGCAGTGGTCTCTATGATATAGTTGCACGGGTGAGTAATCCAAACGAGGCGATTGGCACACCTACATTCTCATACACATTTGAGCTATTTGATAGTGAAAATCTTTCTATTACCAGAAAAATGGGTACGACATTCGTCAATCCAAACGAGTCGTTCTATATCTTTGAGAGTCTTATCTCTGCGGGGGCTCGCATCCCCGCGCGGGCAGTGCTCACCATCGATACTACACACGCATGGTCTCGCTATACCGATACCGTCCCCAAGCTCTCTATTGTAAATAAGCAGTATGTAGATGTTCCTGCGCCACTTGCATCCGCAACGCTCATCAATAATACGCTCAAGACATTGACCAATATCCGCGCGCTAGTAGTCCTATTTAACGAGGATGGGATTGCCTACGGTGCCAGTGCTACGATGGTGAAGACTTTAGCAAAAGATGCACAAGAACCTCTCTCGTTCACCTGGCCATCCTCTTTCGGCATCGATCCTGCACGAGTAGATATGCAGTCTCGTGTTTCTGTCTGGGGTGATCTGCTGTAGTTGTGACGACTCTGACACAATTTTTTGGGCGCGTACGCATTGATTGGGTCCTCTTCTGCGCCGTGCTCCCGCTCCTTGCCGCTGGGCTGGTAACAATGGAGTCGTTTGAGAGTGGAGCGGATTACTTTTTTGTGCGGCAATTAGTGTGGGTACTCATTTCAGTCGCAACATTCCTTTTCGTGAGTGCGGTAGACTGGCGTTTTTTGAAGCGCAGCGGCGTGTTGACAGGACTATTTATTGCGATGGCGCTTGTGCTCCTTGCCCTTTTTGGCCTGGCGCACACGGTGCGTGGCGTGCAGAGTTGGCTCATCTTTGGCGGGGTCTCTTTTCAACCGGCTGATTTTGCGAAGCTTATCTTAATTATCCTTCTCGCAAAATATTTTTCTCGTCGACATATTGAGATCGCCAATGTCCGCCATATCCTAGTCTCTGGTGTGTACGCATTTATCTTTTTTATACTCGTCTTTCTTCAGCCAGATTTTGGCTCTGCGATGATTATTTTTGCCATCTGGTTGGGTATGGTACTGGTGTCGGGGATTAGTAAACGGCACTTACTTATTGTGTTTCTGATTGGAGTGGCGACATTTCTCTTCGCGTGGACGAGCGTTTTGGAGGATTATCAAAAGGCGCGTATAGAAACTTTCTTAGACCCACTCTCCGATATCCGCGGCTCCGGCTACAATGTGTACCAGAGTATGATTGCCGTTGGGTCGGGTCAGCTGGTGGGAAAGGGAGTTGGACTGGGAACACAATCTCGACTCAAGTTCTTGCCAGAGTACCAGACTGATTTTATTTTTGCAGCCTTTGCCGAGGAGTGGGGCTTTGTAGGGGTAATTATCCTTTTCTTACTCTACGGTATTGCCTTCTGGAGAATTATTGTGACTGCGCGACAGGGAGCGACTAATTTTGAGTCGTTCTATGGACTGGGTATCGCCATAATGTTTTTGAGTCACTTTGTGATCCATGTGGGGATGAACATAGGACTCCTGCCTGTCACGGGCTTGCCGCTCCCCTTTATGAGCTACGGCGGGTCACACCTTCTGATGGAGTTTGTTGCTCTTGGTATCCTTATGAGTCAGCGCCGCTACACGCGTGCCTTTCACCGCGACGACATGCAGAATGAGTTTGTGGGGGTATAAATAAAATATGGCTTAACTATGGAGGTGAGACTTCCATCAATCAATGGATAACTCGTTATGACTCGAGTCTTCGCGTTCTTGTGCAAGCCAATCGAGAGTCTCTTGATAAAATCGTTCAGGCGTCTCAAACCATTGAGAAAGAAAGGATGTATCAACAACTTTTATACGACCATTATCATATGCACCGTCCTTCTTAGATAAATAATCTTGGAAACTTGACCAAGGGTAGGTGATAATGGAAGTCTCACTTCCATCAAAAGGATTACTATGAATGTAATGAGGGAGCCAATTAAAGTGCTCGTCAGAGATCACTGGCTTAGACTTGAACCTCCCTTGGAAAAGTGCACCGACTCGACTGTATCTCAAGTTAAAATAATTAGTATAACCAGTGCCAAGTTTTCTCATAAACTTAGTAAGCCCATATTCAACTCGTTGCCGTATCATAAGGTGGTAATGATTTGGCATTAAGCAATAAGCCATCAGCTCAACTAGTTGCCCATCCAATTCATGGCTAAGTGATGGAAGTCTCACTTCCATCAGACGGTGTGCGTTTGGATCAGTTGCTTCGGTAGAGTTAAAAAGTATTAAGGATGCAATAAAACGAGATCGATCGGCATCATCTAAAAATATGTCTCTTTTTTCAACCCCTCTATTATAGATATGAAAAATTGTGTCTGTATCATCCATGCGTCTCTATTATTGATGGAAGTCTCACTTCCATCAGAGTGAGGTGAATAGGATAGATGATGCTGCCACACGCGGGCCTTCCACCGCGACGACATGCAGAATGAGTTTGTAGGGGTGTGATCAGGATTACTTGCAGGGCATACCCCAGGTGACTGTTCTATCCTTAGCATTTGTGGATGAGTTATCTTCTGGATTATAATCATACTTCTTACCATCACAGAGAATCACCCCATCAGACCCTTCAGACGGGTTTATCATCTTTTCTAGTTTAAATACAATCATATAACATGCGCCGTTTGGACAATAGTTACCCGATGAGTATTGTGAATAATATGCGTAGATAAAATTATTACCCGTATCATTAGTAGGAGGATTCTTACTAGAGACAGCTGTATTTATTGGATCAGTAGGAAGTTTCGGAAGATATTTTGACAAATTACTCTGCAATGAGTCCCATTCTGCAGGCACATTGCTTTTCAGCCAGCCGCTGCTGATGGTAACATGTGGATAATGCCCATTATCAGCACGATATAATTCTAACGCATTCATTATCTGTCTCACCTCCTGAAGTCTTTTTGTATCCCTCGCCTTCTTTCTCGCATCATCCACACTCACCAATACAATAGACGAAAGTACCCCAATGATGCCAATCACGACCAAGAGTTCTATGAGGGTAAAACCCGTCTTACGGGACGGGCCCCATACATTTACATGCGCCATATGATGATGATAGAGAGAAGTATCATCCCGAGGCCGAATGCGGCCAGGATGACATTTGCTGTTCGTGGAGAGAGGGAGCCTCCAGACTTTCTAGCCAACCAACCTGCCATCCATTTTACCTCAGCCGCCGATCCTGTATTTCGGTACTCTGGTGATGTTGTGATGCTTCCTTCTTCAAATTGGACATCTGCCATATGTGCATTATAGCCCTTCGTATATACGAATGGTACCCTCAAGCATTGTTTCTGTGGAAAAGTTCTGTACTACAGATTCTCTTAATCTACTGCCAAAATATTCACTTTTTTTAGGGTCTGCCGCGAGGAGCCGTACGGCGTCAGTTATTGCGGTGGGCGCGTTAGGGTCTACGAGGAGCCCGTTTTTCATACTCTTAATAATCTCAGGGATACCTCCTACAGATGTTGCTAAAACGGGGAGTCCCGCCACTCCTGCCTCAAGGAGCACATAAGGGAGCCCCTCTTTACGGGAGGGGAGGAGAAAGAGGTCAAAGGCAGGGAGATACTCTGCGGCGTGTTCTATCCGCCCTGCCATGATAACCCGCCCTACCAGCCCTCTCTCCCTAATCTTCTTTTCTAATGCTCCGCGAAGCTCGCCACTACCCATAATGACCCATACCCATGGCACAGTTTGTAGTGCGGTAAGCCCATCAAGTGCGGTGTCTAGTCCCTTGTTAGGGTGCAGTTCTGCAATGGTGGCAATCCGGTAACTGGTGTAGTGCGCGGCAAGTTGAGGAATCTGTTTAATGAGGAGTTCCCACGCTTCTCCTCGTGCGAGTACTGTATCTGCCACGGTAATGCCGTTATGGATGCCATTCATCTTCCGTGATGCGAAGGGGAAGTAGGAGAGATGCTTTTTTGTGTGTTCTGACACTGTGATGGTGGTGTGGGAGAGTAGGACGGTAAGCCAGTGGATGATCTTGTACAGCGCGCGCTCCTTCCACGGGCGTGCTTCCTCCGATGCCCAACCGTGTGCGGTGAAGATAATGCGCGGAACGCCTCGCACTCTACCTGCGAGAGTCCCTAAAAAGCCAACCTTGGAGCTATTGAGATGGAGTATATCTGGACGGGTATCACGGATCACACGGAGAAGCTCGCGAAGGCTCTGCCAGTCACCATTCCATGAGAGGTCGCGTTCCATGTGCTGTAAGGGTATGGTGTGTATCTGCTGTTCTGCCAGCAGCTCAGACAGATCACTTTTTCTTCCTGTCTGAACCCCTGCCGCGACCATCACCTGATATCCTCGTACCTGTAGACCACAGGCAAGGTCGTATACATAGCGCTGCGCACCTCCCCAATTACCCTTCGTGACCACGATGAGTACCTTTTTCTGTGGTTCGCTATTCACGGTGCAAGTATAGCATATCTTCGAAATCTGTGGTATTATGTACCCTATGTTAGTCCGCTTTAGACGAGAATCTCTACTCCTTTTTTTGGGAGATATTCTCGCGCTTGCCTGCGCGCTCTACCTCTCACTGATGGTGCGCAGTCTCTCAATACCGGAATTATCTACACTGGTGGAGCATTTACTTCCGTTCTCGTTGATTACCGTAGTATGGTTGCTCATCTTTTATATTTTTGATTTATATGGGAAACAGACCTTAGTCACTCGTTCTCGTCTCTCGGGCATGATCATGCGGGCACAGGCGTTGAATGGTGTAATCGCTGTCGTCTTCTTCTATTTTATCCCTTTCTTTAGTATTGCGCCAAAGACGATACTCTTCATCAACCTCTTTGCTTCCACTCTGCTCATCTACATTTGGCGGCGCTTCATTTCTGAGATGATCCCGCGGGGGAGATTAGAGTCCATTGTTGTATTAAGTGAGACTTCTGAGGCTCAGGAGCTCATCAGTGAACTTGAGCAAAATGCAAAGTACGCAGTGCGGGTATTAGACCCTTCTGTCTTGAATACCGCAGAAGCGAGCAGAGTCTCTTTCGTCGTGCTTGACCTCTCTGATAGTGAGCGGGATGTCCATCTCAATAACTTTTACACCCTACTCCTCTCTGGAGTGCGCTTTATTGATGTTGCGACCTTCTATGAAGAGATTTTTGATAGAGTCCCGCTCTCATATGTTGATGAGCACTGGTTCTTGGAGCATATCACGAGCCGGCCAAAGCAGATCTACGACACGGTTAAGCGAGTACTCGATGTCTGCATCGCAAGTGCGGCGTGGCTCATTACCCTCCCACTCTATCCGCTGGTGTATCTTGCCATCAAGTTGGATGATGGCGGGACGCTCTTTATTGATCAGGCGCGCGTGGGGAAGAAGGGGAGGGTCTTCAGCATCCGCAAATTCCGCTCTATGCGCGAGGGCAAGGAGGTGACAAGAGTGGGGAAGTTCTTGCGTAAGACGCGTATTGACGAAATCCCACAACTTACAAGTGTGGTCCGAGGAGACTTGGCACTCATAGGCCCTCGTCCAGAGATGCCACACTATGTGGAGTCGTACCGTGAGCAGATCCCCTACTATGATGCGCGGCACATGCTCCCTCCAGGCTTGAGCGGTTGGGCACAAATTTATCACGATAACCACCCGCACTTTATGCAGGCACTTGAGGCGACAAAGGAGAAACTCTCGTACGACCTTTTTTATGTGAAAAATCGTTCGCTCTGGCTTGATCTAAAAATTGCACTCAAGACGATTAAAATACTCTTACTCCAGAAGGGGATATAAGCATTAGCGCGATGAACGATGCTCGTGTACAAAAATTGATACAGAAGGAGCGTGCACGGCAGAAGCGCGCGGTGAATCTGATTGCGTCAGAAAATTATGTGTCAGATGATGTACTCACCGCGCTTGCTTCCGAGTTCACCAATAAGTATGCGGAAGGCTACCCACATGCACGATACTACGGCGGGAATGAAGTGGTGGATGAACTAGAGCGGCTCACACAAGAGCGTGCGCTTGCACTCTTTGGTCTCTCTCCAGACGAGTGGTCCGTGAATGTCCAAGCACTCTCTGGTTCGCCAGCGAATCTTGCAGTGTACTACGCGGCAATCCCTGTCCATGGGAAGATCATGGGCCTTGAACTCTCTCACGGCGGGCACCTCACGCACGGGCATACGGTCTCTGCAACGGGGAAGCTCTGGAAGCCCATTCCCTACACTTTGGATCCAGAGACCGAGCAGCTCAACTACGGAACAATCAAAAAAATAGCACAGAAAGAGAGACCGGATATTCTTGTTGCCGGATACACTGCCTACCCGCGCATTGTTGATTGGAAAAAGATGCGCGAGGCGGCGAATGCAGGCAAGGCACTTCTTATGGTAGATATGTCTCACATCGCGGGACTTGTTGCGGGTAGGGTATACCCGTCACCTTTCCCCTATGCAGATGTAGTGACAACGACAACGCACAAGACTCTCCGTGGTCCTCGGGCGGCGCTCATCTTTACTCGTAAAAGTGTGGGTGATTTGCATAAGAAAATAGACAAGGCTATCTTTCCTGGTCTCCAAGGTGGGCCACATATGAATACGATTGCAGGAGTGGCGGTGGCACTTAAAGAAGCACAGTCTGCCTTATTTAAAAAGTATGCTGCGCAGTTGGTGAGAAATGCCAAGGCACTTGCGGGAGAGCTCACGAGACTTGGATTTCGCCTTGTCTCTGGTGGCACCGACACGCATCTGGTTCTTGTGGACACGTGGAGAGGAGGGAGAGGAATTGGTGGAGCTGAGGCAAGCAAGCGGCTAGAGAGTGCTGGGATTATCGTCAACAAAAACACGATCCCCTTTGATACACGGAGCCCCAAGGATCCATCCGGCATACGCCTCGGCACTGCGGCAGAGACCACACGGGGAAGAATAGAGAAAGATATGATCCTCCTAGCGCGGAGAATTGCACATATACTCAAAAATGATAATTAATGGAAGAAAATTGGCGAAAGAACTTGAGGAGTCTATCACTCATCAGGTAGAGAAGACGAAAGCCTCACTCATCCTCGCGATGGTGCAGGTGGGTGAGAATGCCGTGTCGGAAAACTTTATCCGTATGAAGCGCGAGTTTGCCGAGCGAGTGGGGATTGGGGTCTTGATAAAACGGGTGACGCTCATGCCCGTGGGGGATGTAGAAGCGCGTGCCATTACTGCAGTGAAAGAATGCGGAGAGATTGCGGACGGATTGATAGTGCAATTACCGCTTCCCTCTCCCTGTGACACTGCACAGGTGCTCTCAAAGATTCCTCCGGAAAAAGATGTGGACGCATTATCGTCGCACACCATCGTACTCTCTCCGGTTGTAGAAGCGATTCGGCATATTTTTGAAAGTCAGCATATCACGATCAAGAATAAGCGTGTGCTCATTATCGGGAGGGGGCGCTTGGTAGGAGCACCAATTGCGGAATGGCTCTCGAGGGATGGCACTATCGTGGATGTTATAGGTGATGAGGTTGAGGATGTGAGTACCTACACGCGCTCGGCGGATATTATTATCTCCGGTGCAGGATCTCCACACTTCATTAAACCTTCGATGATTCCTGATGGTGTGGTTCTGATAGATTGTGGCGCGAGTGAGGCAGGAGGCAAGGTACTTGGCGACGCTGGCCCCGCCTGCGCAGAAAAGTGCTCCGTGTTTACTCCCGTCCCCGGCGGAGTTGGACCGCTCACGGTGGCAATGCTCTTCAAAAACCTAGTGAAGCTCGCCGCACTTGCAAAACGCTAGGGGAGTACTAAGATAGATAGAAAGCTCTTAAAAGGGGGGATGATACTATGTTCCTTGCCATCGTTGGTGCTTCTGTAATGCTCTTTTGTCTAGCATCGGTCATTATTGCCTGTACCGCTAAAGTCGTCGAAGGGTTCTCTCCATCAGAGAAAGGGAGATGTCACACCAGCTCTATGTGGGCACTTCTTGCATTCACAGCATTTGGACTGTTTTGTATTATCATCTTTATCCGCGACATTTTCGCGTTGCTCCCACCATCCACCCCGCTCTCTTAGCCGAGCGGGGTTTGTTTTTTGTGACCCTACCGGGAGTCGAACCCGGGTTCCCACCTTGAAAGAGTGGTGTCCTAACCATTAGACGATAGGGCCTTTTAAGCCCTCGTACTATACCACTCTTTGCTAAAACGGCCAAAAGACGCTAAGGTAGGTGGTGGAAGGGTGGCTGAGTGGATGAAAGGCAAACTGCTTTGCCTTTCATCGGAGCCCTGTGTACACAGGGCGACGTGGCGAACACGAAGCCGCCCATATTCCAACTTGAAATATGTTGGAAGGGTGGCTGAGTGGTCGAAGGCACCGCACTCGAAATGCGGCGTGCGGGAGACCGTACCGTGGGTTCAAATCCCACCCCTTCCGCCTGTCCATTGGAAGTAGCAGAGTAGAGGAGTTGAGAAAGAGGGCGATTAGCTCAGTTGGCTAGAGCGCATCGTTGACGTCGATGAGGTCACAGGTTCGAGCCCTGTATCGCCCACAAGAATACTGTTTTTTTGGTGATAAGCTGGCAAACGGGATTACTTGACAAATTATATAGCGTATGCTATTCTACTAAAGTAGAACCTAGCTTGGCTAGGAGAAGGTACCTTGATAAGAAAGGAACACGTCAATGCACGAGTTCGATGCTGTAGAACTTGTTGGTTTCCTGACACGCTCCAAGGCAATCTGGAGAGATTCAGAGTTGCTCACTCTTGTTGAGTCAGCACGGAGTCCCAATCAAGCATTTGCTAAGGTCTTACAAAAGACAGGAAGTCAACGGAAGGCAAAAGCTGGACGATGGTACGCATGTGCAGTGAGGGATTTCGGGAGGGATTCATTAGGTGCTTTCACTAAAGTTCTTCAGAGCCCGCAAGGAGCGGAAAAACTGGAGAACCTACTTCTTACCATGTACCCCGATACTTTTCGGCGGAACAGGTAAAAAAGGAGAAGTAACATGAACACGCAGGCGGCAAAAGCAGAGCAGGTCCAGTTGTTTGATGTCAAAGGAGTTCGTGACTTGGTCGGTATTCCGGAGAGGGCAGCAGATTACTACGACAAGGAAACTATACCTCAATGCTGGATCCAGGAAGAGACTGAAAACTTCATTGTGTTCATCTGGCGCAAGGGTTACTACGGTCCGGCAGGAGATTGGACTCTGATTCGGATTTATGTGGTGCACAAGCCATCAAAAAAATGGTGCCACCTCGTAGAATTGGATCAGACCTGGGGTGGCACGTGGTACAAATTCGATGGGATCGAAGATTATGGTGGCTATCTTGATCTCACGATCAGCGCCCATTGCAAGAGTTCCTACGGAACTGTCACGGATTATGACCGCGATATTTTCGAAGCCAGAGTATCCGAATCTCAGGAGATGGGAGTCTTTCGCAAGAAGAACCCGGTCGTTGAGGAAGAGCGGCGTATTGCCATCGAGAAGAAATTGGCAGAAGAACGCAAACTTGCTCAGAAGTCAGTCGCCGAGTTACTGGGCGGGGAAAAAGTCTCGGACGCCAATCTGAGGGCAATGGTTGAATTTTGTCAGGATAGTAACTGGCCGGAGTCAACCAAAGTTATTTCGCCGGATGTGATCATCTGTGTTGGGCGTCGTCATCTGGATAGTGGTTCGGCCGGAATGGGCTACTTTAGCCAGATCCATATCTGGTATAAAGGCCAGAAGGACATGAGAGAGTGGCAATGGCGCGATTGTTATTCCGCTTCTGCTGATCGTCCCGAACTCTTCATTTATGGTGTTGGTGAGATCGAAGTCGAGTCTTCGGACGGCAAGGTTAAGATCAAGATCGAACTTCTCAACAGGGAGCATGGATCAAGATATACGACCTTTACTTTCGAGGACAAGGAAGCTGATATATTTCCGGAGCTCCCAGAGGAGAGACAGGCGCAGTTCACTAATGACTTCGAAACAGAAACTGGTCGGGTCCTCGCTGAACTGGAAAAGCGCTGGATCTTGAAGCATCAGATGCTTACCAGCCAGGGTTATGTCAACTATGAGCGCCCTGCCATTAAGCAATGTGTCATTGACGCAGTGCACGGCATCGGTGCCTTCGTCTCCAAGGAGCAGATTGACCATCGAGCTGGTGGTGAGCGCCAGACACGATTCGAATTGTTCATCATGAGAGTCGGTGATATCCAGTCCAAGCGGGTGTGGGAGGATCACGGCTACGAGAAGAGTGAAGGTGCCCGTGCTATTTCAATCACCAGCTTGAATCCCCACCGTATCCAGATTGCAACTCATGGCGGTCTGAAGATAGTTGATATTGGATAACACTTGGAAGTGAGCCCCCGAGATAACATCAAGGGGGCTTTTTATATCAAGAGAGCTGTCGACAGGGCCAGCAGATAAACTACATCTTCTAGATAAGAAGCTATCTACCTTGCCTTAAGCCAGAGGTAGAGGTCTTCAACTGCTTTGACGGCGTCGCCTGCGGCGATGTTGTTTTGGTGGTAGAGTGCGTCAGTGCAGTCACCAGCAGCCCAGACACCCTCCACGCTTGTGCGCTGTGTCTTGGTATCGGTAACGATATTTCCAAACTCATTCACAGTAACGAGATTTTTTACAAAGTCAGTTGCAGGTACATGTCCAATTTCTGCAAACACCCCCTCTGCGGGAATTTCTACATTCTTCCCCGTACTCGTGTCGGTATATATGACGGATGTGACAAAGGCGCCTCCCTTAATTTCTTTTATGAGTGCATTGGTAACGCCGTGCATATTCGGGTGCGCGAGCACCTTTTCTACCGTGACTGGATCTGCTTTATAGCTCTCGTTCTTGTGGAGCAGTGTCACACTCTTACAGTAGGCGAGGAGCTGTGCCGCAGTCTCAATGCCTGCGTTGCCGCCTCCAACGACTACCACATCCTTACCGGCAAAGATCGGCCCATCGCATGAGGCACAGTAGCTCACCCCCTTGTTATCATAAGTATCTGCACCGGGTACCGTGAGCTTCCTTCGTCTAGACCCAGTCGTCACAAGTACCACTTTTCCTTCAAGAGTAGCGCCATCATCTGCTGTTACAGAAAAATGATTCTCTTCGCGGCTAACACCAGTGGCTACTTTCCCTTCTATTATTTCTAAAATATCTCCTTTTACCGCAAGTACATGCTGTTTTAGCTGTTCGGCAAGTGCGGTTCCACTGATGGAAGGAGTACCAATCCAGTTTTGGATATCCTCTGAGACGACCGACTGTCCTCCAAACTCCTTCACAATCACTGCGCTCTTTAAACGCTTACGCGCCGCATAGACTGCCGCCGCCGATCCGGCGGGTCCACCGCCGATGATTATGAGATCATACATATACTTGTCGTATTACTTATCCTTTGACCGTCGAAGAAAGGCGGGGATAGACGACCAGTCTTCACCATCTCCGACCTCTGTGTCAATTGCCTCCTTTACCTCCGCCTCTTTCTTTCTGTCTGGGGCCGTCTTTACCATCGGCTCTTCGTGTTCACTTATCTTTGACTCCGCTGATTGGTAATTATTCTTCTTCCTTTGATTCTCGGGGAAGCCGGACGCAATGACAGTAATCTTAATTTCATTCTTTTTGAGCTTGTCGTCACGGATGGCACCAAAGATTACCTTTGCGCTTGGGTCTATACTCTCGGTAATCACGCGCGCGGCATCTTGTATTTCAAACATCGTCATATCCTCACCTCCTGCGATGGCAAAGAGTACCCCCTTTGCGCCTTGGATCGAGACATCCAAGAGTGGGGAGTTGATCGCCGCTTTTGCTGCTTGCTCAGCGCGTTTTTCTCCCACACCGCGACCAATGCCCATAAGGGCCGATCCGGCGTTCTGCATGATTGACTTTATGTCAGCAAAGTCCACATTGATGATACCTGCCGTGGTTATAAGGTCGGAGATGCCCTCAACTGCTTGGCGGAGAACCTCATCACTCATTGCAAACGCAGACGCAAACTTAGTCTCCTTATCTATTGCAGAGAGGAGGCGGTCGTTGGGGATGATGATGAGCGCGTCCACTTCTTTCTTTAGTTCATCTAGACCGCGCTCTGCAATGAGCCCGCGCTGTGTCCCTTCAAAGGAGAAGGGTTTAGTCACAACGGCGACCGTGAGACATCCTTGCCCCTTTGCTGTCTTTGCAATAACGGGAGCGGCGCCGGTCCCTGTACCACCTCCCTGCCCACATGCTATGAAGACCATATCGGATCCCTTCACAATATTCTGCACTTCTTCAATATTTTCTTCTGCGGCCTTGCGCCCAATCTCTGGATCCATACCGGTACCTAGTCCGCGGGTGAGGTTTTTCCCGATGTGAATCTTTCTTGGTGCGCCCGAGTGGTGGAGGTCCTGCGCATCGGTGTTCATCGCAATAAACTCAACACCGCGTACGCGGGATGTAATCATATGGTTGACCGCATTTGTTCCTGAGCCTCCAACTCCAATAACCTTAATACGAGCAAATGTCTCAATTTCTGGATCTATTTTTGGCATAAGGGCTTCTTAGTACCACTTCAGGATAGCAGAAAGTCCCATTAAGGCAAGAGTTCGCGGAACCACTTGACTAGTTGATCTTTCATGTTAATAAATGCCTGCCCTCTGCGCGATCCTCCATCCTCGTCATGTTTACCTGCGATAGTGAGTCCATAGGCAACCGCCCACGCAGGATCTGCTCCAGGAGTCTTTACCATCGCGGCACTATCAATGGAACCCAGTCGTGCAGGGAGTCGCAGTGCTTTCTTAGCGAGACTCTCAATATCGGGGATGCCAGAACCTCCACCACTAATCACGATACCGGCAGGGAGTAGGCCATTCCGCCCCAATTTTTTGAGATGTGCCTCAATAAGCTCAAACATATCGGAGAGCCGTGCGTCGATAATCTCATCTAACTTTTTTCGTGTACCTCCAGGATCTTCAATTCCCGTTTTGATGCGCTCCGCTTCATCCAAAGATATCTTAAGTCCCAGTGCTATATCGTTAGTGATGTCGCGAGAACCAATAGGGAAGACGCGCACCGAGAGTGGGATGTTCTCTTCAAATACAATAATTGAAGTTGTTTCTGACCCTATATTAGCGAGCACACAGCCTGCCATCTTCTGCACTCTAGTGAGCGTCACCATACTGGCGGCAACCGGAGAGGGGATTACGTCATCCACCGCTACCCCGTTACTGATGACAGCATTCTCAAGGTCATTGATGTGTTGGGTGAGACAGGTGATGAAAGTAGACCGTGCTTCTAGTTTTGCTCCTTTGAAGCCGGTCGGCCGGCCGAGTATCTTTCTCCCATCTAATTTAAAAGCGAGCGGGTAGGATTGAATGACGGTACGGTTTGTGTGGTCGGGGATAGATGATTCACAGAGATCCAGTACTCGCTTCACATCCGTCTCGGTTACTTCTTGATCTGCACGCGAGACTGCGATGCTTGCGTCGGCCATGCGTGACTCAAGGGTAACCCCACCAATGGCGAGGTAGGCTCGTTTGAGCTTAATCTTGGCTTGTGCTTCTGCCGCCGCAAGTGCCTCGCCAATGGAGTGCGACACCTCATCAGGGTTAAAAACATAGCCGTGCCGGAGGCCTCGGGATTCTTTTGCGACGAGCGCGAGCACTTTGGGGTAGCGATGTCCTGCTAGGTACTCAGCAACAACAACCCGCACCGTGTGCGTTCCCACGTCTATCCCCGTCACGATGTTGCGTGTCATGCGAAAAAGTCTTGCAGAGCTTATGTTCTACGCCCTCCATTCTACTACCATGTTTGTATCCTTTCAAATGGAGCAGTGAGTGGATGAAGAGGTGGAGGACAGAAAAACCACGAAGTCCGCGCAGATTGATAATAATTTCACCACTTGTCTGTGAGAGGGAGAATGAGAGCACATTTGTCGCGTAGTCTTTGCCACGGTATTGTGCGTTGAGCCGTCTCATCCGTGTCTGCCCGACAAACACAAGAGAGAGCTCGTAATCTCGTCCCAATACTTGCCCCGCAATCGCGCCAAAGTTCTCCCGTGGCGTGGGGAGTTTAGTGAGGTTTCCTACCGACAGGCTCATTCCATTTGCCGAGCTTCTTCAGCCGTTCAATTTCAGCGAGGCGCTTTATCCGCTTGAGTGCCCGCTTTTTAAGTGCAAGCTCTGACTGGTTTCTGGTGTGGTAGCGGAGCGACTTAGCGCGTCGCACTGAGCCCGCGCTCTGCATACGCTTAGAGAATCGTCGCATCAGACTGACGCTCGTCTCGCCGCTTCCTCGTGTGACTTCTACAGCAATCATGAATCCCAAGTATACTCTATCGTTTCAAGTGTTTCAAGTACTCTGGGAGCTTGGCCAATCTGACCGTATCTTGAGAGCGGTTAGCCATATTTCGCACTATAACTGTCCCGTCAAGGACCTCTTTTTGTCCAAGGATGATGCAGAAGGGGACTCCTATCTTCTCTGCAATGCCGAGCTGTGTTCCGAGGCTATCCTTTCCCAGAGAGTGCGCAATAGGGATACGGGCCTTGCGGAGTATCTCGGTAATCTGGAGGCTGCGGAGCTTCGCGTCAAAACCAAGCTGAATAAAGAACATCTCGGGCTTCTTGACGATGCGCGGATTTTGCCGTGTATGCGAAGGAGAGAGGAATACACGATCAACTCCAATGGATCCACCAACTGCGGGAATGTCTTTTCTGCTTCCCAAGTAACGAGCAAGATAGTCGTAGCGGCCACCGCCACCAAGAGCAAGCGGTGCCGCCCCCTCCTCGATCGAAGTGTCTAAATCAAAGATCTCAAAGACGGTACGGGAGTAGTAATCAAGTCCACGCACTAGCGCGCTGTTGAGACGGTACGGGATCCCCATCTCATCCAAATGCTCCATAAACTCTCTGAAGTGCTTTTTGCATTCACCGCAGAGGTAGGCAACCGATTCGGGAACCGCCTCTTTGATTGGTGCGCATTTTGGATTTTTACAATCAAGGGCGCGGAGTGGATTTATCTTTAATCGTTCACGGCAGTCCACGCAAATGTTCTTTACCTGTTTGCGGTAGTATGATGAGAGTTCTCGCCTGTAAGCGTCGCGGCATTCTTTACAACCAAGACTGTTTACCTCCACGCAGAGATTTTTAAGCCCTGCGTCGCCGAGGATAGAGGCGAAGAGTTGGATGATGAGCGCATCATAGATGCTCTTAGGACTCCCAATCACCTCAAGGCCAAACTGGCGGAACTCGCGGTAGCGCCCGCGCTGGGGATTGTCGTGCCTAAAGTAGGGTCCGTGGTAGTAGAGCATCACTGGCTGTGGGAGCGCCTGCATTCCCTCACTAATGTAAGAGCGCATAATTGGTGCCGTCCCTTCCGGCCGTAGTGCAAGGTGGTCTCCACCCTTCGTCTTAAGTGAGTACATTTCCTTCCCGATTACATCTGTTGCGGCGCTGATTCCTGAAGTGAAGACCTCTTCATGTTCTAGGATTGGTGTCTCAATAGGTTTGAAGCTGTAGTACAGAGCCGCCTCGGCAGCCTTCTCGGCAAAGCCTTGGTAGGCGAGGTACTCATCACCGATAATGTCGCGCATCCCCTTAAGTGGCTGCAGTGGTTCTTTCTTTACTGGCCTTGATCTTCTGTTTGTAGGCATACTCGTTTATTTACTTAAAGCTGGAGTAAAGTTACCGGGTAGTACCCCCGCTTCTGCAACAGGGAGGAGTCGCGCAAATGCTCTCCCCACAATCTGTGCTTGAGGCACTGGTCCCCAGAAGCGAGAATCTGAACTCTCATCGCGATTGTCTCCCATCACAAAGTACTGATTATCAGCGAGTTGTACTTTCATATCCTGTAACTTTTGGGTACTGATGTAGGGTTCACTCACCACCTGCGTCACCCCTCTGGTAGAGGTAATCTTAAGCACGCCTCCCTCAACGAGCACTGTCTCACCGGGGAGGCCGATGACTCGCTTGATGAAGTACTTGGATGGATCCTTAGGGTAACGGAAGATCACTACCTCCCCGCGCGCAGGCGTACGCAAGAAAAAAGAGAGCTCGTCAACTATGAGATATTCTCCGTTATGAAAGGTGGGGACCATGCTATCACCCGAGACAATAAAGGGTTGAGCAATGAAGAGTCTGAAGGGGATGACTATAGCGAGAGTGATGAGGATGAAGCGTCCCGCCTCCTTCAAAATCTCAAAATATCCTTGTTTTTCCTCATTCATTTGTGAAATTGTACTATATACATGCTTATTATGCAAATCCACTTATATGTTCAACCTCCGAGGTTGCACATGTATAGTCATTTCTATAAAATTAAAGAATGCCATCAAGGAAGATAAGATTTGTGACTGGAGAATATTATCACTTATGCAATCGTGGTCTGGATGGACGGACGATTGTTGCTACACCAAAAGAGTATGCACGGTTACTCTTTCTGCTTATATTCTTCCAATCTTCTTTGTCGCACGGAAATCTATCTCGTCGTGTTCAATCATTTATGAAGACAGGGAGATTTTTGAATGGACTGGAAGAAAAGTTTATTGCATCAAAGCGCACAGTTAGTCTTGTCTGCTTTTGTATCATGAATAATCACTTTCATATGTTGGTGCGCGAAGAGACAGATGGTGGGATCCCATTTTATCTACAGCGTATTGAGAATGCTTATACACGTTATTTTAATCTTAATCATGGAAGAAATGGTCATCTATTTCAGGGGCCTTTTCGTGCTGTGCATATAGAAACCAATGATCAATTACTCTACACTTCCGCGTATATACATCGTAATCCAAGAGAATTAAAAAATTTTAAGAATAAGGAACAATCATATCAATGGTCAAGTCTCCCAGATTATCTCTCTACTAATCGGTGGCCATATCTGCTGAGCAGAGAATTGATCTTGGGGCAATTTGAAAATCCTAAAGAATATCAAAATTATATTGACTCAAGCATTGCTAAACTCTATCCAGAAGAACTAGAAAAGCTAAATTTGTTCAACCTCGGAGGTTGAACATCTAGAGCTGTGATATACTTTTTGTATGTCTACTATCGTCGTTGGCTTGGGGAATCCGGGGGAAGACTACACACATACCCGTCACAATACAGGGAGAATTATTGTTGGACTTCTCGCAAAGCGTTTTGAGGGTACAGAGTGGAAGGAGGACAAGAAGTATAAAACTCTCCGTGCAGAAGGAGTGGTGGAGAAGGAGCGCATAGACTTTGTACTTCCAAATACTTTTATGAACAAGTCTGGCTCCGCTGTACTCCCACTCATAAAAAATGTGAAGCAAGCAGAGCGACTCGTGGTTATACACGATGATTTGGATCTACCATTCGGCATACTGAAGCTCTCATTCAATCGAGGCTCTGGTGGACATAAGGGAGTTGAGTCAATCATGCGTGCACTCAAGACGAAGGCCTTTGTGCGTGCGCGTGTGGGCATAGCCAAAGCAACACCCAAGGGGAAAGTCAAGAAACCGGTGGGGGAGGAAGCGGTAGCCAAGTACATCTTAGGAACTTTCAAAAAAGAAGAATCAGATATATTGAAGAAAGTTTCTAAGCGCATCGGGGATGCTCTCATCGTCCTCATCACCGAGAGTCGTGAGAAGGCAATGAGTTTGTACAATAAATAGAAAAGCCTTATCCGTGGGATAAGGCTTTTGGTCGGCTCGGAGAGACTCCTTTGCGCAGGTTGTGTATACGCACTAAGGCGGTGTCTGGTGCTCCGTCCTGCAAGGTAAGGAGTCCCTCACGAGCCATGGTACTACGGAATAGGAGAGTGTAGTCTGTTAGGTAAAACCCGTTGGGAAGCCCTCCCAACAATAGTGAGGCATCCTGCAGTCCCTCCTCTTCAAGTAACTTCTACTAGTAGTTTAACATAGTAGGGTATGCTTGTCAAACGCACTCTACTCTACGAACGAGAGTGTCAATTTTTGGTCTTTTGGCTCAAAGATATTGATGCGGAAGAGCGCACTCTTACCCAGCGAGAGCTTTTCGCGGAGTTTTTCTTCACCTCCAAACTCGGAGATGTGCACGAGTCCTGCAACACCCTCCTCAATAGATATAAGCGCACCGTACTTATTGAAGCGGATCACCACCCCCTTCACCGAGTCGCCTTTCTTATATTTTGCACCTGCATCAACCCATGGGTTTGGCTTGAGGGCTTTAATAGAGAGAGAGACTTTTCCATCCTTCACATCTATCACTTTCACCTTCACTCTTTCACCAATAGAGAACATTTTGCGAGGATCTTCAACGAGTGCCCAGTCCATCTCGGAGATGTGTACTAAACCTTCTAATCCCTCCTCCACCTTCACAAATACGCCAAAATCTACTGCTCCGGTAACCTCGCCTTCAATCGTGTCGCCCACGCGGTAGCGCGAGACTATCTCTTCACGGCTCTTTGAATCAGTGTCTTTTTCAGAAAAAATGAGTTTGTTTTCTTTTGGATCTGCGCCAATCATCACAACGGCAATCTTCTCGCCAATGAACTTGCGTAGCTCGTCAGCTATCTTCTCCTTGTTTCCGTCCTCTATGCGAGGGTAGTGCTCGCTCTTGAGCTGTGATGCGGGGATGAATCCGTCCATACCTTGCCACTCCAAGATGAGCCCGCCCTTATTGGCGTCCTTAATGTAGAGATCAAAGGGAGTCTTATTCTTGATGGCATCCTCAGCGATCGTCCAGAACTGTGCTTGCTTGGCCTCCTTGAGAGAGAGCTCTATGTACCCATCCTCTCCCTCTGCCTCAACAATCTTTGCGGTGATTTTGTCCCCAGGGTTGGTCTTCTTAATGACATCGCGGGCATTCAGATACTCGCGGCCAAAGATAATCCCTGTCCCGAAAGGTGAGAGATCAACGTAGAGCGACATCTTCCCCCGGCCGATAACTGTTCCCTCTATGAGGGCGCCTGCCTCGGGGAGTATTGGAGAGGACTTAATAAGTCCTTCCATGATGCGGTATGGTCGCTCAGCTATCCCAAATGTCTCGTCACCGTCTTTCTCTGTCCTGATAATCATAGTGGTTCACAGTATATAGGATTTAATGACTAATGCAAGCAACTATGCTATAATATAGCTCTATGGTTATCACCTATCATGGTGCGGCGTTTTGCAAGGTGAGTCAGGGTGACACGACTCTAGCCTTCTGTCCCATTGGTAAACAGAGCTCTCTCTCTATCCCTAGGTCCAGTGCCGACATTGCACTCATACCTCTATCACTCCCAGACTTTAATGGAGTAGACTCGGTGAGCCATAGCGGCAAGGAACCCTTTGTGGTGGATGGTCCTGGCGAGTACGAGATAGACGGGATTATGATCCGCGGCTTCGTGAGTGAAGGTCCGCATGGCTCTCCTAACACTGTTTACGCTGTCCACTGGGATGATATCAGTTTCTGCCACGCTGGCGCGCTCACTGCTCCCACCTTGCCCGGTGACGCACTTGAGTCACTCGGTGATATTGATGTACTGTTCATATACCTTGATGAGGAGGCGGGGCTACACGCACGGGACGCACAGAAGTTAGTAAAGCAAATAGAGCCGCACATCATCATCCCCTTAGCGGGGCTGAAGGGTAAGACAGAGTACGAGGCCTTTGTGAAGGAGTCTGGAGTAACGGGTGCGGCAGTAGATCGCTTCACCTTCAAAAGACGAGATATTGAGATGCGTAACGGAGACATTATTATCCTTGAATCAGCATAAGTATGTCGTACTTGGAGACTTTACGAGCAAAACCGGAGGGGGTACGCAAACGCATCGCTCTACTTGTTACCACTGGTGTGACCGTGATCTTAATTGTGCTGTGGGGGATTGGTTTCAGGGAGTCCTTGGATACACTGGCAACACTAGAGACAGCCCCTTCTCCGCCCCAAAAATCAGCAGGATTGAGCGGTAACATTGCGCGTATATCACTTGGCGCAAAGACACTCTGGAAGGATCTCCGCACCATTGGAGAATCATTGTCCGACTAGAACAGAGCTATGGCACGAGAAGAACAGAAAAAAGATACTGAACGAATCTCCATCATCCCAGCAAACATTGTGACGGAGATGAAGGACTCCTACTTGGACTACGCAATGAGCGTGATTGTTGCTCGTGCTCTCCCTGATGTGCGCGATGGACTCAAGCCGGTGCACCGCCGCATCCTCTTTTCTATGCACGACATTGGGCTCACCGCGACGGCAAAGTTCAAAAAGTCTGCAACCATCGTGGGAGATGTGTTGGGTAAGTACCATCCTCACGGAGATTCCTCTGTGTATGACGCAATGGTTAAGTTGGCGCAAGAGTTCTCTTCTCGCTACCCGCTCGTCTTGGGTCAGGGTAACTTTGGGTCTATAGACGGAGACTCGGCAGCTGCCTACCGCTACACCGAGGCAAAAATGAGTAAACTTGCAGCAGAGATGCTCCGCGACATTGAGAAAGAGACGGTAGACTTCACTCCCAACTTTGATGCGACGCGTAATGAGCCGGTCGTCTTTCCCTCGGCACTCCCCAACCTCCTCTTAAACGGCTCTATGGGCATTGCGGTAGGCATGGCAACCAAAATTCCTCCGCACAATCTTGCTGAAGTAATGGACGCCCTCATTCACATTGCTGATAATCCCGAGGCGACGACCGAAGACCTCTTAGAGTTTGTGAAGGGACCCGACTTTCCGCTCGGTGGTCTGGTATTTAATGAGCGTGACATCCGCGTAGCCTACACGACGGGTAAGGGCGGCATACTCACGCGTGGTCACGCAGAGATTGCAGAAGGATCAGCACGCCTGCCTGGCAGGCAGGCAGGTGGAGAAAATTTTGACATTATTATTACCTCGCTTCCGTATCAGGTGAATAAGGCAGAACTCATTGTGAAGATGGCAGACTTAGTGCACGAGAAGAAGATTGAAGGCATCAAGGACATCCGCGATGAGTCAACCAAAGAGATCCGTGTAGTGGTCTCCCTCAAGGGCGGTATCAACCCACAAAAAGTGCTAAACGCACTCTACAAGCACACTGACCTTGAGACTGTGTTCCACTACAATATGCTTGCCTTGGTGGATGGTGTGCCGGAGCTACTCTCGCTTAAGGATATGCTCCAAAACTTTTTGGGTCATCGTAAGGAAATTGTCACTCGACGCACGCGCTACGACTTACGCAAGGCAGAAGAGCGCGAACATATACTCCTAGGACTCAAGAAGGCCCTTGACCACATTGATGAGATCATTCAACTCATTAAGAAGTCAAAAGATACCGCCGAGGCACATGCTAACCTCTGCTCCCGCTTCAAGTTCTCTGACCTGCAGGCGACAGCAATTTTGGAAATGAAGCTCTCTCGCCTTGCAGGTCTTGAGCGCAAGAAGATAGAAGATGAGCTCAAGAGTGTGCAAGCGCTCATTGAGGAGTTACGCGAGCTACTCAATAGTCCTAAAAAACTTCTCACTCTCATCAAGCGTGAATTTGAAGAGATTAAAGAGAAGTATAGCGACTCTCGTCGCACAACGGTGGTGCGTCAAGGAGCCTCTGAGATTACCGATGAGGACTTGGTACCAGAGAAAGAGAGTGTTCTTACACTTACCTCGGGTGGCTATGTGAAGCGCACCGACCCAACAGAGTACAAATCACAGCGCCGTGGCGGCGTGGGTGTGGTTGACCTAAATACGAAGGAGGAAGATTTCGTAACTACCTTCTTGACAACAAACACACATTCAGATCTCCTCTTCTTTTCTAACCGTGGCAAGGCCTACCAGACCAAGATGTACGAGATCCCCGAAGGCCGCCGCGCAACGAGAGGTAAATCCATTATGAACTTCCTCTCGCTCTCGGGCGACGAACAGATTACCTCGGTGCTCGCCTTTCCCAAGGAGTTCAAGACATCAAGGCTTTCTCTAATGATGGTGACCAAGCAAGGTGTGGTGAAGAAAGTCTCCGCGGAGAGTTTCAAAGATGTACGCCGGAGTGGGCTCATCGCCATCAAACTGGCATCCGGTGATCTGCTCCACTCCGCACTCCTTGTAAATAGTGGAGATACCGTACTACTCTCAAGTAAGAAGGGGCAAGCGATACGCTTCAAAGAATCTGATGTGCGCGAGATGGGTCGTGCAGCAGGTGGTGTGCGCGCAATGCTACTTAAGGGGAGTGATGAAGTGGTATCTGCCGATACCGTCCCTAAGGAAGTAGAATCCTCGGCATACTTAAGCGTGAGTGAGAGCGGTTTTGGTAAGCGGACTCCAGTGCGTGAGTATAAAATACAAAAGCGCGGTGGCTCCGGCATTAAAACAATGAAATTGACTAGTAAGACAGGTAATGTCATCTTGTCTCGCGTAGTAGGTGAGGATGATGAAGAACTGGTCGCCATCTCCAAGCACGGGCAGGTGATTAGGACCGCTATTAAAGAGATCCCTGCACACGGTAGGCAGACACAGGGTGTGCGCATTATGAAGCTTCGTGATGGGGATTCATTGGCGTCACTCACCTTTCTCTAGTATACTAATGTGGATGGAAGGAGTAGGATCACGCTTTGCTCAACCAAGTGAGAATATCCAGGTTCTTACTCTTGCGCCAGGTTCGCGCGTAGCTGACTTTGGCGCGGGGAGTGGAGCTTATACCCTCGCGCTCGCCCAGATGGTGGGGCGCGATGGTAAGGTCTATGCGGTAGAAGTGCAGAAAGAGCTTGCAGAAAAACTTGCCGCACAGGCGATTGAAAATGGTCTCTCAAATGTTGAGACGATCTGGGGTGACATTGATCGGGTGGGCGGATCTAAAATTGTAGAGAACTCATTGGACGCCGTTGTCATCTCTAATGTACTCTTCCAATCCGAAGACAAAACTGCGTTGGCGAAAGAAGCTTTTCGTGTTTTAAAGTCTGGAGCTAAGGCTCTCGTCATTGACTGGAGCGCCTCGCCTAACGGTATTGGCCCCTCATCTGCGGAGCTGGTGACCGCAACGCAAGGGAAAGCAATTTTTATTGAAGCAGGTTTTGTATTTATTACGGAGTTGAGCGCCGGAGCACAACACTGGGGTATCGTGGTGCAGAAACCTTAATTACTATGAAAGATATTTCATTTTTTCAAGTCGGGGTGATCGGGGTCTTCATATTCTTCATCATTTTTGCGGTGCTTATCTTTTCTGGGGTGATACCTGGCTTTGGTTCTCACAGGGCAGGAGGGGGAACGGTGGTAGTGTGGGGAAGTATCCCTGAGGCAACATTTAACACCGCGCTCAACAATACTGATGTGCTAAAGGGGGGTAAAGTTGAAATAAAGTATGTCGCGGTTCCTAGTGTAAGCTTTGAGACAAAATTAGTATCAGCGCTTGCTCGCGGAGAAGGGCCTGATGTTATCATCTTACCGCATACTCTGGTGTATCAACATGCAGATAAGATTACCCCTATTCCATATAAGGCGGTCTCTGCACGCGAATACCAAGATACATTTGTGAGTGAGGGGACATTATTCCAAACCAGTGGTGGCATCCTCGCACTCCCGCTCTATGTTGATCCGGTGGTGATGTATGTAAATAATGACTCTCTTACCAGTGCAGGCTATGCCAAGATCCCCACACTCTGGAGTCAATTTGTGGATGCGAGTTCTGGCCGCTCGGTAGTGCAGGCACTCACGACTACGGATGCGCAAGGCGTAATAGAAAAGAGTGCGCTTGCGTTAGGAGACTTTAGTAATGTAGATCATGCAAAAGATATTCTCTCCCTCCTCTTTCTGCAAGCGGGGAGTTCTATTGTGGGAGTACGCGAGGGTGCGGGATACATGAGTGATCTGGGGAGTGACAGCGACCAAAGCGTCTCTCCAGCGGTTTCTGCACTCAACTTCTTTACCCAGTTTGCGAGCCGTGGAAAGACGTCCTATACCTGGTCGGGGACGCTCCCCAAATCAAAGAACGCATTTTCCTCTGGCATGCTTGCTGTGTATTTAGGGCTCGCCAGTGAGCTTCCCGAACTGCGGGAGAAAAATCCACACCTCAACTTTGATATGGCGTTGGTCCCACAGCGTGGGGCGGGGAAGTCTCTCACCTACGGCAACTTGTACGGAGCTGCTATACTTCGCCGTACCACTAACCCCACGCTCGCGCTGGTTGCTGTACAGATTCTAACTGCAAAAGAGTTCTCAACAGAAATTGCCTCGGTTCTCTCTGTCGCGAGCGCACGACGTGATGTGCTTGCTACCAATTCGGCTGATGCACTACGCGCAGTCATAGACCAATCAGCTCTCATATCACGCGGATGGCTTGATCCGAATCCGAGAGAGACAGAGACGATCTTTGGCATGATGGTTCAGTCCACCGTCGTAGGGAGTATGGAGTCCTCAAGTGCGGTCTCTCGTGCTCATCAGGAACTCTCCACACTCTTGAATCTACGCTAATATGAGACGCTTCTTCGCTATTACTCTCGTCTTCTTGATTATCCTCACCCCACTTTATGTAAGTGCCGTGAGCACTGGCCTCATACCCTGTGGGAAGGATAATGATACCTGTACTTTTAAAGACTTCGCGAGGCTTATCCAGAATGTGATCTACTTTCTCGCCTTTTATATTGCGGCACCTCTCGCTACACTTGCCATCATGTACGCAGGATTTAAGTACCTTACCAGTATGGATAAACCAGGACCGCGTGAGGAGGCAAAAAAAATACTCCAAAATGTACTCATTGGATTCTTCTTTGTTCTCGCCGCGTGGCTTATCATAGATACCATCCTTGATGTATTATTAAAGAATAATCCGTTGAATTAATGAGTATGAAGTACTCACTGATATTTGCTCTGCCACTGCTGTTACTATTTAGTCTGTGCAGTACTCCTGTCCAAGTATTTGCACAAGCTGATGCTACTACTCCACCACCTTCTGCAGACGCTAACACTCCACCAGATGTTAACTTTCGTATAGACAATCCATTAAGGTACAATACCTTGGACGAGTTTATTACTGCGATTATGGGTCTAGTGTTGCAGATTATGACGCCGGTGATCGCGATACTCATCATCTGGACAGGGTTCCTCTTCGTCAAAGCGCGTGGTAATCCAGTAGAGATTGCTAAAGCAAAACAAGCCTTCCTCTGGGTTGTTATTGGGGCAGCCATTATGCTCGGCGCCTTCGTCCTCAAGTCAGCCATTGAGGGGACGGTTGGGCAGTTGGGAGACGGGTCGGTTATATTCACTACCGTACAACCGTATGTATAAATATATTTTTCTCCCTCTTCTCCTATGTGCTCCTCTGTTAGCAAGTGCAGATTTAATTCCTGCGAGCTCTGATCCGTCTTTTGAATCTCTCGTTGGCAAGTTTACCCAGAGCATCATTTCTCCCCTCATCACACTTCTTTTTGGAGTTGCGCTTTTGCTCTTTATTTGGTCTCTGGTAAAATATATAACAAAGGTCAATGATCCAAAGGCCCAGCAAGAAGCTCGGCAAATGATCTTTTGGGGTATCATCATCCTTGCGGTGATGGTCTCGGTGTGGGGATTGGTGCAGGTGGTGCAGAACACCTTCTTTGATTCAGGAGATGTGAACTCTGCTCTGCCAACACCACGGTTTGATTAAGTATCATTATTAGGTCTAATTATTAATAGAAGAATCATGAAAGAAAAAATTTATAAAGCAGTTGCGTTCTCAGTCCCCGCAGGTATTGTGCTCTTCCCACTAGTCACACTCGCTCAGAATGTGAGCACGGTTAATTCCTGGTTTAGTAATATTGAGGACTGGGTCACGCGTGCGGTACCGATCTTGATCGGTGTTGCTCTCCTCGTCTTCATCTGGGGACTTATTCAATACATCAATGCGGGAGATGATGATGCGAAGAAGAAGGGAGCTCGCGGTACCATCATCTATGGTGTTATCATCCTTGCCGCAATTGTAGGTGTGTGGGGTTTGGTAAACTTTGTTCTTGATACAATAGGAGTTGATACAGGGACGACCGTACCGACTCCTGGAGTCCCTGGGATTGATAGCTAGTGAGTAGAAACTCATTAAATGGAAATCCCTCTCCTTGATAGGATCCTTACGTATATCGTTCAGCCGGGTGTTACGGGACTGATGGCGGTAGCCTTGCTCGTCTTCCTCTATGGTATGGCGGAACTCTTTCTTGCTAAGGATAATGCAGAACGAGTTGAAAAGGGGAGACAGCATATGATCTGGGGGATTATTGGCCTCACCATTATGGTCTCGGCATTCGGTATTATGAGAGCGATCTGTAACACTATCGGGTGCTAATAGCAACGCAAAAAAAGAACCCCCTTTGCAATAATCGCAAAGGGGGTTTTGTGTACAAGAGGGAGGAGAGATTACGAGCGGTCAATATACTGGACAGAAATCTTTTGAGTCCCGTCTAGGGACTTGAAAAAGATTCTGTCTCTTGGCCGTGCTGATATCGTAGTAACAGGAGGTAGTCCTCCGCCAAACTCCCACTCACCTAGGATCTTGTCACCACGCTCGATTTTGATTTGCGCCTTCTTCTCCGCGTGGTAATCGAGACTCCAGTTCCAGCCATCTATTCTGATGATGGGATCGCTCCACTTGTCTTCTGTAACCTCAATCTCAGTGTATGGACCGCGGATTTCAGTCTTCTTCTTTTCAACGATTATCCGTTTCTGTTCCGTTGTAAAGCCCGGCACTCTTGGTAGAAGTTTTCTTTCACCGAGAGCGATCAAGAACGCGACAACGAGTACGATAGTCAAGAACCACTTCCCTGTGTTAGATCCTTCCTTTCTCCACATAAGAACGCATGTAAGGAGTATTGCATGAGATCCGAGTATCAAGCCCGGATACCGCGTGATTGCCTGCCAGCATAGCACTGGAAACAAACAAATGACCGCAATGACCGTCAGTAACCACGCACTTACATCGATTGCCACTGAATGATTAAAGAATACTTTCCACTTCTTCTTGTCTGTAGACGAAGGGAGTATATCTTTCGGTAGATCCAGTGATAGATTCGCTGCCAAGTTCTTGGCAATAAACCCAATCGTAATAATCGTAAGAATGGTAAACAGCAGGTATGC
Organism: uncultured Candidatus Saccharibacteria bacterium; assembly: GCA_964401135.1. Classification (GTDB taxonomy): domain Bacteria; phylum Patescibacteriota; class Minisyncoccia; order Phycocordibacterales; family UBA9988; genus UBA9988. The sequence goes on from CAYNXC010000002.1 coordinate 104,244, forward strand.
ACCAGTCATGATCTCTCCTCCGTCTCTTTGATTTTGTTGATTACCTGTGCTGCCCCGATGAGGGAGCTTTGCAGGTCATTCGCATTACTTCCAAGTACTACAGAGGCTTTTGCTTCTCGCATAACACGCGGAGCAGCTTCTGCGGCGAGTGTTGCACGAATCAACTCCTGCGGAAGCCCGCTCAATGCACTTATCTGTGCAAAGAGTCCCGCTGTCCTTGCATCTGTTTCTGAACGAATTGCTGATGCACGACCCTCACCTTCAAGGGTAAGACGCTTTTTCTCTCCTTCTGCACGAGTAGCGGTTGCAATACTGTTACTGCGCGCGACTCCAAGGTCGATGAGTGCACTGTTTGTACGATGGGGGATGCCGGCCTCTTTCATCTGACAGTTGACTACTTTAACTCCCCATTCGGTTACTACCCTATTGACTTTGTTGTCTAAGAGTTCATTAATATCATGCCATTTTTCTAACACTTCTGCGACGGTCTTTTTTGCGAATTCCGGACCACATGCTGAGACGATGATGTCTTGTATTTGTCGTTTCAATTCACTCGTATCTTTGACCCGTACAATAAAAGTTGTTGGACTAAAGATACGAAATCGGACTACGAATGAAGGCTCAATAGTGAGACGGAGAGCAAGTAAGTCGTTCTTACTTCCTTCTTTTTCTCCATCCTCATACCCTTTGCAGGGGATGCGAATGGGAGGAACTTTGCCCGCAGGAAGTGTTTGCCCCTGACTCTCATCTCCGTGCCATATTTCTTCTGGTTCTCCGGGGAGCTCCAACTCTTCAACGAGTCTTGTGACTCTGGCGATGGAACAGATCCCGGCAGGAACATAGTGAGGACCCGAAGAGATATTAAAGAGTGGCCTCCCGAGAAACACAAATGAACCTTGCCATTGTGGTCCGAGGATTACGATACTCGCTACTGTGTAGAGTGTATGGAGAATCATCATGATCGCAGTCCAACTAAGTGATGTCCCCAAGAACTTGATGTCTGAACTGATAGTTGATGCCAGAATCTCTCCTAAAATAAAGATTCCATTTATAACAAGAACTATCAGCCAGTAATAGTGAGAGAGATCTTCTTCAGGTGGTATTTGATCTGATGATGGGTCGGTACAGCATACTTCCTCAATTACGGTTGGCATTGGATCTGAACTCATTTTTTTCTCCTCCTCTTGTCAAAATTGGGTACGGGCCTGCAACGCAGGTGATCATTACCCAGTGATCAATCCATATATATTATAGCAGAAAGCTATATAGATGTCAATATATGCAACCACGAGTTTTTAACATTTCTATAAAACCTTTATATGCTCAACCTCTGAGGTTGAGCAGGTCATTGCACTAGCTTACGAGGAATGATGCAATGAGAAAGCTGCCGTAGACTGCAAGGAGAGCGTAGCCCTCTCCACGGGTGAAGCGCCTGTGAGAGTGATAGGCGATGGTAACAACGGCGAGGAGCCCTATGAATGTGATGCCCGTGATCATAAACTGTGGATCGCGCTGTATGAGAAGTGGACTTATAAATGCGAGTGTGCCAAAGATAAGTCCGTTAGTAATTGCGGAGCCAAGCAAGCTACTCACCGAGAGGTCACGGATGTGTTGTCTCCACGAACGGATACTAATCATAATCTCGGGGAGATTGGTTCCGAGTCCGTATACAAAGAGTCCCACGCTAAAGAGCGGTATAGGATAGAGCGCAAGAATGGAGAGTGTCGTACGCACAATTAAATGCGCAGAAAGAAAGACACCCATAAGACCTGCCATGATGGTGAGTATCTCTGGCGCAACAGTCTCACGCACTTCTTTTCTATACACAGGGACCGTCTCTAACTTGTGTTGTGTGTAGGTGAAGTAGAGCACCAAGAAATATCCGAGCATAAGGATGCCGCTATCACTGCTCCCCAAGCGTCCATCTAAGGCGAGGAGAATTGGCAGCGCGAGGTAGAGTGTAATGGGGAGGATACTCTTCCACTTGCCATCAGTGCAGACTACTCTGTTAGCAACGAGAGAGAGTCCGAGAATGAATCCAAAAAGCACGATAGTCCCACCGTAGAGGTTACCCACCGAGGCATCCACTGCGTGGCTCGCGAGTGTGCTCCATGAGATACTCATCTCGGGAAGTGAGGTAAAAAAGCCAAGTAAGATGCCGGCAAAGTAAAGATTAATGTTGAGCTTCTCAGCAATACCGCGGATTCCGACGATAACAATGTCTGCCGACTTTGCGAGAAGAAAGAAAAGAACACAGAGAAGAAAGAGTTGTGAGGACATTGGTGACTCTATTATAGCAGGAGTATGCTCTATACCGCGAAGTTTTGACAAAGAAGTGGGCGGGGAGGGACTTGAACCCTCAAGCTCTTGCGAGCATTAGCTCCTAAGGCTAACGTGTCTGCCAATTTCACCACCCGCCCATAGTCGTAAGTGTAACAAAAGAGGGGATACTTGACAATTTTTACAGATATGCTATATTAGAATAAGGCTAGGATGCTCTTTACAACACTTAGGAGGACGGGGATGAAAAAGTTAACACCGCTTCAGATTGAAAAAAGATCTGCAGAGGAAGCAGACTTTAGGATGACACGACTAGAGATGCGTTCAGCACTCAATAGAGTTTTTGCAATCGGGCTACTCATTGGTGCCATATTTCTATTTGCATTTGGTTGCCTGATTGGCCGCCAAGCAGATAGACAGTGGGCAGAGATCCCGTACATAGTAGAATCTCCGTCTCTACCATCCCAGGTGGTGGAGCGGGAAGATCCTCAACTTTATATCAAGAGATATGAACGAACTCAGTTTGTATTGAATGAAATGGATAGACTCTGGTCTGCTCCACTTCAGTAGCTCCTCCCCAAGACCGCCGAACATAATGCGTTATTATCATAACCATTATCTTGTCCGGCGGTCTTTTTTATTTATCCGCCCAGTAGGATTCGAACCTACGACCTTACGGTTAAGAGCCGTCTGCTCTACCAGCTGAGCTATGGGCGGAATAGCTAAAATCTAACAGAAAAAAAGCGGGTGAGCAATGAAATATTTTGTGCCCGGGGTGGGGGTCGAACCCACACGCCTTGCGGCACACGATTTTAAGTCGTGCGCGTATACCGATTCCGCCACCCGGGCAATATAGTTATAGTAACGATTTCAAAAGTTCTTTACCAGAATGTTAAATCTCGGAAGTTGAACAAATATAGGTTTTTTAACTATGTTCGTTCCGTCTTATGCGGATTGAAGGAGGCGTAGGTGGGAATCGAACCCACGCATCGCGGTTTTGCAGACCGCTGCGTTACCACTTCGCCACTACGCCTTATGTCAAACAGCTGATGCGCCAACAATGAACTCCATATGTGGGATTGTCTGAAGTCGCGCGTGCTCCATCACATATGCCCGAAAGTCTCGCCCTTGTCGCGTGAGAAATGACTGTGCTTCTCCCTGATGCTCACGAGGGAAGACGGATACAAAGATTCTCGCCGTCCGCCTATCCATAGAGAGTTGCACATCCACGACAGTCAAGAGTGACTTTCCTGTTGTCTGCTCAGAAATAAAGGACCCAGCAAGCTCTTGAATGAGCGACTCCGTGCGTTCGTGCTTGCGCATAGCACTTACTATACCTTATCGCTCTATAACCGCAACGACCTCAAGTATGTCTCCAGACGCCGCATCAATATCGCACTTAATCAGACTGCCAAACTGACTACCTTCACCTACGCTCCCCACGACAGAGCGATCTTTCTGTAATTCTGCAATGCGGCAGCGTCCGACCTCATTCCCACGGCGTACAATCTTTGCGTTCAAATCTTTTTTGATTGTTCCTTCCAGCACCTCTCCTCCAATGACCTGCTTGCCTTTTCCTGTGGTAAAGATTTTTATCACCTTCACTTTGGCCACTACCTCTTCCGAGCTCTGTTTAGGAGTCCGTCTTGCTACTTCTTCAGCGAGCCACTCACTCATCTTATAAATGATGTCAAATGAACTTATGTTGATACCAAGCTTGTCTGCCAGATCCTGCGCACTCCGTTCTATCTTTACAGCAAAGCCAATCACAAGAGCCTGTGATGATCCGCCCGCAGTCTTAATGTCATTTTCGGTAATCGGTCCCACTCCCTCGTGAACGATGTGTAAGTGTACCGATTCAGTTGTTTGTTTACTCACTTCTTTTTTTAATGCTTCCAGCGTCCCAAAAGTATCTGCCTTGATTGCAATAGGAATTTCAAACTTTTCTACCACCTGGCCCGTCTGTTCATTCTTTTGATTCTTGATTTTTGTGATCTGGCATTTTTCTATGTACTGTTCCGCATCTTTTTTATTTGTGAATGTGTTGAACTCATCTCCTGCTTGCGGTACGGAGCTAAAACCAAAGATACGCACCGGAGCGGGGCAAGACGCTTCCTTCACCGAGACACCTAGAAAGTTTTCCAATTTTCTCACTTTTGCCACATGTATCCCCGCAGCAACGCAGTCTCCTACATGGATACTTCCGTCCCTAAGTATGAGTGTGGCGAGTGGTCCTGACTTGGGGTCAAGTGAACTTTCCAGTACAAAGCCCTGTGCTGGCCGTGAATGATCGCCAGTGAGTGCCTCCATCTCGGCGACAAGGATAATCATATCTAAGAGCTCCTGTATTCCTTCACCGCTCTTTGCAGAGGTGAGTACGCAAGGGATGCTACCGCCGTAACTCTCTACTAAAATGCCGACTTCCGCGAGTGTTTGCTTTGCTCGATCAGCAGAAGCACCGTTCTTATCTATTTTATTGATAGCGACGATGTATGGGATTCCGCTCTCGGTAATTGCCTTGATTGCCTCTAGCGTCTGTGCTTTTACTCCGTCATCTGCCGCTACAACGAGAATGGCAATATCTGCAATGCGTGCTCCCCGTTCGCGCATTGTCTGAAATGCCGCATGTCCCGGAGTATCCAGAAAAGTTATAGACCGCGCCCCGTGTTGCACTTCATAAGCGCTTACATGTTGCGTAATACCACCAGCTTCAGTCTCCGTAACATTTGTATTTCGTATGTAATCTAGGAGCGTTGATTTCCCATGGTCAATATGTCCCATGACTGCCACGATGGGGCCCCGAATCGTTTTTTGTTGTGTAGATTTTTGTGCCATTGTGTGTACATAGCTTACGCGTGTGCATGTTCAATCGCGTCTCGCTCTTCTTTTGTGAGCTGGAACTCGCTCTGATAGCCTTTGACTGGTTTTGAGTACACACTCACATTATCTCGTGAGTAGAGAGAAGAGATAACCACCCCATCTCCATGCTCATTCAGAAGTGCAGTCGCAAAGCTTTGATTCCCTCCCGCGTCGGAGAATGGATTAAAGCGCACAGTCTCAACTCCTTGGATGCTCCGCTTCACTCGTCCATTCATCTCTTCCATCCGTGTCTCAATCTTTCTGTGTGCTGCGTCCAGCTCGTCCATAAACTTGCCCATATCAATGAGTACATGTTCTAGGCTCTCTGCCCGCTTACCTCTAAAGAGTCTCCCAAGGCGTATTTCAAGCCAGATAATCCATACACAGAGCACGGCAATAATGCCGATGAGTGCGTACACGATCGTCTGTTCGTCCATACACATCAGAGTATACCCGTTTATGGCCATTTTGCAAAAGATGTGGTCGCGTTTACAATGCCTCTATGGAGAGAATTGACTTTGACAGTGCGGCGGCAACGCCAGTAGACGCCTCCGTCTCCGCCGTAATGCACACTGCAGAACAAGAATACTATGCAAACCCGGGAAGTCTACACCGTGCGGGCGAGGAGGCGCACAGCGCCCTAGAGCGGGCGAGGAGCCGTATTGCACAAGATATTGGCGCAAAGTCACACGAGATTATTTTTACTTCTGGTGGTACAGAGGGGAACAATCTTGCGCTTTTTGGTAGTGCGTACGGGATGGGGAATCCTCGTGGAACTATCATTACCAGTACAATTGAGCACTCGTCAATCCGTGAAGCACTTCGTGAATTAGAGAGGAGGGGCTGCACGATTGTAGAACTACCGGTTGATACTGATGGACGCATTAACCCCCGAGATCTTGCGGATACACTTACCCCCGATACTTTTTTAATCACAATTCATCTCGCACATAATGAGATTGGGACTATACAATCAATCCGAGAAATCTCTAGGATTGTGCGTGAGTATAGCCGAGCGCATGCGCGTGTATACCCGTACTTACATAGTGATGCCTGTCAAGCACCGCGTACGCTCTCTACCATGGTAGAGACACTCGGAGTTGATCTTATGACGGTAAGTGGCGCAAAGATTTATGGGCCGCGTGGCACAGGCTTTCTTTATGTGCGTGAGGGGACAAATTGTTCTCCACTTCACTACGGTGGTGGACAGGAATACGGGTTGCGCTCTGGCACTCAAGATGTGGCACATTGCATTGGGCTTGCTGAAGCATTCAGTCTTGCTACTTCATCTAGAAAAGAAGAAGCAGAGCGGCTCTCACTTCTGCGCACTGAATTGTGCGAAGGGCTTCTCTCTCTTTCTGGCACAGTACTTAATAGTCCTCGTCATAACTGTCTTCCGCAAATAGTGAATGTCTCTTTCAAACAAATGAGCGGGGAGCGTATGGTACTGGAGCTTGACCGTCGCGGCATTGCCGCGGCGACGGGGAGCGCATGCTCGTCGCGCACTCGTGGAAGCTCGCACATTATCCGTGCACTCTCCAATGAGCCATGGCGTGTGGAGGGTGCTGTCCGTTTTTCTCTCCCTCGTTTTGTAACGCGAGACCATATTGTTACAGTGCTTGATGCAGTTTCTGATATACTACACACATGTACAACCTTCCACCGTTAAGTTACGCGTACGACGCGCTTGAGCCATTTATAGATGCGCGCACGATGGAATTGCATCACACGAAACATCATCAGACCTATCTTGATAAATTAAACGCCGCACTCGCAGAGTATCCTGAGATTGCCGAGGTACCGCTGGAAAAGTTACTCCGTGATATTACGCTGGTCCCAGAGGCTGTCAGAACCGTCATTCAGAACCACGGTGGTGGGTACAGTAATCATTCTTTATTTTGGACGCTCATTGGTCCTGCAAAATCGTCTGGAGCACCGGACGCAGCACTCTCTGCAGCACTCACTAACTCTTTTGGTAGTGTGGATGCATTTTGGGAACGCTGGAAAGATATCTCGCTGGGACTCTTTGGGAGCGGATGGGTGTGGCTCGTCAAAGATGGAGAGACACTATCTATTATGTCTACGGCCAATCAAGATACACCGCTCTCCCAAGGTAAGACACCAATTCTTACTCTTGATGTGTGGGAACATGCATATTATCTGCTCTACCAAAATCGCCGTGCAGACTATGTCACCGCGTTTAAAAATGTGATACAGTGGAGTGAAGTTAATAGACGATTTACCGGTGCTATATGATGGACGATCTCAATCACAGTCAAATAGTATTGCTTACCATCTTGGTGAGTTTTGTAACTTCCATTGCAACGGGTATTGTTACCGTGTCTCTGATGCAAGAGGCACCGACGACGGTCTCGCAGACCATTAATCGTGTGGTGGAACGCACAGTAGAAAAGGTGATCCCAGGAGAGACAAAGACCGTAGTAAAAGAGGTATCTACCGTCATCAATGTTGACGATCTAGTTGTTGAAGCGGTTAAAAAAGCAAGTCCTGCAGTCTTGACCATTTACAGTACAAAGAGTACCTCAACAAAAGTTGGATTTGCAATAGTAGATGGAACCTATATTGCAACAATGGGTGAAGCGGCAAAGGATGACAGCTATGAGATTCATGTGAATGAGAAAGAGAAGGTGAGCCTTAAGCTTGTAAGTGTGGACGCTGAGACAGGCATTGCACTCTATACACCACTCTTCCCCGCAGGGACAAAGGACGCCGACAAAAAGCTTTCATCAATTAGTTTTGCCGATTCTGGCATTACACCTGGTCAGACCTCAATTGCACTCGGAACGACCGCGGCTGATGACAAAGTACTTTCAGTGGGCATTATCACTAGCGTGAATGGTGCAACGAGTACACTACAAAAGATTGACTCGCAGGCCATTGGAGCACAGTCTATCGGAGGCCCACTTATTGATATCCGCGGAGATCTGATTGGAATTAATGCCGATGAGCGTGTTGCTATTAGTTCTTTTTCTATTAAAAAACTACTTGACTCGATCAAGTAACGGTTGTACAATTTAATATCCATTTAAGAGCGAAGTACACAACTTATGCCACCGTTCAATAATTTCACCACTAAAGCGCGAGAGGCAATCCGTCGCTCGCACGAGCTCGCCATAGAGCGCGGTCAAAACCAAGTAAATCCGGCACATCTTTTGGCTTCACTCTTGTTGCAAGAAGAGAGTGTTGTTCTAACCATCTTAGATAAATTAGATGTTGACACCATGCTCCTCACTGACTATGTGCTGGACTCCATTGAGGCGCCAGAGGGCTCCCCAGTGCTCTCTCCCTCCTACCAGATATACTTAACACAAGAGCTGGTGCATGTGTTTGATCAGTCGGGTAAGCTTGCGTCTGGAATGCATGATGAGTTTGTATCTACCGAGCACATCCTCCTTGCACTCCTTGATGTCCCCAGTCAGGCAAAAGAGATTTTGACCCGTTTCCGTGTGGGACGCGAAGCACTTATGCGTATATTGGAAGAACTGAAAAATGGCGGCATGGAGGAGGCACAGGGAGGCAAAAAGCTCCGCAACTTAGAGAAGTATACAAAAAACCTTACCGAACTTGCTCGCGCAGATAAGCTTGATCCGGTGATTGGTCGCGATGAGGAGATTAAGCGCATTATGCAGATCCTCTCTCGTCGTACAAAAAATAATCCTATCTTGATTGGAGAGGCGGGGACGGGGAAGACCGCTATCGTTGAAGGACTTGCACTCCGTATTGCGCACAACGATGTTTCAGAGTCATTGAAGGATAAAGAGATTGTCTCTCTTGATCTGGGTCTCCTTATGGCAGGCACTAAGTATCGTGGAGAGTTTGAGGAGCGGCTTAAAAATATTTTGAAAGAGATTGAGCGCGCGGGAAATAAAATTATTCTCTTCATTGATGAGATCCATACTATTGTGGGCGCCGGCGCAGCAGAAGGCGCTTTGGATGCCTCAAACATGCTCAAGCCTGCGCTTGCACGCGGAGAACTGCGCGCAGTGGGAGCGACTACCTTAAAGGAGTATCAGAAGCATATAGAAAAAGATCAGGCACTCACGAGACGCTTTCAGCCGGTACATATTGAAGAGCCATCCACAGATGATGCGATCACTATTCTGCGTGGACTCAAAGAGAAGTATGAGCTACATCACGGTATTCGCATTACCGACGAGGCGATTGTTGCGGCGGTGACACTATCATCACGCTACATTTCAGATCGCTTTTTGCCCGACAAGGCGGTTGATCTTATTGATGAAGCCGCGTCGGCACTTCGTTTAGAATTAGAGAATAAGCCAGAGGCCTTGGAAAAGGCACAGCGTGATATTATGCGCTTACAGGTTGAGCAAGAGGCACTCAAAGAAGAAGTTAATACTCGTCTTGACTCGGCGAGGCAGGCACACACGGATACGAAAGGCAAAGTGCGCATAAAAGAGATTGAAAAAGAAATTGCAAACCTGCGCGAAAAGACAGGGGAATTAGAGCTACGATGGGAGAATGAGAAAGAGGCAATTGGTAGTATCCGCGATATCAAAGAAAAGCTGGAGACCGCGCGCGTAGAAGCTGAACGCGCAGAGATGAATGCCGATCTCTCAAAGGCGGCGGAGATTCGCTACGGACGCATCCCAGAGCTTACCAAAGAGCTAAAGGCAAAAGAGTCACGGTTGAAAAAATTACAGAGTTTCCGAAAAATTACTAAAGAGGATGTGACGGGTGAGGATATTGCCTCGGTGGTGGCACGGTGGACGGGAATACCGGTGCGTCGAATGTTAGAGGAGGAGGCAGAGAAGCTGGGGCGTATGGAAGAAGATTTGGGTAAGCGGGTTCTCGGGCAGCGCGAAGCAATTAAGAAGATCTCAGATGCAGTAAAGCGTTCTCGCGCGGGTATGTCTGACCCCAAGCGGCCGATTGGGTCCTTCATCTTCTTGGGACCAACAGGAGTGGGGAAGACTGAACTTGCGAAGGCACTCGCTGAATTTATGTTCAATGATGAGAAATCGCTTATCCGCGTGGATATGAGCGAGTATATGGAAAAACATGCCATCTCAAAGATGATCGGCTCGCCACCCGGCTATGTTGGCTATGATGAGGGTGGAGCGCTTACAGAGATGGTGCGGCATCGTCCGTATTCAGTGGTACTTTTTGACGAGATTGAGAAGGCGCACCCCGAAGTCTTTAACATTCTTCTTCAGGTTCTAGATGATGGACGCCTCACGGACTCTAAGGGTCGTGTGGTGAATTTCAAGAACACAGTGATCATTATGACCTCTAACATCGGAAGTGATGCCTTGAACCGTCAGGGGACACTCGGGTTTAGTGAGGGAGGAATAGTGCGTGATAATGCGATGGTGAAAGAACGAATTTTGGAAAGCTTGAAAGAACGCTTTAAGCCCGAATTCTTAAACCGTGTAGATGACATCATCTTCTTTAATATCTTGAGTAAAGAAGTGCTCAAGGAGATTGTGGGTAATCAAATTGCTATTGTCTCTGCACGACTCAAGACAAAAGATATTGAACTTGAGGTGAGCGAGGCGGCCTTAGACTATCTTGGTGAAAAAGGTTTTGATCCGCACTACGGCGCGCGGCCTTTAAAGCGTCTCATCCAAGATAAAGTACTCAATCCGGTAGCGGAGTTCATCATTACACAGAAAGTGCGTGGTGGTGGCGCCGTATCAGTTACAATAGTGAACGGAGAGCCAAAGGTGGAACTTCTGCGCTCGGGGAAGATACGAAGCCGCAAGTCAACCGAAAAGCATACCGAGAGGGCAATGGCGTAACTCTGTGCGGGTATGATATACTTCCCGCGAGTGTCTCTTTTGCGTAGGTGGCGGAGCGGTCAATCGCAACAGACTGTAAATCTGTCGCCCTTTGGGCTACGGGGGTTCGAATCCCTCCCTACGCACCACGATAAGCACGGCGTGAACAGAGTAGTCCCCGTAGTTTAACGGATAGAACACGGGCCTCCGAAGCTCGTAATACAGGTTCAATTCCTGTCGGGGGCATCGAGATATTTATTTTTATAGAAAATTGTTTTAACATTATATGATGGAAAAACCTTCATTTGAGCAGCCAAAACAAGAGATAGAACAAAAAGGATTAGGCGTGGAGAGAATTAATGATCCGGAGAGAGCTCACCTGATGGCTTCTTTGGAAAATCTTGCTTATGAACAGGCCGAAGCATATAGACATTATCTTGAAAAGCCGGAAGATAACCTTGTAGAAGAAACTGCTCAATTTAGTGCATGGAAAGTGTTTGGATGTAGTCCTGCCGATATTAAAACTTTTGGCGCGGAAAATGCAAGAATTGCTGGAGAAAAATATGATATAGAAAAGATTGTACAAGGATATGAAGAGAGAAAAAGCAGGTTTGGTCTGATAAAAGAGCAGGTAAAATCTGTACTCAATATAACTGCGAGCCAGATTGGCTTTGTTTTCTCAGACCTCATGGCATCAAGAGATTCAAATAAAATAATGAAACTCCATCGTTTCTTTAAGAATTTTGATCTTGAATCATATCGTTTCTTTGTGGCGAATGAGGCCAGACTGAATCTGAATAAGGGTGGAAGAAAGGAATATATTGCGGATGCTTTGGATGCATTGGCGAAGGAGTCGCTCTTAAAGGCCGAGGGTTATCTATCGCCGGAAGCGCCGGAGGAAAAAGAAAAAGAAGAAGAAAAAGAAATAGACACCACGCCGAAACTGAGCGAAGTGACCGCTGAGCCACAGGAAGAACATTGGGGACTGGGAGGTGAAGAATCGCAGAATGAAAATGAAGTGAGAGAGAAAGACGATGTTGTCACCGACACATTTGATTGGGCGTATAAAAAATATGAAGAGTACCTCTCTTTGTCTCAAGAAGAAAAACAGAAACAGTCTTATTTTTTCCGAAATCTGGAAAAGCAAGGAGTGCGTCTTGAGGATTTAAAAGATCAAGAGAAAGCTGTGAGTGAATGGCTGGGCAGGCTTATGGTATATGGTAAGCGTTTGGAGAATCTTACGGAAGATGAATTAAAAAAAGAAATGAAGTTCAGTTTCCTCACTTCTGTAACAAAGCAGATTATTGAAGACGATAAACAGAAGTCAGGAACGGAAATCCTGTTAGATTTAGGGACATCATTGTTTAAGACATATAAAGCGGCGAGAGAATTGGAAAAGCGTAAGGGTTCATAGAACTTATTGCAAAAGTATATCAGGACTGGTATAGTTCCCCCAGTATGTCACAGGATAACCTCATCAAGCTCGCCTGCGGGAAGTGCAAGCGGATTAACTATTGGAGTAGCAAAAACCGCAAGAAGGTGGAGCGTAAAATAGAGCTCAAAAAGTACTGTAAGTGGTGCAAGGCTTCTACTATGCACAAAGAGGCAAAAAAATAGTATACTCCACTCAAGCGAGTAGATTTTTACGGCTTTATCCGCAAGTAGGCTCAGGTGACGATAAAAGTTTACTCGCCCAAGTTCTCGTGGGCCTATAGTTTCAATGGTAAAACAACGGTCTCCAAAACCGTAGTTCGAGGTTCGACTCCTCGTGGGCCTGTAGCTATCGCCACATAATCTTTTTATTTCGTCTAAACCAAGTGCGTTGGCGTTTGGCGTAGTGCCAAATATCCATTTCTAATTTAGTGAGCATCTCTTCCCTGCTGATTGTGTGTCGCAGGTAGCGCGCGAGCCATCGATACTCAAGACCAAGATCCTCCATACGCCTCCACGAGAGGCCGTGTGAGTGTAGACGCTCCACCTCCCTTAACATACCGCTGCGTATACGCGAGTGCAGCCGCAGGTGAATTCTTTTCTTTAGTTCCTCGTTAGGGAGATCAATACCAATCCACTCAAAATGGATGGTAGGTAGGGGAGCGCTTTTTTGCACGGGGACTCTCCCCAGTGCCTCAACAATCTCAAGCGCGCGGATAAGTCGGCGCGGATTTTTTGCATCAATTGTCTGCGAGCGTGATGGATCGCGCTTGTTGAGGAGCGTAAAAAGTTTGTATGTGCTCATCGTCTTTAATTTCTTTCGCAGAGCACTGTTTGGTGGTACAGAAGGAAGCACAGTACCTTCTATGAGTGCGTCAATATAAAAACCGGTACCGCCGCAGATGATAGGGGTTTTGCCACGGGCAAGAATATCAGATAATGCTTTGCGCGCCTCCTTTTGGTATCGTACTACCGAGTATCGTCTCTTTGGATTGGCTACAGAGAGGAGGTAGTGAGGAATACCATTCTTCTCTTTTTCTGTCACCTTGCCAGTGCCAATGTCCATACCACGGTAGACTTGCCGAGAGTCGGCAGAGATAACCTCACCGTCTACTTTTTTTGCGAGTTGTATTGCAAACGCGCTCTTGCCACTTGCGGTAGGCCCTACAATAATAAAGGCTTTTTTCATAACGGAAGTGAGACTTCCTCTTGCTCGAAGTCACACCCTATCCACCCTAGCAGATTGGATGAAAATGTGGTACTTTTTTTTAATTGCCGCGGTGGCGGAATGGTAGACGCGATAGACTCAAAATCTATTGATCGTAGGGTCGTGAGAGTTCAAGTCTCTCCCGCGGCACATGATATAATCTTTGTATGACCAATATCTACAACAACTCTATATTCTGGATTGAGGTTGATAAGATTGACCCAAATCCCTACCAGCCACGCCACGAGTTTGACGAGGCAAAGCTCAAGGAACTGTCAGAATCTATTCGACAGTACGGTGTACTCCAGCCACTAGTGGTGACTCGCTGTGAAGGAGTTCGCGACGATGGAGGTATCACAGTCACCTACGAGCTCATCTCGGGAGAACGGCGCTTGCGCGCCTCCAAGCTCGCTGGTGTCTCGCAAGTACCTGCTATCATCCGTATTGGCTCTGACACCGAGAAGGAGAAGTTGGAGCTCGCTATCATTGAGAACCTCCAACGAGAAGATTTAAATTCTATCGACCGTGCGCTCGCCTTTCACCGTCTCGCCAACGAGTTTGGCTTCAAACACACCGAGATCGCCAAGAAGGTCGGCAAGAGTCGCGAGTATGTCTCCAACACTATTCGCATACTCTCACTCCCGCAAGATGTGATTGATGCCCTGCGCGAAGGTAAGATTACCGAGGGGCACACTCGTCCCATCCTCATGCTCGCTGAGAAGCCTGAGGAGCAGCTTACCCTCTTCAAAGAGATTTTGTACAAACAGCTCACCGTCCGTGAGGCGGAGGCACTCTCACGACGCATGGCGCAGGAGCGCGTGCGCAACAAGGAGTACCTCGTTGATCCACGCATCCTCGAGATAGAAGGGGAGCTAATGGAAAAACTGGGTACTCGCGTGCATATTGAGAAGCGCGGCGAGAAAGGAGGCAAGATCACCATAGACTTTTTCTCTGATGACGATCTCAAGACACTTCTTGAACAATTTATGCTAGAGAGTAGCAGTGCGGCTATCGGAGCCGTGACTGAAGGTCCGGCTCTTATGGTAGAGGAGAACTCTGATGCGCAGACTATTGACGAGGACGAGAGCGACGATCTCTATGCGGTGAGTAACTTCTCTCTGTAGGTGTTACGAGCTACCCTCTTTTTCTTGGATCGTCTTCTGTGAGAGACTGATGCGGATATTTTTCCGTGCCATGCTCGTCTTCACATAGTCCAGCCATTTGTGTGAAGGGTGACTCGTCTTTTTTGTCTCTATATGCACAATGTCACCGCTCTTTAGTGTGTGATCTAGGGAGACATACTTCCCCGAGACATTGGCAGCGCTCGCGTGATCGCCAATGTCTGAGTGTATGGTGTAGGCAAAGTCCAAGGCAGAGGCACCCTCGGGGAGCTCAACCACATCACCTTTGGGGGTAAATACAAAGATGCGATCCTGAAAGAAGTCCATCTTCAGATTCTCCAGGAATTCCTCATTCTCGTGGTACTCTCGCTGGAGGCGTAGCAACTCCTGTATCCACTTGAGCTTCTGTGATAGCTTCCACGGGCGCTTATTCTTCCCCATCTCTTCGTAACCTACATGTGATGCAACGCCGTACTCTGCCTCATGGTGCATTGCAAAGGTGCGGATCTGGATCTCTGCCACTGAACCGTCCCCAGAAAAAACACTGGTGTGAATACTCTGGTAGCCGTTTGGCTTTGGAGTGGCAATGTAATCCTTGATGCGCTCTGGGGCAGGCTTCCACTGTGCGTGTATGATGCCGAGTACTTGGTAACAATCAGCGATGGAGGGTACAATCACACGGAGCGCAATAATGTCGTATATCTTTTCAATATCCATGTTGTAACGGCGCAATTTTTTGTAGAGACTGTAGAGCCCTTTCACCCGGTAGTCAATTTTGTAATCCTTTACACCGGCATCTGCGAGATTGCGCGTGAGTGAGCGGTACATCTTCTGTAAACGCAGTTCTGTCTCATGCTTCTTCTGCTTGAGAAGATTTTTGACGAGCGCATATTCTTCAGGGTAAGCAAAAGGGAATGCCCCATCCTCAAGCGCCTCCTTCAACTGCCCCATACCGAGGCGGTTGGCGAGCGGTGCGTAGATGTCAATTGTCTCAAGTGCAATGCGCTTGTGCTTCCCTTCAGGCACAAAGAGGAGTGTGCGTACATTGTGAAGTCGGTCGGCGAGGCGGATGAGCATCACACGGATATCTCTTGCCATTGCAATAAAGAGCTTGCGTAAACTCTCTGCGTGCCGTTCCAATCCCTTGTACTTCAAATGCCCTAACTTGGTCACGCCCTCAACTAGGAAGAATATTTCTGGGCCGAATTCTTCTTTTAGCTGCTCGCGTTTATCCGGGTAGTCTTCAAGGCAGTCGTGCAAGATACCCGCAGCAATAGTCTTCGCGTCTGCATCTTGTTCGGCAAGGATCTCTGCGACTGCGAGCGGGTGGATGATGTATGGCTCACCAGAGAAGCGTAATTGCCCCTCGTGCGTCTTTTGTGCAAACTCGTAGGCGCGGGAGATAAGCTCGCGATCAGAAGGGGAGAGTGACCCGAGCGATTGTATAATGTCGTGTAATTCCATAACTCTTGCTAGGTCTCGCTACCTACCTTCGCCATCTTGTGCGGGTTATGATTTGGACACAGTTTATTCGAACATCGCTCTGGTATGGTTTTGGTCCCTTCCATCATGAGTGATCCACACTCCCGGCAGATATTTCCTGTTGGTTTACTCTTCACAATATGGTTACATGTGGGGTAGTTGGAGCATCCGTAAAAGACTCCGTAGCGCCCACGCTTTCCTACCATCGTCCCATTCTTGCAGAGGGTGCACCGCACGCCAGTGTCATTCGCCTTGGCCGATTCTTCATCCTGTCTTTTAAACTTACATTTTGGGTAGTTGGAGCAGGTAATAAACTTCCCGTACCGGCCGTCGCGCTCAATCAATCTTCCTTCCTCACATCCAGGGCACTTCTCTCCCGTCTCCTTAGGCCCCTCCATCTCTCTTCCTCCTAGGGTGAGTGCGCCACTGCACGCGGGGAACTTTTTACAGCTGTAGAACTTACCGCCCTTCCCTAACTTAATACTCATAGCTCCACCGCAAACAGGACAGTGGAACTCCTGTGGAGCATCACCAAGATCATTAATTTTGGGTATATCTTTTTTAGATAGCACATCACGATGGAAGGGCATGTAAAAATCTGTGAGCGTCTTCTCGTAACTGCGCTTACCCAGAGCAATGTCGTCTAATTCATCTTCCATCTCCGCGGTGAAGGTGTCGCTGATGTACTCCATAAAGTGTTCTTCGAGAAATGAGCTCACTACTTCGCCCAGGTCAGTTGGCTTTAATGAGCGTCCCTCCTTACTCACATATCCGCGGTCATTTAAGGTCTTGATAATGCTCGCATAAGTAGACGGTCTGCCGATGTCTCGCTTCTCTAACTCTTTCACGAGTCCTGCCTCGGAGTAGCGGTGTGGAGGTTCTGTCTCTTTACCATCCTTTTCTATAGAGCGGAGTCCTAAAATGTCACCCTTGGTGAGGTGAGGGACTTCAACCTCTTCCCCTCGTGCACCTGGATCAGCTAGGAGCCATCCTGGAGAGACAATCACATTTCCGTTTGCGGTAAAGTCGGGAGTCTGCCTATCGGCGGATACTCCTTGTGGCAGTGCAGTAATCTTGGTGCGAAGGAGCTTTGCATCTGCCATTTGACTCGCAATCGTCCTCTGCCAGATGATCTGGTACAATCTTTTTTCATCCACACTGTGCCCCGTGCTTTTTATCCCCACATCAGTAGGACGGATGGCCTCATGCGCCTCCTGCGCGTTTTTACTTTTTGTCTTGAATTGTCGCGTTGAGACCTGCGCAGCACCAAACTCTTTTTCAATCACGCGTGCGATTGATGTAAGAGCCTGCGCCGAGAGCGCTGTAGAGTCGGTGCGCATATAGGTAATGAGTCCTGCCTCATAGAGTTTCTGCGCAATGCGCATAGTATTTGCAGGGGAGAGGTTGAGGCGCGAAGATGCTGCTTGCTGGAGCGTGGAAGTGGTGAAGGGCGCCTTCGGCGCGCGCGCCACCTCTGTCTGTGTGATGTCGGTGACGCTCCACGAAAGTTCTCGGCCGACTTCTACAATCTTTTCTGCATCTTTCTCATCGCGTGGCTCTTCTACACAGGTGAAGGTAATAATGTTAGACACCGAGTGTTTAACATCTTTAACACTCGGTGTCTCGAGCATTGCAGTGATGACAAAGTATGCCTCTGGTACAAAGGAGCGTATCTCACGCTCACGCTCTACTAAAATGCGCAATGCTGGTGACTGTACACGACCAGCCGAGAGTCCGTAGCGGAGCTTCTTCCAGATGAGTCCAGAAAGGTCGTAGCCTACGAGTCGGTCTAAGACGCGCCTTGTCTCCTGCGCCTCCTTTAGATTCTCATCGATGGCACGCGGAAACTCCAAAGCCTTCTTCACCGCGTCCTCTGTAATCTCGTGGAAGACGACGCGTTTTGGATTTTCCAACTTGCATGCCTCCTTTACATGCCACGCGATGGCTTCTCCTTCACGGTCAGGGTCGGTTGCGAGGAGCACCTGCTCTGCACGCTGTGCACGACGAGTAATTTCGTCTACGATACTCTCCTTGCCCCGCACTATCTCGTAGTGTGGGATGAAGCCGCGATCAATGTCCAGGGCATTCTTATTGTTCTTCGGCAGGTCACGTATATGACCGACACTTGCAATAACCTCGTAGCCGTCACCGAGGTACTTTGAGATTGTCTTTGCTTTTGCTGGCGATTCAACAATAAGCAGATTCATTGCTTCCAGTAGTAGCACGCTTTACGGATGCGCGCAAACTGTGTGTAAGTGATTATGCCAAATAAAATTCTCCCAGCCGCTCTATGATAACACCGCGAAGTTCTAATGAAGCGATGATGGTATTTGCCTCACTGATGTGGAGTGGATGCACGCTTTCACTTGATTGTGACGAGGCAAGCGCACGGATGAGAGAGTCGCGTGGGGCAGGCTCTTGTGCGAGTAGCTCAATAATATTCCGTTCCACTGCTGTGAAGAGATCTAAATTGAGTGTCTGTGCCTCATCTGCATCGTTATGCAAGCATAGAGCTGAGAGTATATCATTACTCTCAGTCACAGTAGTTGCTCCTTGGCGTAGGAGTGCATTGGTGCCCTTGGAGCTGGGAGTAAAAATAGAACCTGGCACGACGAGTACATCACGGTTGTAATCAAGTGCGAGGCGTGCAGTGATGAGTGTACCCGAGTGCTCACCTGCTTCAATAATTAGTACTGCGTGCGCAAGCCCTGCCATAATGCGATTGCGACGCGGGAAGGTGTGGAGTCCAGCTGGTGTTTGCGGAGAGAGTTCGGAGATAAGTGCACCCCCTGCATCAACAATCTTGTCTGCGAGATGGATGTTTGACGGAGGGTGGAGTACGGATCGATCTAATCCAGAGCCAGGGATGGCGATAGTGGTGAGTCCAGTAGAGAGTGCGGACTGATGCGCGATGGTATCAATCCCGATGGCGAGACCTGAGACGATGGCTAGCGGATGTCCTGCGAGTCCATGCACTAAAAACTCACACACTTCCTTCCCGTAGCCACTTAATTTACGCGAGCCAACCACAGCAAGATATTTTAACTCAGAAGAGGGGAGTACTCCCTCTAACCACAATTCCTTTGGGGCGTCAGGTATCTCTTGTAACAGTTCCGGAAACTCTTCCTGTCTTAGATGTGTAAACTCCCGCGCCATCTATACAGTGTAACAGACTCGCGCTACTATAGGGCTATGTTGGATATTAAGTTTATTCGGGATAATAAGGAGCTGGTAGCCGAGGCGGCTAAGAAGAAGCACATCACCTTTGATGTAGAACATCTAATCTCCTTGGATGATGAGCGGGTCAGACTTCTCGCCGAGGTTGAAGGAGCTCGTGCCACACAAAACGCGGCCAATGATGCTATTGCCCAGGCAAGCACGAGTGAGCGAGAAAAACTACTCACTGAAATGCGCGCAGTTAAAGATGCTCTCGCTGGCGGTGAAGAAAAACTTAAAGAAGTGATGAATGAGTGGCGCTTAGCAATGCTCCAAGTCCCAAACGTTCCTGATATGAGTGTGCCTGATGGCGACGACGACTCCGCGAATGTTGAGTACTCCACATGGGGTGTGTTGCCTCAATTTTCGTTCACACCCAAGAGTCACATCGAGCTTATGGAAGACTTACACATTCTTGATCTTGAGCGTGGCGCAAAGGTTTCCGGTTTCCGTGGCTACTTTCTAAAAGGGGACGGCGCACTTCTTTCCATGTCTATTTGGCGTCTCGCTATTGACTCTTTAGTGAAGAAGGGATATGAGCCGATGCTCACTCCTTCACTCGTCCGCAAAGAGCCACTCTTTGGCACCGGCTATCTCCCGCAAGGAGAGGAGGATCTCTATAGAACACAAGATGGCGAATATCTCTCGGGTACCGCTGAGGTCCCTACGATGGGGTATCTGATGGATGAGACACTGGAAGCACGCGAGCTCCCAAAAAGATTCGTTTCTTTTTCTCCCTGCTACCGCCGTGAGGCGGGGAGCCACGGCAAGGACACGCGCGGAATTATGCGATTGCATGAGTTCTATAAAGTGGAGATGGTAGTGCTCTGTGAAGGCACACACGACGAGAGTGTGCGGTACCATGAAGAGATCCGTGAGAATGCGGAGGAGCTGATGCGCGCGCTCGAGATCCCGCATCATGTAGTTATAAACTGTGGTGGAGACCTAGGGCTTGGTCAGGTAAAGAAATACGACATTGAAGCGTGGATCCCTTCAGAGAACCGCTACCGCGAGACGCACTCCATCTCGTACTTCCACGACTTTCAAACACGCCGTTTCAATATTAAATACAAAGATGTGGAGGGGAAGCGCCGTTTTGCTCACTCGTTGAATGGTACCGCCTTTGCCACTCCACGCCTACTCATCCCACTCTTAGAAAATCATCAACGTGAGGATGGGAGCGTCACTGTACCCAAGGCTCTCATACCATATTTCGGAAAAGAGACTCTTGTCCCGTAGATGAACAGAAAAGAAGTACTTCTCAAACGATCAGCCGAATTCAAGCGTCGTTCCCGCGCGGTCAAGATTGTCTTATCGTTCGGATTTTCCGTGTTTTTGGTACTGGGAATCTTAGTGGTCTTAAATCTCTCATCATTCTCCCTCTCACGGGTGAGTGTCGATGGCGCGAGCACAGTCTCTGCAGAAAAAATCTCTCGTGCTGCGAGAGAGGTCTTGCGTGGATCTTACTTCTACCTCATCCCTCATAGAAGTATGGTATTCTTCCCGCGCAGTCGTGTGCGCGAGGAAGTGCTGGCTGTCTCTCCGCGCATTGAGCGAGTGTCACTCAATACACACCGTGGTACTTTGGTGGTGCATGTGAGCGAGCGAACGCCGGTGGCACTTTGGTGCGGAGAGCTTGTTGTGTGGAGTAGTACTTCGCAGTGCCTCTCGTTAGACAGAGGCGGATTCGCCTTTGGCCTTGCTCCCTATGCCCACAGTGGCGCGTATCTCATATTCAACACCTCCGATCGTGGTCCACGCGTGGGGTCCTTCATTACCGAGAGTGGCACCTTTGGCATGCTGTACAACTTTGTAAAAACATTTCCACTCCCTATCTCGCGCGTACTCATCAACAAAAATTTGCGCTACACGCTCTACACAAAGGATGGTATGGCAATCTTTATTAATCCGCGCATTCCGCTTGATCAGACGCGGAGCTCTGTCATCACTGCGCTCTCAAGTGATGCACTTGCCTCGAGTACTCGCTTAGGGGAAAGCATAGAGTACTTAGATGTCCGTGTCTCTGGAAAAGTCTTCTACAAATTGAGAGAGTGATGCGATATACTGTAAGGTAATGAGGATTTTTCCACCAAAACATACGATCATGATCGTGCTCACTGTTCTCTGTGCGGTTGGTGCTGGGCTTTTTATTGCGGCAGGTTTTGTGTATGGAGGGCGTTTTGCTCTCTCTCATTCTCCGCTCAAGCTCTCCGCTCAAGTGAGCAAAACTTCTTCCAGTCCTTCCAGTCCTTCCAGCCCTTCAGTCTCTACTCCTATATACTCCAAGATCACTCTTGGCTCTCTTTCGCAGGATCTAAGCTCTCTGCCACAGCAAGGGAAGGCACTCTATGTAGATTTAGATGCCATGACCCTTTCTCTCTACTCCGATGGCACTGTGACAGAGAAAGTCCCCGTGATGTCTAAGGGACGCATTGGTACTCCCTGGGAGACGCCTCCAGGAGTGTATAAGGTTGAGACGAAGGAGGAGAATCACTTCTCATCCATTGGTACCGTATGGATGCCGTACTCGATGCAGTTTTTTGGTAACTTTTTTATCCACGGGTGGCCATACTATCCTGGGGGGACGCCAGTCCCCAAGGGCTATTCGGGGGGGTGCATCCGTCTGAGCACCGAGGACGCAAAAAAGGTGTTTCTCTTTGCTGATACAGGCACTCCGCTTATTGTGGTGGGGAAAAACTCATCGAGCGCTACTTCTCCTGACGAGAACTTTTATTACATTGCTAATCTTGGCGCTACACCGAGAGTGTCTGCTGGTGCATACTTGGTTGCCGATCTTGATTCGGGTGACATTCTCCTTGAGCACAATAGTGGTAGAGAGTATCCCATTGCATCTCTCACCAAACTGATCACCGCACTTACCTCACTTGATGTAGTAAACCAGTATCAGACTGCACGAGTGTCCAGCCGAGCGTCTGCTACATACGGTAACTTTGGAGGACTAAAGGAGGGTGAGGCTGTAAGCGTGGGAACCCTTCTGTACCCACTCCTCTTAGAATCATCTAATGATGCGGCAGAGGTGATTGCCGAGCATTACGGGAGAGATCGTTTTCTCTCGCAGATGAATAAAAAAGCGCGCTCCATCGGATTGAATATGACTCACTTTGATGATCCTAGCGGACTCTCTCCAGGGAACACTTCAACCGCACAAGATCTCTTTACGCTCGCGCAGTATATATACCGGCACAAGTCTTATGTGTTGGGCATTACCAAGACAGCAGTGAAGAAAGTTGAGAAAGAGAGTCCAAGTGCAAAAACACATACCTGGTACAACAATAATTATTTTGTTGTTAAAGGTGACCCAAAGTACTTGGGAGGGAAGAATGGTTATACCGATGCTGCAGGGCGCACCCTCATTTCACTGTTCTCACTCCCGCTCTCTGAGTTTCAAAAAAGAGATATTGCAGTCATCGTGCTTGCGAGTGAAAATCGCGAAAAAGATGCAGAAAAATTAGTCCAGTATGTGAGTAAAAATATATATTTCGGCTTAAGTCCAGATGCCAAGCGGCTTGCCGTCCAGTCTGTAGCTACTCCGGAGCTCACAAGAGGGCAGACACGAGAATCTGTCTGGAGCGCAATGGGGAAGCGCATGGTCTCTTCACTCGGTATCCTCGCAACATCGACAGCCAGCTCTAGTAAACAAGTCCGCCTACTCTTTGTTGGCGATATTATGGCTGATCGTGGAGTGCGTTCTGTCGTGGAGAGGAGCTTCTCGGGGGATTATCAACAACTATTTGCTCGTGCGCGCACAATTGCTGATTACGATATTAGTTTTGCAAACCTTGAGGGGCCGGTCTCTCTCCGTGGGACGGATCATGGTAGTATCTACTCCTTCCGTATGGACCCAAAGCTTGTGCCCGCACTTAAGAAGGTGGGCTTTGATGTGTTGAGTGTGGCAAATAATCACGCAGGTGATTGGGGGGGCGAGGCATTTTACGATACCATTTCTCAAGTATCTGAGTACGGTATTCTCCCTGTTGGAGGAGGTTATGATCGCACAGATGCAGTAGCAGTGAAAATCCTTGAACGCAATGGAGTGCGCGTCGGCTTCTTAGGGTTTACTGATGTGGGACCTGACTGGTTAGAAGTTGGTGCAAAAAATGCGGGAGTGCTCCGTGCCGCTGATGGAGACTTTGACACACTGATTGCTCACGCGGCGAGGCAGGTGGACGCGCTTGTTGTCTCCTTCCACTTTGGTGATGAGTACCAGCCGCTCTCTAACGCACGGCAGAAGGCGCTTGCGCGGCGCGCGGTAGAAAACGGCGCGCGGATTGTAGTAGGACACCATCCTCATGTGGTACAAGAGCTGGAACGCTACAATGGTGGAGTGATTGCCTACAGCTTGGGTAACTTTATCTTTGATCAGAACTTTTCTCCCGAGACTATGCAGGGCTTAGGGCTCATGGTGACACTGAATGCACAAGGGGGAGTGGAGGATGTACGACGGCTCCCATTCAGTATAAACAAGTCATACCAGCCAGAACTTGATGTACAGAAAAAGAAATAGCATGAGCGCATTTTTTGTCTTTTCTTTTTTCTTTCCATTTTCTTTTGGGTGGGTCACCGATATGGCCTCTCAACTTGCGACACTGTCTGCTGGCGTAGGGCGTGCATACCCAGAGACAGTAGACATCCAAGATCTTATGGATCGTTACACTGCGGGGAAACTCTCTGTGCTTATTGTGCCTGGGCACGATAATGCAGATCCTGGCTCTGCTTTTGGGAAGGTGAGTGAGTCTGAGGTAAGCCTAACGATGACTAAGTATCTTTTGGAACGCTTTGCAAATGATCCGCATATGCGCGCTTCAAGTACGCGCGATACTGAAACAGGGTCATACAGTACAGAATTGCAGTCATTTATACAAAAAGAGTCGCAAGATATTGACTCGTGGATGAGAACCTTGAGAGCCTTCTCTGCGCATTACCACCAAGTCGGTCTCTTAGATAAAAAAATACTTGTACACCATAACTCCGCAAATACGCGTGTATCGCGCATACTCTATGGCATTAACCGTTTTGCAAATGAGCACGACATAGACATTGTGCTTCATGTTCACTTTAACGATTACCCACGGCGCTCTACCCGGAATATAGGATCCTATTCTGGCTTCTCTATCTATGCGCCGAGTGAACAATTACCCAATGGTCGTGCAAGCCAGGCTCTTGCCGAGTCAATATGGTCTCGCCTCTACTCACGCTTACCTGTCAGTAATCTGCCCGGAGAAAACTCGGGCATCGTCCCAGATCAAGAATTGATTGCGGTTGGATCAAATGGTTCGCGAGAAAAAATATCACTACTGATTGAGTACGGGTATATCTACGAATCGCAGTTCAAAACACCTGAGGTGCGGGAAAAAATTTTACGAGAAATGGCGTATCAGACCTACCTCGGTGTGGTAGATTTCTTTGAAGCAAGCGGTGCCACACTCGCAGAAGAGACGACACTCTTCCCCTATACATTCACGCGTAATCTTACTAAGGGAGAGAAGCATTCTGCTGATGTACTACACTTACAAGGAGTACTCCACACGATTGGCTTTTATCCTCCAGACGGGAAAACACTCTCAGACTGTCCGATCAATGGAATTTTTGGGAACTGTGTAGAGCGCGCGGTAAAAGATTTCCAATCCGCGCATGACTTGAGTACCACTGGATCTGTGGGGCCGCAGACGCGTGAGAAGCTAAATAGATTTACGGAATTGGAAGAACAATAAAAATTCCCCTCTCACAATCCGCGATGCAGATTGTGAGAGGGGGTCTGTCTGAGAGGTATCCTACAAGAAGTGTGGCGGGCAAAAGTCCTTAGAACTCTTCATCCTCTCCACGATACGCGGGAGAGGGTAGGTAATAGCAGTCTTGATAGAGCGGA
The DNA here is from genome assembly GCA_964401135.1 of uncultured Candidatus Saccharibacteria bacterium. Taxonomy (GTDB): domain Bacteria; phylum Patescibacteriota; class Minisyncoccia; order Phycocordibacterales; family UBA9988; genus UBA9988. The sequence goes on from CAYNXC010000002.1 coordinate 129,486, forward strand.
CCACCATTTCGCTCATTTGTCCCAAAGAAGGTGAGAGGGAAGGTCGCTATCTCAAACACGCCGACTGCCGCATCCCGCACAGTCCGTAAGGGGCCGAGCACCGTACCAGCAATGTTAGAGAGTACTGGTATCTCTACCGCAGGGTCTCCATTAAAAACAGACCGGGTGATGTGTTTTGGAGAGGTCACGGCCATATGGACTCCGTGGGCAAAGCGGTTGCCCATCCGTGCGCCCATAGTATCAACTCTCATCTCAAGATCGGTGGGGCAGGGTGCTGGTGGACAGACACAGCACGGCTCCTCTTGGTTGTAATACTGCTGTGCCAAGCAGAGATTAGTAAGAGAGCATACAAGCACAGCCAGAACGACGAGTAGCTGCTTCATAGCAAGACTCCTTTTATTGTGAGGATCATACCGCATGAGCGGTCTCTATTTCAACAGTACTACTTGTGGTGGAGATTGTCAATCAGAGGGTGCTCTGCTACGCTTCCTCTATGCAAAGGGGATTCTGGGATACACTCCCGCGACCATTCTTCTGTCTCGCGCCAATGGCGAATGTCACCGACGCGGCTTTTCGTCGAATTATCACACTCTATGGGAAACCGGATGTGTTCTGGACCGAATTTGTATCTGCAGATGGTCTACAGTCATCGGGGAGGGAAAAATTACTAATTGATCTGTCGTTTGAGAGTAAAGAACGGCCAATCGTTGCACAACTTTTCGGATCTCGCCCGGAGATTATGGAACGAAGCGCAGCACTTATAGCAGAACTCGGATTTGATGGAGTAGACATCAATATGGGTTGCCCTGATCGTGCAATAGAGAAACAGGGCGCGGGCGCGGCACTCATCAAAGATCCGACTCTTGCAAGAGAATTGATCGAAGCGGCGCGGCAAGGAGTGAGAGATGCGATTCCAGTCTCGGTTAAGACTCGCACTGGGTATAACAAAAATAGTGCGGAAGAGTGGATAGGTCATTTACTCTTAGCGCGCCCCGCTGTCATCACTCTCCACGCGCGCACCAGAAAAGAAATGTCTCGAGTGTCTGCTGATTGGGAGTCTGTGCGACTAGCAGTCACTGTGGCGACCGGTACGGGGACGCGTATTATTGGGAACGGCGATGTAGAGACTGTTATGGATGCTCGGGAGAAAGCGCGTGAGTACGGCTGTGATGGTGTAATGTTAGGGAGAGGCATCTTTGGTAACCCATGGCTATTTGCCGAACGAACACCGGATGTGTGCGAGCGACTTACGGTGATGGTGGAACATTCACGGATGTTTGAGGCGATTCTTGGGGAACATAAAAGTTTTTCTATTATGCGCAAGCACTTTGGTGCCTATGTTAAGGGCTTTGTCGGAGCGGCGGAATTGCGCGAGAAATTGATGAGAACCGAGACCGCAGATGAGGTGGAGCAGATAGTGCAGTGCATGCTATAATCGCTCCTGATGAACGAGCGTGTGCTGTATCGTAAATATCGTCCGGCGAAGTGGACCGATGTACTGGGTCAGTCACACATCGTGGATGTGCTTAAGGGAGCGGTAGCAGGAAAGACGATTGCGCATGCCTACCTCTTCTCGGGCTCACGGGGGACAGGAAAGACTTCTGTAGCGCGTATTTTTGCCGCCGCAATTGGGTGCACTCCTACTGACTTATACGAGATTGATGCGGCATCAAATCGCGGCATTGACGATGTACGAGAACTGCGAGATGCGGTTGCGACTCTCCCTTTTGAGAGTCCTTACAAAGTGTACTTGATTGATGAAGTGCACATGCTCACTAAGGAGGCCTTCAATGCGCTCCTTAAAACATTAGAGGAGCCACCCGCACATGTAGTCTTCATTCTCGCGACAACAGAGTACTCTCGTGTACCGGAGACGATTGTCTCTCGCTGTCAGACTTTTGTCTTTAAAAAACCTTCACGCGAGGAGCTGGCAAAGCATCTTGTCACGGTGGCGAAAAAGGAGGGTTGTGCGCTAGGGAAGGAAGCCGCACAACTTATCGCCTCCTTAGGGGATAGCTCCTTCCGCGATGCGCTCGGTGTACTTCAAAAAGTGATGACGGTGAGCCTACCCCGCCAAGGGCGGGATGAAGATGCGGAGTTGACTGCCGATGAAGTCGCGCGTGTGACTGGGGCACCAAAGATAGAACTGGTGCGTAGCATCGCTCGCGCACTTGCAGAGGCCAATGCAGACGCTGCACTCACGGCGGTAAGTGCCGCGCAGGAAGAGAATGTAGATATGAAGGTGCTCATGCGTCTTGTGATGCATACGGTGCGTGAGGCAATGCTCATCATCTTTGCGCACGATCTCGCTGTGCAGATTGAGGGGGAAGTCTCGAGTGATGAGTACGCTTTTCTGGAGGATCTTGGGAGAGGGGAGAGGGGTAAGCGGCTATCACTGATATTGCGAGAACTCCTTGCTGCGTATCCTCTCATAGACGCTTCTCCCTCTCCGTCACTACCCTTAGAGCTTGCGATTATGAGACTCTCGGGGCAAGATAGGTAGTACCCAGTGCCGAGTCGTCTAATGGTAGGACATCGCCCTTTGGAGGCGAGTATCTTGGTTCGAATCCAAGCTCGGCAGCCAATTTGCATCTTTTTGATGCGCAGACACTTTTTGTCCAGTAGTTGCTGGCTCTTTTGTGATTTCTGCCAGTTCGTAGCTCATATTCAAGCGAGGAATCCAATTATGCAGAAATTCGGCAGCTTTTGAGTAAACGGGCTTGATTTCATAACGGTTTTGCAGAAGGTTCGTAAAAAGCTGGGAGAGAAGCAGACGCTTTTCCTCGATGTTGGCTTTCTCATAGATTTCCTTCGACCTGAATGCAAGCTCGTGGACTGCTAGACCAAGATGCAGAAACTCATCATTCTTGTCTCCCAAGCGTTCTAGCGCAGCTTCCAAGGTTTCTTCTTCGGTAGTGCACTCGGCAATCTTACGCTCAACGTATTCAAGTGGAGCTTCGCGGTTGATTTTTGCTTCGTAGTATTTGTCCTTCTGTTGGCGCACGTTGGCGAGAAGTCCGTTGAGATGAGCTATTTCTTGCTCGCGTGTCTTGATTTTGTCCGCGTGTTCCTCGCGCAAGATATTTTCAATCTCGCATAGCACCTCCTCACTCTTGGGTGCGATGAGGTCAAAGAAGTCTGTATACTGGGACTCAATACGGTCTTGGCGCACGCAGGTTTTACCAGAACACCTCTTATACTCGCCGTGATTATTACAGTGTCCATACCAATGTCCTTTCTTCTCGTACCAGGTCAACATTCCGCCGCAGTGTTCACACTGAATCTTGCTCTTGAAAAGAGGGTTGTGCTTCGCCAGGTGCGGATTTTTGGTCTTGCGGCGCAAGATAGTCTGTACTTTGTCGAAGGTATCTTTGGTAATGATAGGCTCGTGCTTCGCAGGTAATACGCCACCTTTCCATCGCATCTTGCCGTAGAAGAAAGGATTTTGCAGAAGCTGGTGGATTTTACTCATCCCAACTTTCTTCCCGCCTTTCTTGATTTTCTTTCCATCCACTTCTTTTTCAGTGATTCTAGTACGCAGCCCCTTCTCGTATAGTTCCTTTTCTAGCTTTGAAAGGGAGTAGTTGCCTGTAGCGTACAACTCAAACATTTTTTTGATGTGAGGTGCGATATTCTCATCTACCTGGTGAATCTTGCCACCAGTTTCTTCGAGAGGTTTGTATCCTAGCGGTGGCTTTGTTGGGTATAGTTCATTCTCGACCTTCACTTTTTGACTCTTACGCACTTCTTCGGAAAGGTTATTGGAATAGAAGCGAGCGATAGCTACTTTCATATCCCATACAAGATTCTCGTGCGCTCGTGTCTCGCCGTTTGCGATAAATGATTCCTTTACGAAGTGAACAGCCCTCTGCGGGTCAGATTTAAGCCATTCATCCACTGTTCCAGCGTCTTTAAGATTTCTAGTCAGACGGTCAATCTTTTCACATAAAATAACAGGAATCTTATTCTTGGTAGCAAACTGAATCATCTCGTAAAAGGTCTTTCGAGCGTGCTTGCCACTCGCAGATTCAGAGATTCGATACACTTTCACAACATTAAGATTCCTCTTGGTTGCGTGCTCTCTCAAGAGATTTTCCTGCGCGTCGAGTGAATAGCCAGTTTCCTGGTCTTTGGTTGAAACTCGACAATATGCAACTGCTTTTACTTTTGTTTCTGTGCTCATAGTTGGTTATTGGTTATCTTTTTTGTTATTAAGATTTCCATCTCCATCAAGCATTCCCATTTCTTTATAAAACTTCATCCTGCCAGCCTCTGATAGACCCCAGGGATTACCTGCTCGCGCTGCTAGTTCTTGCTTGCGCTTTGCTTCGTACTCCTCAAGAAACTTCATTGTCTCTTTCTCTTTTTCCCAACGCTCATTTAGTTTAGGGTGAGGAATATAAACAGATTTTCCTTGTCGTAATAGTTCAAGCTGTTCCTCAATTTTCCTTTCGTCCTCTCGTTGGTTGTAGAGATGTTGTCCTACGCTACAGATTCCCCACACGAGAAGGAAAAGACGGTAGCTCGTATCAATCTTTGTGATTTCAATTCCAATAGTCCAATCAAGAGCTATGCTCAATAGGAAAAGTATTCCGAAGGCATAAATGAATCCAAAGAATACGATTCCTAGAAGGTACGAGATGCTTTCCTTTATTTCTTTTAGTGTTGATTGTTCTTGCATACAAAAAGCGGCAGCCGAGGAGCCTGCTGCCCGTAGTAATGAATTGCACGAGGCAACCATTTACGGAGGTCTCGACTGCCGCTTTCAGTCCATAAATGGAGCCTGAAAAGGCAGAGACCTCGTACATATTTCATTACTACAGGCAGCGTACTAATTATAGCAAGGTGTACAATTGTGGCAAGTCTACCTTTTGTCCACAGCGTTAAGCGCATCAGCGATTGCAGCAATAATGTCGTGGATGATACTCTCACTCACTTTTTCGATTTCTTCTTTTGTTAAAGGTCTATCAAGATACGCTTCCGCCTGGTCTTGCAAGTCAGCTTCTGTAAGCTCGTAGATGGTACGTCCTTCGCCTATTGTGTTCATCTGATTTAGTTGGTTAAAGCTAATAATCTCCAGGGGGTGCATTTTTAACCATCATCCACCCTGGGTTGGTTGAGTGTGCAAAGTACGGTGTTTTTCTGTCCCTGTTCCGTGTGCACTTCGCCAGCCTCGATAAGTTCTTCGAGCGTAGTTTTAAGGGTAGAGCGTCCGACTTTCACACCAGCGTCTCCGACACGTTTCAAAACATCACTTTTTGACAGTGGCTCAAGTGATTTTTCCAGTACGCTTTTAATAGCCGCCGCAGCCTCTGCCTTCTTGCTCGGTTTCTCTTTCACTTTACCCGCGTACTCGAATCTCAAAGAATGCGGTTCGCTAACGACATTCACCTCAAAAGGTTTCTGTTCTTCCTCCTGTCGCAATTTAGTCTGGGTAAGTGTTAAAAACCTCTCATCTGCTTTTCTTGATACAGCAATATGACAGTCCAGGAACGCGAGAATATCGGATGAGCCACGCATCTCTTGGGATAAATTAGAGGATACGCCACCTTGTTTTCTATGGTGATGCGTGATGAGAACGCTGATGCCATTCTTCGTGAACTCTTTGAGATGTTTGGAAACAGCCGCCATTTTTGAAGCATCATTTTCATCTGTATTGTGAATCCTAATGAACGAATCGAAGATGATAACTTTCGCTTCCAGCTTTTCGGCTACACCCAGAATGCTTTGCACATTCTCATCATTCAAAGAGAATCCTTGAAGTGAAATAAAGTGAATAGGCAGACCCGATGTCGCCGAAAGTTTCTTTAACCGACCTTGAATCAGAGACGGAGAGTTTTCTTCGTCTACGATGAGTACAGGACTTTTCATAACATCAAAGTTATCGAAAACTCTGTTACCCTCGGCAATTTTGAGTGCGATATGTAGCGTGAGCCACGTCTTGTAGACCGCAGGTGCGCCAGAAATGAAAGTGATAGCGTCTTTCGGAATGAGATTCTCGACCACCCACTGAATATCGCCGAAGTCTTGCCGCATCAATTCATCTAGGGACGTTGAAGCGAATGTTTTTGCAGGTTCTTTCTCGCCGCGCTTCTTGTTTTCACGTTCTCGAATACTCTCAAACGTGCGGCGCAGCTCAACTTCTTCGAGTGGAGGATTGCACTTGCTTTGATTCCAAGCAGATACAAGCGACCACGCCATTTCCCAGTCATTTCTGTCACGAAAACTACCGAGTAATTTTCCAATGACTTTTGCTGCGGTGTCATTGCGCCTACCTTCCAAAACTTTTTCATCTGTATTCCGTGAATCATTCCGTGTGCTTACTGGAATCTGTGTATCGAGCACCCACTGTGGCAATTCCTCAAAGCCAGAATCATCAGGAGAAATAATCCACTCGTAGGATTTACCACTTTCGTGAATTGAGGGCGGCATAACTACGTACCCACCATCACCACGAACATCCACGTGCGAAATGATTCCAGCACTGTTTTTAACCTCTCTGCCTGGGTGCTTGTAGAAATAATGTTTTCCTCTACCTGTACGAGAAACTGCTGTAGGAGAAAGTGGTTTGTCTATCTTTTCCATCGTGTCTACATCAACCACAACAATGCCAGAAATTGCACCTGTAATGACTCCAACATTAGCGTTGGGAAACCGCGCATACCACTCCTCAATTTGTTCCTTCGATGCTCGCTCTTTCTGATACTTTTGCCAAACTACAAGTGGTTTTTTATCTCGCCCAACAGGAAAAACAGAGAAGCCGAGTTCGGCGTAATGCAATGCTGATTTAAGAATCTCGTTTCTGTTTTCCATAATTATTTAATCTTCTTGCTCTTTTCAGCCCAACCACATACGAAGCCTGCCAAGAAGGATGTATCAACCAGGCTTTTCACATTCAGAAAAGAAATGGGCATACCACCAATTGCATCTGATTTAGCCAGGTTTGTTTGACTGAAATTGGAGAACTCTCGCCACATCTGCTGTTTTATTCCCAAGAGTTTTTCTGCTCTTTTTGCGTTGTGTTCGGCTGCGTTGATGACTTGATGCGGGAACTTATTTAAGAACTTTTTAGTAAACTTTTTCATATCTCAATTAGCTATTTTTATTTACCTCCTCGTTTTTAATGCGAAGCTCAATCCTTGCGAGCGTCAGGTAGTAGTCCATTGCTGCTTCCAGCAACTTCTTCACATCCTCATCGGGTATACCCGTGAACGCTCCGAGCTTGTCGAAAGGTTTGCGTAGCCGTGCAATTTGTTCGGGTCTCAATTGCATAGCTACTTCTCCGCATAGAGGCGGTTCTTAAGTTGGCGGAAATTATGGAACAGACTTTGGATGGGGACTTCAATTGTTTTGTCTCCCCAGAAGTCGCTGATAGCTGTTTCAATTCCTTCCGTCGCGGCAAACACAAAGTCCATCCTCTTGTCGCTTGTACGCTCCAAACCGACCAATTTGAATTGGAGCGTGAGCAGCGTTGCTGCCAAGCCAATATCACTGATGAATACTTTTTGCTCTGTGCTTGCCATACTCTGATTCTTGCAAGCCAAGTCCGTACCTAGATATCTCCATAGATACTTTCCAAAAGAGAAAACACTCCCAGAAATGAGAGTGTCTTTTTTACTTGTCCACAGTAGCTATTGAGTACCTATGGGTACCTATCCGATTTTGATGATTTCTATCCGAGGGTTGAGTCTGTAGCCGCTCCCTTGTTTCGCTTCAATGAGTTTGAGTGAACCTTTTAAGTCCAGCTCGTCAGCAGTTGCTTTATTGAGCTTTCCAAACTCATTGCGCAATCGTGCCGATGTCATATCAAGTTCTGATGCCATATCCTGCGTACTTAACTCGTAGTCAGCATTAGGATTGTCAATAAGATATTTGAAAACTTTGAAAGGCGCTCCATTTCGTGCCATAGAGTATGATTTTTCTTTCGTGTCCTTGAAAACAATCCCTTCGTCTTTGTAGTACAGAACCAATTTGTCTATTGGTGTTTGAGTAGAGACAACAGACTTTTGCTTATTCACAAATGCCGCAATCTTCTTCGGGTCAATCGTTATACGCCACGCGGTTTCTATGGAGTCGAGCATTTCCTCGTCGTTTTTTCGCCAGTTTTCTATATCTGCCTCTGATATCTCGTTGAAGTGCCATTCATTTTCTCCGCTCGTTCGCTCCATTTGTCCTTTGCATTGTTCGTGATTGCTTACGCCGTGTTTGGATAGAAGCGAAAATCCCAGCATTAAATCGTGCAAGGTAATACCTTTCGCATCAAACATTTTTGTCGGTACATACACGACACTTTTTTCTTTATTAAAATCTACACGCGAGTAGTCGTGAATGACTTTTGCGATATCCATCTCCATTGCCATTTATCCAGTTTACCACAACTGGACACATTTGCTCATAGGCTTACATCGTAGTATTATGAGTATACCTATGAAGAAAAGTAAGGAGGAGCAATTTTTGACTCTTCAAGAGGTCGCCAAGCGCTTGCGGGTTAGCGAGCGTTCGGTGTTTCGATATATTCACGACGGAAAGATTGAAGCCACGAAAGTGGGCTACTGGCGCATCACTGAAAGTGCTTTGGCAAAGTTTTTGAAAGACCGCTCCAATCTGAACAAGTCGCCGCGTAAGAAGTCGAAAAAGTAACCTCGTTTTTTGAAATGGAAATGTAATGCAAAAAGAAGCCAAAGCCAGAATCAAAATAAACAACCTACTACAGCAATCTGGCTGGAGGTTTTTCGATGATGAGAACGGCAAGGCAAACATCACCCTTGAGCTTAATACCAAACTTACGAACAAAGATATCAATGATATCGGCGAAAACTTTGAGAACACAAAGAACGGTTTTGTAGACTTCCTTCTGCTCGACGATAAGGGCTTTCCGTACGTTGTTCTTGAGGCAAAGTCCGAGGACAAAGACCCTCTTGATGGTAAAGAGCAGGCACGTCGCTATGCGCAGTCTCTGAACGTCCGCTTTGTTATCCTTTCAAACGGGAACCTCCACTACTTCTGGGACTTGGAGCGCGGCAATCCATCCATCATTATCCAATTCCCAACACCTGAATCTCTACAACATTTTGAGCAGTTCAAACCGAATCCTAAACAACTTGCCGAGGAAAAAGTTTCTAACGATTACATAGTTCTTACCCAGAAAGCGGAGTACCAAAATGACCCGCGCTGGATAGACGAAGCACAGCGAGATGATTTCGTGTACGCGGAGTCGCTCAAGTTCTTGCGCCCGTATCAGCTTCGTGCGGTTCAGTCTCTCCAAGAAGCTGCTACTGCTGGTAATGACCGTTATCTTTTTGAGATGGCAACGGGTACGGGTAAAACACTCGTGTCTGCTGCTGTTATCAAACTCTTTCTCAAGTCTGGTAATGCAAAGCGCATCCTCTTTCTTGTAGACCGTTTGGAACTTGAAGACCAAGCCGCAAAGAGTTTTAAGAAACTACTCTCGAAGGATTACACAACTGTTATCTACAAGGAGAGCAAGGACGATTGGCGTAAGGCAGAGATTGTTGTCTCAACAGTGCAAAGTCTATCTTTCAATAACAAATACCAGCGACTCTTTTCTCCAACTGACTTCGACCTCATTATCTCTGACGAAGCCCATCGTTCAATAGGCGGAAACAGCCGTGCGGTTTTCGAGTATTTTGTTGGCTACAAGCTCGGACTTACAGCAACACCAAAAAATTATCTCAAGGGCATTGACCCAGATAAACTCAACTCAAAAGACCCTCGTGCGTGGGAACGCCGACAACTTCTTGATACCTACAAGACTTTTGGTTGCGAGAGCGGAGAACCTACATTCCGATACACACTCCTCGATGGCGTGAAAGATGGATATCTCATCAACCCTGTTGTTGCTGATGCTCGTACAGAGATTACGACAGAGCTTCTTTCAGAGAAGGGATATTCTCTGATGGTTGAAAGTGAAGATGGTAAAGAGGAGGAACAGGTCTTCTTTCATACTGATTTCGAGCGTAAGTTTTTCTCCGACAAGACCAATCAGATTTTGTGCAAAACATTCTTGGAAAACGCACTCAAAGACCCGATTACGGGTGAAATAGGAAAAGGTATCGTTTTCTGTGTGAGCCAGAAGCACGCCTCAAAAATTACCCAGACGCTCAATCAGTTTGCAGACCAGCTTTATCCAGGAAAGTACAACTCCGATTTTGCGGTGCAGATTACTTCCAACATTCCGAACGCACAGGAATATACCATCAACTTTGCGAACAATAACCTTAATGGCTATACGAAGTTCCTGGATGGCTATCGTTCCAGCAAGACACGCGTCTGCGTAACGGTAGGAATGATGACAACAGGATATGACTGCGAAGATATCCTGAATGTGGCACTGATGCGCCCTATATTCTCTCCAACAGATTTCATTCAGATAAAGGGACGCGGTACACGTAAGTTTTCGTTTGTGCACCAGGAAAAAGAAGGTGGCGAGATACAAGAAGCAAAGATACCAAAAGACAAGTTCAAGCTGTTCGATTTCTTTGCGAACTGTGAATACTTCGAGGACAAATATAACTACGATGAGGTTTTGGTTCTTCCAACCATCGGCACGGGCACAGGTGGTGGTGATGGTGTGAATATAGACGAAGTATCAATCACACAGCACGACCCACTCAAGACGTTTACTGAAAAAGCGGTTGGTATGGATGGAATGAAGATTGACCGCAAGCTATTTGAGAAGTTTGAGGCGGCAATCAAAGAAGACCCATTCATCAAACAGAAATACGAAGAAGGCGACCTTGCTTCCATCGAAAATTACGTAAAAGAAAATATCTTCGATAAGCCAGAGGAATGGTTTAGTCTCGATAAGCTCCGCAAGTCTGTCAAAGCTGACCGTCGCATCAGCATCCGTGAGTTCATTGCCAAAGCGTTTGGAGGCATCACCAGGTTCAAGTCAAAGGATGAATTGCTTGAAGATGAGTTTGAGCAATTTGTCGCTATCAACAAACCAGACAGCCAATACGTAATGCCAATCAAGAATTATTTGAAGGCATACATCACTGATAACGAAATTAGAGACATTATCGAGAAAGGAGAATATACGCGCTTGGCAACCAACCCCAAGCTCACGTTTGCTGACCTCCAAGAGCTAAATGGTTGGATTGAACGCGTGCCAGAATACGTGAAGGACTACGTATCTCTTAACGCTTATATGTAATTATGCTTACCGCAGAAACAAAAAGAAAAATTGATAATGCGCGAGATATCCTCGTAGGAAAAGTGCCAGACCCGAAGGCGCAGGTGGAGCAGATTACTACGGCGCTCATCTATAAGTTTATGGATGATATGGATATGCACTCTGCCTCTCTCCCGAAAGGTAAAGCGCAATTCTTCACTAACGGTTTTGGAAAATATGCCTGGAGCAAACTGATGGATGCGAAACTTGGTGGGCAAGAGCGTCTGAATCTTTACGAGGAAGCGATTAGAAAGATGTCTACTAATCCACACTTACCTCAACTTTTTCGTGATGTATTTAAGGATGCTTATCTACCTTATCGAGACCCACAAACACTTAATCTTTTCTTGAAGGAGATAAACGATTTTGAATACGACCATAGCGAGAATCTTGGTGATGCGTTTGAATACCTACTTTCTGTACTTGGCTCTCAAGGTGAGGCTGGACAATTTCGCACACCACGCCACATCATTGATTTCATTGTTGAAGTGCTTGACCCTAAAAAAGATGAAACCATCCTCGACCCAGCGTGTGGTACGGCAGGTTTTCTAATTTCTGCATATAAACACATACTCAAGGCAAATGAAAAAAAGCGACTTACACCAGACGAAAAAAAGCGGCTAATGAGCAATTTGGCTGGATACGATATTTCACCAGATATGGTGAAGCTCTCTCTTGTGAATATGTATCTCCACGGTTTTCCAAGTCCGAATATTCACGAATACGATACACTCACAAGCGATGAACGTTGGGACGAGCACTTTGACGTAATGATGGCGAATCCTCCTTTTATGACTCCGAGGGGCGGTATCCGTCCTCATAAGCGATTTATGGTGCAAGCGAATCGTGCAGAAGTCTTGTTTGTTGATTACATAATGGAACATCTCAACAGCAAGGGGCGCGCAGGTATTATTGTTCCTGAAGGTGTTATTTTTCAATCTGCTGGTGCATATAAAGAGTTGAGGCGAGCGCTTGTGGCAGATGGATTGTATGCGGTTGTATCTTTACCTGCTGGTGTCTTTAATCCTTATGCGGGAGTGAAAACCAGTATCCTATTTTTTGATAACCAACTCTCAAAGTTATCCAAGGAAGTGCTTTTTATCAAAGTACTCAATGATGGTTTTAGTTTAGGTGCACAACGTAGACCAATAGATAAAAATGATTTACCACACGCTCTCAAGGTTTTGCAGGCGCACAAAGAGGCAATACTCAATAAGAAAAGAAGCCCTCTCAAAAAAGAAAACCTGTTTGCTTGGACAATAAGTAAAAAGAAAATTGCTGAACGTGTTGATACTAACCTTGAGGGAGAGAGATACAAACCAGTAAAGTTTGCTGAAAGATTGAAGCATCCATTAGAGGAGTTGGGTAACATTATCGAACTCGATTTTGGAACGAGGATTACTCAAAAGAATAATACTGGCAGTCTATATCCTGTTTATGGTGGAGGCGGTGAAAGTTTTAGAACCGATGACTTCAACAGGCAGGATGAGGTAGTGATTTCGAGGTTTGCTATGTCAGAAAATTGTGCGCGAGTTGTGAAGGAAAAGTTTTTCCTAATGGACTCTGGTTTTACTTACTCAATCAAGGAAGAGTTTGCTGCTAGGGCGGATAAACAGTTCATAGATTACCTAATACTCAATATGCAGGAGCGTATCTATGCCTGTGGCAGAGGGCACGCCCAAAAGAATCTTGATACCAAGGCTTTCAAAAAGTTACTCATTCCACTTCCAACACTTGAGGAACAGAAACAAATTATTTCTGAATTAGATAGCTACCAAAAAGTGGTTGATGGTGCGAATCAAGTAATTGAACACCACAAACCATCAATTCAAATTAGCGAGTCTTGGGAACGAGCAGAACTAGGTGATATTGCCAAGATGGAGTATGGATACACAGAAACAGCAAAGATTAAGGGAGATGCTCGTTTTGTCCGTATAACAGATATCAGTAACGAAGGACACCTAAAGTCGGAAGGTGCGAAGTACGTAAACCTTACCAAAGAGGCAAAGGCATACTTACTCAAGCGCGGGGATGTTCTTGTTGCCCGTACTGGTGCAACGTATGGCAAAACTATGATTTTCAATGAAGAATATCCAGCAGTATTTGCTTCGTTTCTTATTCGCCTCAATTTCGATACCAAAAAGATTCTCCCAGAATACTATTGGGCATTTGCTCAAACCACTGATTACTGGAATCAAGCAAGGGCGTTAGTAACAGGCGGTGTGCAGCCGCAGTTCAATGGTAATGCAATGAAACATCTTTCTATTCCACTACCAAGTTTAGAAGTCCAAGAGCAAATTATTGCTCAAGTGAAAAATGAACAAGCACACGCTTCATCTGCGATGAAAATGGTTGAGATTTATGGAGATAAGATTAAAAATAAAATTGCCGAAATATGGGGCGAATAACCAAGAACATTATGAACCTCACCACTGAACAAAAGAAGGAACTGGAATCTTACTTGACGACATATCGAGACGTGCCAATTGTCGAGAATGACGGTATGCAAGAATCATACGCATCCTTTGATGATAAGCGTGTTGCTGCAACAGTTGAGATAAAGAAGCTGGTTGATGATTTTCTGCGCGGCGGTCTTTCTGTTGCCGAGTTCAAGGAACAAAGCGATGCAATGAGTCGCAAGTTTTCATATTGGGGGTTCAAAGGTTTTAGCGGACAGATGCAGCTCAACCAGTACGCAAACAATATCGAAGACGCAGAACAAGAGCAGCGTCTTAAGGAAGCTATTGCATTGCCCGCAACTCTCGATGAGGCGGTAGCGAAAATAAACACTTTCGCGGAGTATATGCGGGAGCTGAAAACAAAAACCGATAATCCCAAGAGTATCCCGCGTATCAACCAGTCTTTTATGCTCTCGTACTTCTGGGAGATGCAAAGCCCTGAACTCTATCCTGTGTACTTCGGTTCAATGAAGAACGTGTTGGAAAACCTGGGCTTTGACTTCAAGAGCCAAGAGACACCAGGAGACGAGTACCGATACTTTGCAGAGATTTGCTACGCAGTTCGTGAGTTCTTTGAACAGAGCGGAATGCAGGAAACACACCCGATATGGTACGTCGAACACGTTATCTGGCACTACTTCAAAAAGCAGAATACGGAGATTGAGACAGAGGTAAAACAAGCAGTGCCAAGCAAAATCAGAATCGGAAAAACACCAGAAGAAAGTTGGACACCACCTATCATTGGCGACCTTGAACAATTGGCGCTCAATCAAGAAACCGAATGGTCAAAATTGCGTGGGCTAAAACCTGAAAAAGCGTTTGAGACCAAGCTACGTTATCTGTTTACCATTCTTGGATACAACACCACCGAGCTTGGACAAGGTAGAGGCAGAGAGCCAGACGGTATTACTATCTCCAATGACGGTAACGCTGGCTATTACGCCATCATCTACGATGCAAAAGCACGAGAAAAGGATTACTCAATCGGTACACAAGACCGAGAGATTGTTGAATACATCAAAAACAAACAGCGTGAGTTGCAGCGCCAGCGCGTTGATAAGGTTTCTTTCTTGATTGTTTCTTCGGAGTTCACTAACAGTCCTTCACTTGAAAACTCACTCAAAGACATCTACCGAGCAACGCGAGTACCAGTGATTCTCGTACGGGCAAAAGACCTGTTGCGTATCGTCGAGCGCAAACTATCGAATGCAGATATAGACCACGTGCAGCTCGAAGACCTGTTCCTTGAGACAGGCGTACTCACCGCAGATAAAATTGTGGACGTACTTGGATAATATGAAAAAGAAAACCGCCATCATACTCATAGTTGTTGCCGCTATCATCGCCTTCATCGCGGGGGCGTGGGTTTTTATGGGCGACTATTACGAAGCTGATGAGACTGCGTACATTCCTGAAAGTTGCAACGTGCTTGCGTTCGCCGTCAACGGTTATCTTGCTACATACACCAGCGACACCACAGCAGAAGAACTCGAAATGGATGCTGTTTCGTCGTGGAATATCGCCGATGGCATCCGCCACGCAAAAGATTACCCGAACGTCAAAGCAATCCTACTTTCCGTTGATTCAAGTGGCGGAGACCCCACCACTGGTGAAGAGATAGCAAACGCTCTCAAAGCCCTAGAATTGCCTTCTGTAGCGGTTATCCGAAGCATCGGAGCATCTGCTGCATATTGGGCTGCTACAGGAGCGGATACAGTCTTTGCATCTCGTGTTTCTGATGTTGGCAGTATCGGCGTTACCGCTTCTTATCTTGATGAGACCGTTAAGAATGCAAAGGATGGCTACACACTTGTAGAACTATCATCAGCACCACACAAAGATGCGGGTAGCCCGAACCGCGCTCTCACTGCGACAGAAAAAGCAGCTATCGTTTCCGACCTCAAGAAGATACACGAAGTATTTGTTGATGATGTTGCTGCGAATCGAAACCTTGAACGTGAGAAAGTGGCACAGCTTGCGAACGGACTCACCTATCTCGGCGTTGACGCGCTTGAGTACGGCTTGGTAGATAAACTCGGCGACTTCACTGCCGCCACTGACTACATCGCAGAACAGATTGGCGAGCCAGTGGAGTTGTGTTGGTACTAGAAATAAAATGAATTGGCGTGAGAAGGTACTAAAGAAACATAAGAAAGAAATTATCCTGTCGGCAGCGTTCGCTCTTACGCTTGCACTGGCAACTGCACTTTGGCACTACTTCACAGGAAAGAGTTTTGAGTGGCAGTCCATCACTCCGATAGAGCAGCCAGGACTGTTGCCGCGTCTCTTTTACAGCGCACTCGTCTTTGCTGTGCCTGGTTGGTTTCTGTACCACAAGCTCAAGTTTTGGAAGTTTCTATACGAACCTTATCGTGGAACTGGGCGGCGTGGTTATCGTGAGTATAAGAAACTCAAAGCCGCCATCTGGGGTCTCCTCATTCTTCTGATGTATTTTGTTATTGTGCCGTTTGTTGTAGATATTCTAAACACCATCATCTCGTTCTTCTTTAATCTCTACGTTCTCGTGCTGTATCTTGTCCCTTCACTTGCTATCTCGCTGCTTGTCTGTGGGGTTGGATTATTCATTTACAAAAAACACAATGCTCTCAAAAGAAGCACTCAATGAGTTCAAGAAAATATGGCGGGAGGAGAAGGGTGAAGATGTATCCGACGAGCTTGCCGTTGAAGAAGCCATAAACCTCCTTACGTTGTTCAGCGCCATCTATCGCCCTGTGAAGCAGGAATGGGTAGATGAATACGACCGCACCCACAAGGTTAAAGAGTAATGCTCCCTAGATATTAGACTTTTGACCAAGAGTTTTTGGGTGAAAAAAGTGCGGGTGGAGAGGGTGTCCCCCGCGAAAGGAAAGGAGCGGAATGGAAAACTCCCACCACCCATTTCTGGATTTCGTACAAAACAACCCAAGATGAACGGGGTATACCCCTTTTGAGTGCTGTTTAGTCATCAATGCTATAGAAATGAGCACTAATGAACACACGGTAGGTACTAAAGTAAGAACAGGCAGAGGTATGGTGGGCACACTGTCCTTGTGTGGCATATCTACTACAGTGCTCGGACATATCTACCCCCTGTGCTATCTCACCACAGCCAATAACTGCTGCATCTGCTGTAGGGAAACGGTAGGATATGGGAATAGTTCAAGCCAGTTGATAGTTCGTAGTTCCTCCCGCCAAGCCAGCCACATTGTATGAATCGGAAAGGTTGCCTAGCCCGCTCGCTACTGGAGACCGTCGGGCCGGCCAAGCACGACCTTGCAAAGGTTGGACTCTGGCCACACGACGAACAGAGAGACGGGAAGTGCATGGATGGTACAGAGCTCTACGACCACCTCATTGTTCCAGCATAGGGTTCGAGATTTGAAACTATGGTCATGGCTTACGGAGTGAGGGAGCCGAGTAGGAAAGAGGCAAGAGCTTTCTTTGCTTTCTCTGACGATCCGTGTTGCTTTGTAAACGCTTCGGTACCGTCCTTACCGCAAAGTCCAAGGATTGCGTCTTCTCCACCAGGGTGTTTACTGATCCAGTCGGTGAGGTCGTACACATTTCCTCCTACAGCTGTGTAGCAGCTCGAAGTATCTGCATGCGCGGCTACATCTGCCATCGTAAAGATGACCCCGATATTAAGCTCATCCGCTACTTGGTCTGAGCTCGTTGCTACTTGTGTGCCTGGGGCACTATTTTGTCTATAGCTAATAAACGCAATTCCTCCGACGACCAGCACTCCGGCAATATATAGATATAGTCTGTCCATATTCATATTTTTTTTATGCCAATGACTACTCGTAGCGCAGAGTGCCAATCGGGTTTAAGCGAGTGGCGTGTCGCGCAGGATAGTAGTAAAAGATTATACCAATTACTGCAGAAATTCCAAATGCCAAAGCAATAGGGCCTCATGAGGCGGTCGTATGAAAAGGGAGCATCTTCTGTTCGGACTACTGCCAGTCCTCATGCAACAAGCACCCAAGTGAGTACGCTACTACTAAAATTATTGAATGCCTTAAAAAATAGACTATAATAGGATGTATGGAACAATTGCCACACAGAGAAGAGGCTCTTGAAGTTCCTGAAAAAGAAGACTCTGTGCGGTACGAGCTCCTTGCTCGTGCCGATGAAGCAGTTGCACAAGCCGTGCACGAACTTTCTGTACGCACAGAAGCAGAACTGGAGACCCTCACTCATTTTGAACTGAATGGACGGGAGTGGAAGATAGAGGATGCAGACGATAGAGTCTTTGCAATGGAGTTGAGACTCTTGGAAGGGGTACGCGATATTGCGGATCGGGAGACTGATTACTATAGAAAGAAAGGGCTACTCAAGGTTTTTGAACTGCAACAGTCGCACATAGAGATACTCCGCCGTACGATAGAATTGAAGCGGGATTGGCCATTGGTAGCAGCGCAGATGGAAGGCAGAGAACAAAACAGATGAGTAGTACTGTAGATTCACATCTTACTGTAATTAAATCACTCCAGTCGCCATCGGGACTCTTTCTCGCGTCAGCACAAGAGGTCTCTACCGGATACAACAAGGCGTGGCTCCGTGACAACTTTTATACCGCGCTTGCCTTTGAGTCAGTAGGAGATTGGGATACGGTGCAGCATACCTACCGCGCACTGCTTGATGTATTGAAAAAGCATGAGACAAAGATCTCATGGGTAGCACACAATAAGCCCTACGCGACATGGCAATACATCCATGCGCGCTATAATCCAGAAACCTTTGAAGAATTTTGGGAAGAGTGGGGAAATAAGCAGAATGACGCTGTTGGAGCACTCTTGTACAAGTTTGGAGATTTGGAGACAAGCGGCCATGGTGTAGTAGAGACAGATGATGATAAGCGAATGCTGCAAAAATTGGTGGAGTATGCTGGCGCTATTGAGTATTGGCACGACCCTGACTCGGGGATGTGGGAGGAGAGAGAAGAAGTGCACGCTTCTTCTGTAGGGGCGATGCTCGCAGGTCTAGAGTCAGTAGCGCGACTTCCGTACATCACAGTGCCTCGTGAGTACATTAAAAGAGGCGGAGCTACTCTGGAAAAATTGTTACCTCGAGAGAGTAAAGATAAGTTTTGCGATCTTTCTTTGCTCTCACTCATCTGGCCATATCGGATTGTGAGTAGAGAAAATGCAGACAGTATTCTCCGCAATCTTGAATACCACCTAGAGAAGCGACACGGCGTGCTCCGTTACAAGACAGACCGCTACTATAACGCAAATGAGGATGGTTGGAGTGAGGAAGCAGAGTGGACATTCGGATTCCCTTGGCTTGCCATCATCTACGCCGAGCGCGGAGATGGTGAAAGAGCACGAGAATATTTCAGAAAGGCAGAGTCGGTTGTCACGAAAGATGGGCTTCTCCCCGAACTCTACTATAGTAACAGCGAGCGTTATAATGAGAATGTTCCACTCGCGTGGAGTGAGAGTCTCTATGTGGTGGCAAAGACTCTTGTCGGCACATAACACCGTGTGATATAGTCTCTCTGGTAAAGAACTTTTGAAAGGAGAGTGTTATGGGGAGTACCTCACTGGAAACACTTGTGGCAGAAGATTTTTCTGCTGTAGGAAAACGTAGAGAAGAGAGTGAGCAGGAGTGCTTACGTATTCTGACCAACATTGTTACAGAGTTTAAGATGGACCAAAGGGTGATCGAGACTCTTACACCGCTCACACGTTCGGCGGAGTCAATGTTTTCAATCTTGTGTGTCTTGATAAAAGACTCATCTGATACCGAGACAATGTCTCACAATCTCTGTGAGTGGTTCAACAGGCAATCAACACAAGTAAAAACATTTCCTCTGCGGATCCAAAATTTTAAGGTTCCTGCATACTATTTTGAATTGTTGCAAGACGATCCGGACGTAGAAGTACGAAAAGCCTTGGCAGATCATCCCTGTGTTCCACTCCCTCTTCTTCGAAAATTAAAAATGGACAGAGATCTTGCGGTACAAACGATTGCCGCGAGGAATACTGCCATTCCTGTACAGCGATAATATGTACACCTCTATCCGTCCGCCTCTCCCGCGGGCGGATTTCTTTTTGTTTGATATACTACATTACGCGTATGTTTGATATGGTTGCTCTAATTGAGTGGGGAGGTTATGTGGGTCTCACAGTTATTATCTTTGCCGAGAGTGGGCTCTTTTTTGGTTTCTTTCTACCAGGAGATAGCCTCCTCTTTACGGCAGGGTTTCTCGCTTCGCAGGGGTATTTGAATATCTGGATCCTCGCTCCGCTTCTCTTTATTGCCGCTGTCACGGGAGACTCCGTTGGTTACGCTTTTGGTTACCGTGTTGGCCCCGCACTTTTTTCGCGGGCAGATTCCCGTTTTTTTAAAAAGGAATATCTTGTCCGTACCGAGCACTTTTTTGAGAAGTACGGATCGCGCGCAATTATCATTGCGCGCTTTATCCCAATCGTACGCACCTTCACCCCCATCCTTGCGGGAGTGGGGAAGATGCGCTACGCGACCTTTCTCTCCTTTAATATTATTGGAGCGGGTCTCTGGGCACTTGGGATGACTTACCTAGGGTACTTTCTTGGGTCAGTCATTCAGGGGATTGATCAATACTTACTTCCGATAATTTTTGCCATTATCATTATCTCAGTACTACCTCCATGTTATGAATATTGGAAGAGTCGTCGCACATAGGGATTTGCTATTTCTATGGGGTCGTGGTAGAGTATTTTTCAGAATGTTCTTACTCGGGAGGTAACGATAATGATCAGGTTTGGTGATGAGGATAAAGCTATTGGTCCGACTCATACAAAGAAGGCAGCTAGTTCAATGTTTATCACTCGTTCTGGGACGATACAGGTCTCTACGACTCAAGACGGAGTGCTCACGATTTCTGGTCCTGGAGTAAAGAAAGTCTTTGTACATTCATCTCATCGTACTGTCCCCATCATTCGCCGTATTGGATGATGGGGATTTGTTTTTGGATTCAATAGGTTATCAACAGTTTTGTTCTTGTAGGCTACTTTTCTCATTGCGTGTGACACACAATTCTCTACAATGGATGTAAACACTCTCTGTTTAAGAGAAGGTCGAATATTAACCAATCGATCATCACATACATACTATGGCAGCAAAGAAGAAGGCAAAGAAGGCAAAGAAGGGAAAGAAATAAGTTCTACTTCTAAAACCCCCTCTTTTTCAATAAGAGAGGGGGTTTTGCGTGCTTGCGCTTCTTCTTTTTTGGTGTAGAGTGGATGTATCATCGGAAGCTTATCAGCCAGCATATATGGCTATGAAAAAAATATTACTCATTGCGTGTGTTGCTCTCCTTTACCCATTAAGCTCTCACGCGGCTCTCATTAAGGGGGGAGATGAGTACTCACTCCGTCAGCTCGATGTGGTATCGGGTGATCTCTATGTGGGAGCTGGCACGGCCTCAATTGCAGGCGTTGTGCGTGGCGATCTCTCGGTTGGAGGAGGTACAGTACTCTACACTGGGTATACGGCAGGAGATATATTAGTCGGCGGTGGCACTGTAACACTCACCGGCCGTGCGAACGATGATGTCCGTGTGGCGGGAGGTACGGTGATCGTGAGTGGTCCCATTGCCGGTGATTTGATCGTTGCAGGTGGGCTGGTCCGTGTAGAGTCAACGGCGAGTATTGCTGGAGATGTGTTGATTGGCGGTGGACGCGTTGTGTTAGATGGCCCTGTACAGGGTAATCTCCGCGTCTATGGAGGACAAGTTGATATAGAGAGTATGGTGAATGGTTCTGTAGAGGCTGCTGCGGACAGGCTCGTTATAAGACCCCGTGCCTATATCCGTGGCGATCTCATCTACCGTGCCCCGCAACGAGCGGTCATAGCAAATTCTGCGGTGATTGATGGAAAAATAATTTATAAAGAAACCAAGGACTTTTTAGCGATAGGGAAGACCTCTGTCCGAGAGGCAGCCGCTGCGTTCTTAGGACTCTGGCTTATCCTTAAATTCGTTATGACGCTCTTGATTGCTCTCATTATTGTGCTTCTCTTTGGTAATTTGGCGCACGAGCTGGTCTACCGTGTTGTGCATGAACCATGGTGGACAGTACTTATGGGTTTTGTTCTTCTCGTCTCTCTTCCTGTGGCAACACTGCTAATCTGTATGACCATCGTTGGTATACCTATAGGAATTCTTGCACTGCTTATGTACGCCTTCTTCATTCTCCTATCTATTCCTCTAGCAAGTCTTATTTGCGGAATATGGGCGATAAAACTGATTAAGAAAGAGTCCACTATCACAGCCACATGGCAGGCGGCGGTACTTGGCTCGCTTATATATACTGCACTTGGATTTATCCCAATCCTTGGATGGGTAGTTAAGCTCCTTTTTGTGCTTGCCGCACTCGGAGCCTTTTCGCACTATTGGTATCGCTTCATCTGGATGAATCGTTGAGAGGGAAGTATGGCAATTACTATGAACAGTATCGAATAGGTACTGTAGTAAATATATAGCCATCCGCCGACTATCCTAGTGGATAATGCTTTTCAATGAGGGTGTCTCTTTGCTAGGATTGGGTATGGTCAGTTATGATGATTTCAAAGAACTTGATCTGCGCGTTGTGCGTGTGCACGAGGCTTCTCGTGTGGAGGGGTCAGAAAAACTCCTTAAACTCCTCGTCGAGTCGGGCAGTGGCGAGATCAGACAGATCATTGCCGGCATTGGGAAGGCTTATGAGCCAGAGGCACTTATGGGCAGGAGTATTGTAATTGTGGCCAACCTTGATCCTCGCACTCTGATGGGTTTAGAGAGTCAGGGCATGGTGCTTGCCGCACATGGGGAAGATGGAGCGCCGGTGCTCTTGTCCCCCGAGCGTGAAGTCCCGTCTGGCTCAGAGATTAGTTAATGGGCCTATAGTAAAGTGGTATTACGCGGCATTCGCATTGCCGAGTCCCGGGTCCGACTCCCGGTAGGTCCACAAGTATGGTATACTCTTATGATATATGAAAGGCTTCATCGAATTTATCCGTGAACAAGGAGTTGTGGGGTTAGCTGTTGGCTTTATTCTAGGAGGCGCAGTTTCTAAGGTAGTCTCGGCACTGGTGACCGATGTTATCAACCCACTCCTTGGGCTCGTTCTTGGGGCGGCAGGAGGGTTAAAGGATGTTGCTATCTCCGTCGGCTCCGCACGCATTCTCTATGGGGATCTCGTGAGTGTGGTGATTGATTTTCTTGTTATTGCGCTCGTGGTCTACTATGGCGTCAGACTACTCCGATTGGACAAGTTGGATAAGAAAAAGGTATGATCGCAATCTCTACTCGAGCAAGCCTCGCCATGCCTCTTGTATGGCGGGTTTTTATAAAGTGCTATACTATACATATCTATGGGATCGGCTCAACTTACAGAGCAAATACGAGTAGCGCTTGCTACTGGTAAACGCAAGGAGGAGATTTACCAAGAGCTACTCGCTCAAGGGACTACTCTCACGGCAATTGAGGCAGGCTTTGACTCCCTTATACAAGAGACTGCAAAGAGCGACTCTCACAAGTGGGCGGTACGAGTGATCGTGAGCATAGGTGCGCTCTTGGTTGCTGCTGGCATCTTCTCCTTCGTAGCGGCCAACTGGCAGGAGATTGGGCGCATGGCCAAGGTTGGCATCGTGCTTACAGCGATGGCTGTCTCATACGGGCTCGGGTTCTATTTAAAAGAGTATCGCAGTTATGCCCGCTCTGGTGAGGCACTCATACTCCTTGGAGCTATTAGCTATGGCGCGGGGATCTTTCTTGTTGCACAACTCTTTCATGTGCAGGTTGAGTGGCCGGATGGTTTCCTACTCTGGATGCTCGGTACTCTGGCGATGGCCATTGCCATTGACTCCTACCTTCTCTACTACTTAAGTCTACCGCTCGGATTCGCTGGATTGGTGGGGCTTCCTTCTATTATGTTTGAACTCTTTTGGTCGCGTGGCATCTCCGCTACTTTTATCTCGATATCCCTCCTTATCATCTCTGCCCTTTGTACCTTTGCTACTGGATGGATTATAAGGCGGAGAATGCCCGATGAATTAAAGCAACTCTACTAGTACTATGTCCGCACTCGGCTTCATCCCATTCTTCATCGTCATCGGACTTGCAATCCCTCTACTCTTGCTTTTCTTTGTCATCCGTTTTGTGTTTGGGATCTTTCGTCATCGAGGTGGCACTTCCGTGAAGAGCGAGTGGCATCTCATGGTTGCCAACTCTCGCGAGGACGCGGTGAGCCAAGCATTTTTCTTCCTCTCCTTCCTATCTCTCTGTATGATACTCCTCCATATCAATCAAGAGCTAGATTACCTGCTCTCATCGCAGACGATATTCCTCATCTCCTCCATTGTAGGGCTCGCCGGTGCTTACTGGCTCAAAAATGTATACCTTTTGGTGGGCTCCTTGGCAGGTGTGACGCTCTGGTGGGGAGCGCAAGCAGCGCTCTGGGCTAGTGAAAGAGTGGGAGACATTGCTCTCTCTTCCATTACCATCGTCAGCGGTATCGGTCTCATTACTTTGCTTTTTTATGCGCTTGGTAGATTGCATGAGTGGTTCCCCAAAGCAAAACGCTTTGCGCTCACCTACCTAGTTCTCGGCGTAGTTCCTGTCACTGCCCTTCTCTTCTTTTTATCCACGGGCATTGGATTAGAGGCTTTAGAAGATATGACAAGAGGAACATCGATGCTCAATACTTGGCAGGTACTTTTCTCCTTTGTAGTGATTGGGATCGCGCTTGTGGTGACACTCACGGTTATCACCATTAAGCGTCTCATATACCCAGGAGAACTTGCGGCACTCATTGTGCTCGTGGCACTCTTAGGGAGCATCGCCTTCCTTCCCGCGCAGACTTTGGTGGCGAAGGGGGACTCATACTCATATTCGCGTACACTCACGAGTACGGGCATTATTTGGGCGAGCATCTTTAACATCGCACTTCTTGCCGAGTTGGTGGGGATCGTGTTTATGGGTTACGCACGCCGCGCAACAGGGCTCATCAATCTCGGTGCCTTGGCACTCTTCATCTTTATTTTCATAAAATACTTTGACTGGTTCTTTAGTTATATAAATAAGAGCGTATTTTTTATCGGCGCGGGCGTTCTCCTCTTTGCACTCGGCTGGCTGATGGAGCGGGGGAGGCGGCGTATGATCGCAACACTTAAGAGCACTGAAAATCAACCCTCAACACTATGATACCTACGAGTACAAAATTCTTTCTCGCCTTTGCGTTGCAGGTTATTGTGATTCTTGTACTTGTACTTGTGAAGCTCTCTGTCTTAGAAAGTGGCACTGAAGTTCTTTTGCGTATCGCCCCTGTAGACCCACGAGATCCTCTGCGTGGAGACTATGTAACCTTCCAGTATGAAATTTCACAGGTAGACTCATTTCTAGTAAGGGGTGATAATCTCCGTACTCTACACAATGGTGATGACCTCTATGTGGTGCTACAAGAAGGTAATCCATATTGGCACATTAGTTACGCAAGTACCGAGAGGCCCAATACAAACGAGAGTCAGATTTTTTTGAAGGGAAAGATAGTGCGGGGGGCACGGAGTCCACTAGAAGAATCTCAGACAGGAACCAGCACTCAAATAGCACAGTCAGTAAAAATTGTGGATGACTTAACACTCTCGTATGGGATGGAGCAATACTTTATTCCCGAGGGAAAAGGGAATAGTTTTAATTTTTGGGACAAAGAAGTGGGGATGCGCATTAAGGTAGATGCAAACGGCAAAGCTGTCCCTGATCAATTGTTTGTTGACGGAAAAAGGTGGCCGTAGACTTTAATTGATTCCAAAAAACTTTTTGACTCGTACTGTGTGTGCTGGCCAGCGCTGTTCAATATAGCTCTGCAGTACTACACGCCAGCCGAGTAGCTCCAGTCCGACAATGCCGAGCCATGCGCCGGGGGTGAGCGGAGTGAGAATAGAGAGGATACCGAGGATAACAAGGAGTACTCCTAGGATCTTTTTCAGTATTAACTTCGTGAGTGCCATAGACATATGATAGACTGATACAAGTATGTCGTCAAAGCAGACCTTTGCACTCTATGTGAAGACATTTATCTTTGGTGTGGAAGATAGTCTCGTCTCCACGGTGGGGCTTCTCTCTGGTGTTGCGCTTGCGGGCGCTGATCGTGACTCCATTCTCCTTTCCGGATTTATTCTCATTTTTGTTGAGGCTTTTTCTATGGGGGTAGGGAGTCTTCTTGCTGAACACCAAGCAGAAAATTATCTTGCACATAGGACTGTCCCCATCAGACATGCGGCTACTTCAGGGGTGCTTATGTTTACCTCATACCTTGTTGCGGGATTGATCCCTATTCTGCCTTACCTATATTACACAAACAGCGTGGCCGTCTCGCTCTCTATCGCACTTACCCTCTCGGCACTCTTTGTTCTTGGTCTTGTAAGTGCCTTCTTCTTTAAAATCAGCTTGTTGCGTAATGGCTTTGAGATGCTTATTATGGGAGGGCTCGCAATCCTCGTCGGCATCCTCGTGGGGCATTTCGTAGGAGGCGGGCTTCTCACGGCGGTCGGTTAGCCCGCCTGGATGGCTCCAGTTGAGCAGGCTCAGTGGTACCCGCCCGAACGCTGATGTCGTTCAGTTAGGTGTGGGGAGCGCGATCCATATGATGGACAGACTCGGGCAACAAAGGAGATGAAAGATGCGCCTTTAGCTCAGTGGTAGAGCGTTCGCTTCACACGCGAAAGGCCGTAGGTTCAATCCCTACAAGGCGCACAAGCTAAGACGCGAGAGGTCGTAGACTTGTCCCGATGTAGTCCGCCCTGTCTATCGATAGGCAGGCGTGGTGGACGGGGGAGGATTTATCTCCTACAGAGTGAGCTCGTTTATCTTTCTCCGCGTATTTTCACAGAGAAATTAGGATCATCTGCATACTTTAGCGCGCGGGTGTTGATAAGGTATCGTTCACGCGCTTGATTAAACGAGAGGTCCGTTTCAATAAGGCCGAGTGTGTAAGCAAGTCGATCAGAATTTTTTGGTAAAAAGACATGTAGACTAAAGAGAGGGACGCGCCCCGGTGCGATGCTGTTGATATGGCGGACTATGTTTGTAGTGCAGGTGTTAAAAATAGCGTTGTAAAATTCCGGCCGTTCTTGCAGTGCATTTGTTCGCTTAAGCATACTCACAAAAAGTTCTCGTACTTTTTCTGGAGATGCCTTACCGGGGTACAAGTACACCATATCCTTGCGATAATTTGAACGAAGTTTGATCACATCGCGTTCATCAGCAACTACATACATGATCTCGTAACGACTCAGTAGTCCCTTGATTGCGCTAAAGCTTTCTCCTTTTTCTTTTCTAATCTCTACAGAGATTGCAATAAATTGACCCCCCTTAAATTCAAAGCTCAAAAAAGTATGAGCTGACCCGGGGAAGCCCGAGAATGGCTCTACCACATACCAGACCCTCTGTATGTCTCCCAAATTAAACTGCCCGTCGTAGTAGTGAGGGATGTAGCTAGTAGTTGAGGCATAGGTAAAGTTCCGTATGTTATGTACTGTTACTGTATCTCCCTTAAACTCTGCGTAGGGGAGTAGCGCCTGATCTGGGTTCCACTCACGCTCGTTTGAGGGAGTGGTGCTAATGCTCAAAAGGAGGTAGGCAATGATTATTGTCGCACATATTTTTAGCATTAAAATTGCAAATGTACGAAACATATTCTCATTATTGCATATATTGACTTTCTTGTCATTTGACTTTATAATCCCGTCCAGAAATGCACCTTTACATCAAGGGTGATAATAAACAAAATAGAACTGAAAAGACTGAAAGGAGACAGGAATGGAGATAGAATCGGTAGGTATTTGCTGCGGTTCTTCAACCGTAGCTGGAGTGAGCTTAGATGGAAGATTTGTTGAATCTAAGCTACGGCACAATGGAGATGTTGCTGATACAGCCCAAGAAATTCTCAATATTCTTTCACCCTCCCCAAATGCAAAAATTGTTATCACGGGACGGGCGCGTCAAGCTTTTTCCAACTATCCCTATGTGACGGAGCCAGAAGCTCTTCAACGAGCTCTCAAAGAGTTCGTATCAGAGGAGTATCCTGAAGCTGTCGTCAGCTTTGGTGGACAGACGATTCTTGCGTATGAAGTTGATACGCAAGGGTATATTGTTCGTTCACATTCGTTCAACAAGTGTGGTAGTGGGACTGGAGAATTCATGATCCAGCAGATTGGCAGGCTCGGCTTTACTTCGCTTACCCATGCGATGGATGCCGCAAACGATCCTTTGTCGTACGCCAATCCGTATGTACCAGCGAGTCGTTGTAGTGTATTCTGCAAATCTGACTGTACTCATGCAGCAAACGAAGGTAAGGCAAGCACAAGCCAGATCACAGCCGGTCTATGCCTTATGGTTGCTCAAAAAATCGCAGAACTTGCAGGTAAGATAGAAGCAAGATGTCTCTGGCTTATTGGAGGAGGCTCGGCACTTGGACCAGTACGGTCATATCTTGAGGATCTCGGATTTCGAGTCACTATACCTCCTCATGCAGAACATTTTGAAGCGTGGGGAGCCGCACTCCTTGGTGCTGACGATGACGAAAGAGCGTGCCAGAAACAATTTATGGCAAGTGAAAAAAGCGATTCTTTTCCTCGATTGCCGCCACTAGAAAATTTTTCACACCTCGTTACCTACAAAGAGGCACTGCGTGGGGAAGCAGAAGCTAACGATCAGTGTATCCTCTCAATTGATGTTGGATCAACCACGACTAAGGCTGCATTACTGCGACTTGATGACTTAAGTCTCCTTGCTTCTCACTATGGTTATACACATGGGATGCCTCACAAGGCAATGCTTGAGTGCTTTGCCGAACTTGACAAATTGATTACTGTTCCGATTCAGATTGTCGGTATCAATGTAACTGGTTCGGGGCGTTATCTTGCCGAAGCATTTTTGACCGATTATGCTCTACAAGATAAAAATGCCGCGCAGATCTCTGTTGTGAATGAGATCACTTGTCATGCAACTGCTGCCGAACGTTTGAATCCAGGAGTATCATGTGTATTAGAGATTGGCGGACAGGACGCGAAATACACATACCTAGAATCTGGAGTGCCACTTGATTTCTGCATGAATGAAGCATGTTCTGCCGGGACGGGAAGCTTTCTTGCTGAGGTTGCAAAAGAATTGTTTCAGATCCAGGATCCTAATAAGATCGCGCCAACTGCTCTTGAGGGTAAGAGGCCGATCAAGTTTGGAGAACAATGCTCCGCATTCATTGAGAGCGACATCAATTCAGCGCTTCGCGAAGGTGCTTTACAGGAAGATGTTATGGCTGGATTGTGTTATTCTGTCTGCTACAACTATGTCAATCGTGTTGTTGGCAATCGTCCGATCAGAGGAACCATTTCTCTCCAAGGTGGCACTGCCTATAATCCTGCATTCTGTCTTGCAATGGCGGGAGTCCTGTCTCAGAGCGCGATATTAGGGAAGGACGATCGTATTATTGTATCGCGCGAAGCGGGGCTCATGGGAGTGATAGGCGGAGCAGCTTTCCTTGTTGAAAAAATTCGACAAGGAGGCTATAAGCTTATACATACGACACTTGCCACCCTTCTCACCAAAGAACTCAAAGAAGCTTCGAGTTTCGAATGCAGAGGATGCACATACAAATGTTCCATAAAGCGATTCGAGATTACGAGTGAGGGAAAATCTACAAAAGTTCCTTTTGGTGGATTCTGTCGCAAGTACGATACAATTCGCCGCGGAAGTAAGCCATTTTCGTCGGATGATTATGACTTTACTGCACTACGAGACCAGATGTTGTTTGGAGTCTATTCTAACCTCGGCCAATCGCTTTCTAGTACAGCTCCGTCCATTGGAGTTCTTGGAAATTTCTTTGAGCTCAAGTATCTGCCTCTCTTCTCAACGATCTTCGCTAGCCTTGGTATGAGGACTGTGTTGGCGGATGCTGTGGATCAAAATGGTCTACAACGCCAAAGCGGTTCCTATTGTTGGCCAGTTGGACGATCCCACGGACTTATGGAGAATCTTATACAAAAAAATCCAGATTTCTTCTGGATGCCACATGTCCATACTGTGGAGTCCTCTGATATTACGCGAGATCAATGCTGCCCACTTGCGCAAGGCACTCCGTTCTTGCTCAAGACGGCTTTCCCAGAAATTCCTCCACATAAGATTATGGATCCGTATCTGTGTATCACCGATGATATCTCCGATCTCCTCACAGCATTTACTCCCCTCGCAAAACAAATAGGAGTGGGGCGAAGAAAGCTGAAGAAGGCGATAGAGGCGGGTATTGAAGCTCAGCGATGTTTTACACTAGCGTGCAAACAGAAGGGCCGCGAACTTCTTGAAGAACTTGCGCAATGTCCTGGAGAAATAGCTTTTGTTATGGTCGGAAGACCATATAATGCTCTCTCAAACCACTTAGGAAGTAATAAGGGTCTTTCTCGTAAAATTGCTTCGATGGGTATCCGCGTCATTCCACTCGATTTTCTTCCTCTGGATGAGGTTGAAGATGAGCCGGATATGTACTGGTCAGCGGGGCAAGACATATTACGCGCGGCGCGATTCATTGCTCAACGGAAAGAATTGTATGGAGTATTCCTTACCAACTTCAGTTGTGGACCAGATTCTTTCCTTGTCACTAAGTATCGTCGCTATCTCGATGGTAAGCCATCTCTTATTCTTGAGTTCGATGCACATACGGCGAATGCCGGATTTGACACGAGAATTGAAGCATTTCATGAAATCGTGCAAAGCTTCATCCGCGTAAGTGCTTCGGGACACAGGCCAGAGAAGATCCTTGCTTTTGATGGCTCTCCTTTGGAGACAGATCCAGAGGATATCAGAGGCCAGAAGATGAGAGTCGTTATTCCTGACATGGGAAGCTTCTATTCACAGGCGCTTTCCGCTACCTTAGAAAGTTTCGGAGTTAGGACAACACTGTTGCCTCAACCGGATCATGCCACTCTCGCTTTGGGGCGTCGACATGCAAGTTGTAAAGAATGTCTGCCCTACAATCTGACGATTGGGAGTTTCCTTCATTATCTGGAGCATGAGCGTGAGTCTGGAGAATCCACCGCACTCTTTATGCCAGCTGGATCAGGGCCATGTCGTTTTGGGCAGTATAGTATTCACACACGGCTTCTACTCCATGAGTTGGGATATTCCGATGTCACAGTACTCTCGCCTTCGGATAGTACCGCGTATGCAGGACTTGGCCCAAGCTTTCGGGAGAGAGCATGGATCGCTCTCGTCGCTGGCTCTCTCGTTGAGAACATTAGTTGTGCTCTTCAAACTCTTGCAGTGGATGTTGAGGAAGCCAAGACGATACTCCATACTTCTTGGGGTAGAATTGTAGAGAAAATACGCGGGGGAGTACAGATGAAGAACATATCAAGTTTCCTCTCTCTCCTCCAAAAAGAGGCTCAGATCCTTAAGACAATCCCACTCCATAACTCTCTGGACAAGGTGCCGAAGGTACTTATCACAGGTGAGATCTATGTACGCCTCTCTGACTTTACCACCTTGCCGATTGTCCGTTATCTTGGACAGCATGGCATCGTAGCAGTCAAGGAACCTGCTACAAACTGGTTGAAGTATGTTGATTATATTTATCAGCATGCGTATGTCTTACAAAAACAAAGTATGAAGGCGCGCTTCCTCCATTTTGTTAAGAGGAAGGTACAAGTACTCTACGAAAGGCTTATCACAGACGCTCTCTCTATGTCCGGACTATGTGCAGATACAAGCGGGAATATAGAAGAGATTATAAAATGGGCTCAGCCTTATCTCTCCGATCGTCTATGGGGAGAGGCTATCCTTACTATAGGCAGTGCACGATTTGAATCTCTCGGACGATACGCGGGAGTTGTTGTGGTCGGCCCGTTTGGCTGTATGCCAACACGGCTTGCAAGCGGCATCCTAACCTACACAATGTCGGTAGAGGATAAAGTCGCATCTGATCCTCATTGTATCCCTGAAGCTTTGAGAAAATCATGTTCTCACTGTCCCTTCATCACCCTTGAGACTGACGGAGTTGCACTCTCCCCAATCACCTGTTCGTCACTTGACGCATTTTGTGTCGTAGCGAAAAGGGTACACGGAGTAATGCAGAAATCGTGATATATTCCCGTTCCATTCTCATAATTTGAGAGTGGGACGGGTTTTTTTATTTTTCATTATTTTGTGCTACAATCCGCACACAATGAAGTCATGGATTGCCATCTTTGTGCTCTCTCTAATGCTTGCAGTGAGTGTAGTGGGAGTACTGCACAGTAGCGAGTCTGGGCACATGGGGCACGGCTCCGGGTGCGTTTTTAATTTCGGCGGGCAGGAGTTATGTATTACTGATATTGCGGCTACTCTCTCTGAAATACGAGATATCCTACCTACTGCTCTAGTATTTTTTGCAGCATCTCTTTCTATCGCATTTATCTATACATCTTTCCTCCGGGCACCACAGTCTCATCCAATTCGTGGATATACTCGTACATGGCTCACGCGGCTCCGAGGTCTTTGTCCGCCGCACCATCTCTCTCTCGCATTTTCATCAGGAGTAGTTCATCCGAAACTCTTTCTTTCCTAGCCACGATTCTTTATCAGCTAGGTAAAAAAGTATGTCTTCACACACACAAGAGCACACACTCCACGTGCAGGGTATGCACTGTCGTGGATGCGAGGTGCTCATAGAAAGGAAGTTTGGAGAAATTGATGGTATAAGTTCTGTGCGGGCACATCAGCATCGGGGTACCGTCTCTTTTCGCAGTTCTCGCGATATCCCCTTAGATGTTCTCAATGCAGCGATTACTGCCGATGGTTACCATGTCACTCACGAACCACTTACTGTCGTACGACAAAAGAATACGGCGCTTGATTACATGGAGATCGGAGCGGTCGCGATGATTCTCTTCTCTTCGTACCTGCTCTTCTCAAAACTTGGTCTCATTCCTGAAGTGTCTCTATCGGAGAATATGAGCTACGGGGTCATCTTTATTATTGGCCTCGTTGCCGCCTTCTCTACTTGTATGGCAGTCTCAGGAGGATTACTCCTTGCCATCAGTGCCCGTGCAGCAGAAAAAAATCCGCACGCAACGCGCCGTGAACGATTGGTCCCACACCTCTACTTCAACATCGGCCGCATCATCTCCTACACTTTTTTAGGAGGAGCTATTGGAGCACTCGGTTCTGTCATTGCACTCTCGCCTGCAATCAATGGGATTGTTACGGTGCTTGCCTCCCTTGTTATGATCGTGCTTGGATTCCAAATTCTGAATCTCTTCCCTCGCCTCTCGTATCTGATTCCCAAAATGCCCAAGTTACTTGGGCACCGCATCCACGCCTTGGCAGGTCGCGATGGGGGTCGGGGATCATTCTTATTGGGAGCCGGAACCTTTTTCCTCCCCTGCGGGTTTACCCAGGCACTCCAGCTCTATGTGCTTGCACAAGGGTCGGCACTCACCGGAGCACTCACGATGCTTACCTTTGCACTCGGTACTCTACCCGCCTTTCTTGCTGTTGGAGCAGTATCACAAGCTGAAAGTGGCACATTCCGTCGTTACTTACTCAAAACGGCGGGAGTGCTCGCGCTTACTCTTGGTATCGTCAACACGAGTGCAGGATTTACTCTCTTAGGAGTTGGCGGCATTACAAAGGGTACTGGTAATGCTGTTACGATAACAGAGGAAGGTGGTACGCAAGTTGTTGAGATGAAGGTGCGTGGTCTCTCGTACTCTCCCTCACAATTTGTTGTCAAAAAAGGCGTTCCTGTTGAATGGCGCATTGATGGCACTGGTGCCGCAGGGTGCGCACGAGTCATTGTTGCCCCTAAGCTTGGTCTCTCCACCTACTTGAAGGCGGACGGCCCGACTATTGTTACCTTCACTCCAGAACAAGAGGGGACTATAGAGTTCAGTTGTAGTATGGGGATGACAACTCGTGGTGCAAAGTTTATCGTTAAATCATAATCTGTATGAAAACTATTCAATTCCGCATCCCCGATATGCACTGTGCTTCGTGCGTGACTAATAATGAGTCTGCACTCAAAGCACTTTCCGGGGTGCAGTCAGCATCAGTCAACTTTGCAACACGAGCGGCAACGGTTGAATATAATGAGGCGCAGGTATCAGAAGAAAAGCTCCATGAAGCAGTCATACAGAATGGGTACCATGTAGCGCCTCTCCACAATGATGGAGCGAGTTCACATGAGCATCACAATGAGGTGAAGAGTGCACGGTTCCGCGCATTTTCTGCTATCCTTCTTGCTCTCCCGCCACTTATCCTCTCAATGGGAGCTATCCGTTTTGGCACGCTCTTTGTCGGTTTAGATCTGAGCATCTGGATCCAAACACTACTCTCTTCATTCGTTATCCTGATTATTGGAAGCGAGTTCCATATCCGTATGTTACGACAAGCACGGAGATTCCGCGCCGATATGGATACACTCATCTCTGTTGGTACTCTCTCTGCACTCTTGCTCTCGCTCTGGTCACTCACACAGGGGGATAGCGAGTCGCTCTACTTTGAGACGGGGGCAGTAATCACAGCTCTTATTCTCCTCGGGCGCTACTTTGAAGCGCTCTCGCGTGGGAGGGCGAGTGCGGCAATAGAAAAGTTGATGGCACTTGGCGCAAAAACTGCTCGTGTGCTTCGCGACGGTGAGGAGCGTGACATCCCGATAGAAGAGATACACATTGGAGATCAGATCCGCGTGCGACCAGGAGAAAAAATTCCAGTAGATGGGATTATTGTTGATGGAGTCTCCAGCGTTGATGAGTCTGCCTTGACGGGCGAGAGCATGCCTGTTGAGAAAAAAAATGGTGACACAGTGCTCGGTGCAAGCGTCAACCAATATGGTTCCTTCGTAGTACGAGCAGAAAAGATTGGTGCAGATTCAGTACTCGGTCAGATGGTAACAATGGTGGCAGAAGCGCAGAGTGCCAAGGCGCCGATACAAAAACTTGCCGATCGTGTCTCGGGCATCTTTGTTCCGATAGTCATGCTCATTGCACTGATTACCGCGGTACTCTGGTTTATAGTTACCAGAGATGTAGGAGCATCACTCATCCCCGCAGTTGCCGTATTGGTTATTGCATGCCCGTGCGCGCTTGGGTTAGCCACTCCTACCGCAATTATGGTGGGGACAGGCACCGGTGCACGACGGGGGATACTGATTAAAAATGGAGAGTCATTGGAGAAGGGGAAAAATATAGACACAGTAGTCTTTGACAAAACAGGTACCTTAACTGAAGGTCATCCTGGAGTCACCAATGTAGATTGTGCTACAGGAGTACAAGAAGCAGAGATGCTTGCACTTGCGGCAAGTCTAGAGATACTTTCGGAACATCCGCTTGCTCGCGCTGTTGTAGAGTATGCAAAGACGCACCACATTACCTTACATACAGCGACAGAGTTTGCGAGTATTCCTGGTCGTGGTGTACGGGGGAACATAGGGCCTCATACGATCTCTGTTACGAGTGTCAGAGATGCGGAGACGCGGGGAGTCAATTTTTCTGCGTATCGTGAGCAGATACGACTCCGTGAGA
Organism: uncultured Candidatus Saccharibacteria bacterium; assembly: GCA_964401135.1. Classification (GTDB taxonomy): domain Bacteria; phylum Patescibacteriota; class Minisyncoccia; order Phycocordibacterales; family UBA9988; genus UBA9988. The sequence continues at coordinate 164,655 of CAYNXC010000002.1, forward strand.
CAGAGGCAAAGACTGTTCTCGTTGTCGTTCGTGGAGAAGAGTACCTCGGGTCAATCTCTGTTGCAGACACAGTGAAGCCAGAATCTCACCGTGCTATTGCCGCGCTACAGAAGCGAGGCATCCGTACCGTGATGATAACGGGCGATAATCAATTGACGGCCGAAGCGATTGCGCGAGCGGTTGGTATTACTGAAGTGTTTGCAGAAGTACTCCCACAAGATAAGCGCAATAAGGTACAGGAACTCCAACAGAAAGGTCGGCATGTTGCTTTTGTCGGTGACGGTATTAATGACGCGCCCGCGCTCGCTCAATCTGATCTGGGGATTGCTTTAGGTACAGGGACTGACATTGCCATTGAGACCGGTGATATTGTCTTGGTAAAAGGGAGCCCTCTGAAGGCGCTTGAGGGGCTCATGCTCTCACAAAAGACCTTCCGCATTATCAAGCAAAATCTCTTTTGGGCTTTTGCTTACAATGTAGCAGCGATACCTCTTGCGGCACTCGGTTTTCTCAATCCTATGATCGCTGCCGCAGCAATGGCCTTCTCATCTATCTCTGTCATTCTCAATTCACTTCGTCTCCGTATCCCTGTGTTATACTAGTTCTTAGGCCGTATTACTCACATTAACACAGACATTACTATGATGGGATTCGGATATGGGGGTGGATTTGGACCTCTTCTCTCACTCCTCTCGAGCATCGTGTGGCTCGTGGCTGGCATTCTCCTTATTATCTGGCTGTGGAAGCAAATCAGCAAGTAGCCCTTGCCAGAAAAGAAAATCCCTCCGCTTAAAGCGGAGGGATTTTAGTGAATTATAAGGTTGTCCACCGTCTTTTTTGAACTCTACCCTGTATAATAGAGGCATGGCACTACGAGTGCTAATGTTCGGCTGGGAGTTTCCTCCCCGGTCAAGTGGCGGCTTGGGCGTGGCGTGTTTTGGATTGACTCGAGCACTTACGCAAGATGGAGTGAAGGTTCATTTTGTACTTCCTAAGCATATGGATCCGGAAGTGACTTTTATGGATTTTTCTTTTGCTGACATTCCCAACGTTGTTGCTACAGGAGTAAACTCATTGCTCTATCCCTATGTGACCGAAGGAAGCTACCTCTCCTCGTACTACACAGTAGGTGGTGGGGGTGGTATGTACGGTCCCTCACTTTTTGAAGAGGTACTGCTCTACGCGTCCAAGGCGGAAGAGATAGCCAGTAATTCATCATTTGATGTTATTCATGCACATGATTGGCTCTCCTTTCTCGCGGGGCTTGAGGCAAAACGGGTGAGCGGGAAGCCTCTAGTGGTTCATGTTCACGCAACTGAGTTTGATCGGAGTGGTGGGAACAGCGCCAATCCTCGCGTGTATGAGATCGAGAAGAAAGGGATGCAGGGAGCAGACAAGGTTGTGGCAGTCTCCTTATGGACCAAACAAGTAATCATAGAGAAGTACGGTATTACTCCAGAAAAAATAGAAGTAGTACACAATGGGGTTGAGGCGAAAGACTTCAGAGCACTCCCATCAGACTTAACCGCACTCAAGCACGCAGGTAAAAAAATCGTGCTCTTCCATGGGCGTATTACTCTACAGAAGGGCCCAGACTATTTTATCCGTACTGCGAAGCGCGTGCTTGAATATTATCCTGATGCACTTTTCATCGTGTCTGGTATTGGTGATATGCTCCCACAGATGATACGCGAGACAGTGCGACTTGGTATCTCCGACAAAGTATTCTTTGTTGGTGCCTTATGGGATGACGAACGTGATCGCGTGTATCAGGCGGCAGATGTAGTGCTGATGCCATCGGTCTCAGAGCCATTTGGTATCGTGCCACTAGAGGCGCTTACAAATGGAGCCCCGGTACTTATTTCAAAACAATCTGGTGTCGCAGAGGTCCTCTCTCATGCCTTAAAGAGTGACTTTTGGGACATTGATGAAATGGCAAATAAGATTGTGGTGATGCTCCGGAATGATTCATTACAAGCGACCTTGCGTAAAAATGGTGGTAAAGAAGTTGAGACCATCACTTGGTCTAAGGCGGCGCAGAAGCTCCTTGGGGTGTATCAGTCGCTCGCACCTAAATTTACATAATGGCATCCGTCTGTTTTTACTTTCAAGTCCACCAGCCCTGGCGCGTAAAGCGCTTCAGAATCTTTGATGTGGGGAACGGAGGGAGATATTTTGACGATCAGTCTGTGACAAATCTCAATAACGAGAAGATATTTAGAAAAGTCGCCGAGAAATCCTATCTACCGGCGAATGCGGTTATGCTCGCACTTTTGAAGCGCCATCCTGAATTCCGCGTGAGCTACTCACTTTCGGGAGTATTTATGGAACAGATGGAGAGCTTTGGCACTGATGTGTTGGACTCCTTCCGTCGCCTTGTTGATACTGGTCGCGCTGAACTCCTCTCTGAGACTTACTATCACTCACTCTCCTTCCTCTACTCGCGTGACGAGTTTGCTGAGCAAGTGAAGCTCCATCGCGACAAGGAGCACTCGCTCTTTGGGGTAACACCGAGAGTCTTTCGTAATACAGAGTTGATCTTTAGTAATGAAGTAGCACAAGCTGCAGCCGAACTCGGTTACACGGGGATCCTCGCTGAAGGGGCAGACCATGTGCTGGACTGGCGCAGTCCAAACTTTTTGTACACAGCAAAGGGGGCAAACAATATCAAGCTGATGCTCAAGAATTACAAACTCTCAGACGATATTGCTTTCCGTTTTGGTAGTCGCTCATGGGCAGAGTATCCGCTCACGGCGCCGAAATTTTCACAGTGGGTGAATGCGATTAATGGGAACGGCGATGTGGTAAATCTCTTTATGGACTACGAGACTTTTGGAGAACATCAGTGGGAGGATACTGGTATTTTTAAATTTTTAGAGTCACTACCGCGAGAAATTTTAAGACATCCTGACAATGACTTTGTCACCGTGTCTGAAGCAGTGGAGCGTTATGAGCCAGTCTCAGAATTGGATGTCCCTCACTATGTCTCATGGGCAGATACCGAGCGAGACCTCTCTGCGTGGCTTTCCAACGAGATCCAGTACGATGCAATTGGTAAACTTTATGCGCTGGAAGGGGAGGTAAAAAAGAGCGGTGACCGACGCATTATGGAAGACTGGCGACGACTCACCACCTCGGATCACTTCTACTACATGTGTACCAAGTGGTGGAACGATGGCGATGTACACAAGTACTTTAATCCTTACGAGTCTCCCTACGACGCCTTTATCTCATACATGAATGTACTGGAAGATCTCAAAATGCGTCTCGCTATACCCGTGTAAGTTTTAATAAAAGATCACACTTCTTCACGACAGTGAGAAAGTGTGATCTTTTTCTACTAAGCGCTGAGCATATGTCTTCTTAAGTATAATAAAAGTATCACGGCCGTGAGAGAATTATTACATCTCATTTATCCACCACGCGTGAATGTATAAGCGTGGTATTATCTTGTTATGGCAAGAGCCCTCACACTTGGGAATGGGAGTATTCTCGTTGGTGTTGATCACTGTGGAGAAGTGCGTGATTTTTACTATCCCTATGTTGGTCTTGAGAATCAGGTGGGAGGAAATTCAGTACACCGCATTGGTGTCTTTGCTGATAATAGGCTTGCATGGCTCTCCGATCCATCGTGGAAGGTTAGCGTGGGAAGCAAAGAAGAATCTCTCTCAAGTGCAATTAGTGCCGAGAATCGAGAACTTGGTGTCTCTCTAACTTCAAATGATCTCGTCTACAACGAGCGTAATGTTTTTATTCGCAAAGTGACAGTTAAAAATCTTCAAGGAATCAGCCGTCCGATAAAAATATTCTTCGCCCACCAATTTGAGATAGCCGAGTCGCATCGCGCACACACTGCATACTTTGATCCAAGTACACACACAATCATCCACTACCGCGGACGGAGGGTGTTTCTTATCAACGCAAAGATTGAGGGGCGAGTCTTTGATGATTACTCAACTGGCGTTTTTGACTCAGAGGGGAAGGAGGGGACACATAAGGATGCCGAGGATGGTCAACTAGCAAAGAATCCAATTGAGCACGGATCCGCCGATTCCGTAATTGGGCTCTCTGCTGACTTTGGTCCAGGTGAGGAAAAGACGGTTTATTATTGGGTCTGTGTGGCCAAAACACATCGCGCCGTTAAGTATTTAAATGTAATGGTACAAGAGAAGAGTCCTGCGCATATGATTAAGACAACGGAAGACTACTGGCGCGCGTGGATTAATCGACAGAATTTCACCTTCCATGGTCTCTCTCCAGAGGTTGTCGCGCTCTTTAAAAAATCACTTCTTGTCATACGAGCACATACCGATAAAAAGGGTGCAATCATTGCCTCCAGTGACTCCAGTATGATGCAACAAGGTGGAAAGGATAATTATTGTTACATCTGGCACCGTGATGCTGCCTTCTCTTCTATGGCGCTTGATCGTGTTGGCGACTTTACTGTATGTCAACGTTTTTTTGAGTTTTCAAATGAAGTGATCAGTGACCAGGGCTACTTTATGCATAAGTACTGTCCAGATAAGTCACTTGGGAGCTCGTGGCATGGATGGATAGATAAGGACACGCATAATGCGCGACTTCCCATCCAAGAGGATGAGACTGCACTCACTCTCATTGCACTTGCTCGGCATTACGAATTTACTAAAGATTTGGAGTTTATAGAACTTATCTATAATTCACTCATCCGTCGCGCGGCAAATTTTCTTGTGTCGTATCGCGATGAGACGACGGGGCTCCCACTTCCCAGCAACGACTTGTGGGAAGAAAAGTTTGGAATACATACATTTACTGCCGCAAGCGTGTACGCTGCATTGCTGGCCGCATCTCACTTCGCAGAAATCCTTGGCAAAGCAAAGAGCCAAATACGCTTTGCGGAGACAGCAAAAGAGATTAAGGAGGCAATCCTGAAGCATCTCTACAACGAAGAGGGAGGATACTTTGCAAAGTCACTCACTATCCGTGAGGGCGCACTCTTACGTGATGATACTGTGGATGCATCGAGCGCGTATGGGATTTTTGCTTTCGGAGTACTTCCTACTGATGACCTCCGCCTTATCCGTGCGATGAAAAAAACCGAGGAGGAACTTTCTGTGCGTACTCCCATTGGTGGTGTAGCACGCTACCAAGGTGATCGTTACTACCGCCCCGGTGGCGCTGCCCCAGGTAATCCATGGGTTGTCACCACGCTCTGGCTTGCTGAATACTTTATCTCTATAGCACGCAACGATCATGATCTTGATCGTGTCCGCACTATTTTCTCTTGGGTTGTATCTCGTGCAGATAAGAGTGGAGTGCTCCCAGAACAAATCCACCCCTTCAGCGGCGCGGCTCTCTCTGCTGCTCCGCTCGTGTGGAGCCACGCATCTTTCATCCACGCGGTAGTAAGCTACTTAGACAAACTAGAAGAGTTAGGGATTTGCAAGGCGTGCGATCCACTGAATGGATCTTAGGCCGTGCTACACTAGAGCCGATGCAGGCAAAAGGAGCAGTACTCGTCATCTTTGGCGCGACAGGAGACCTCGCAGGGCGTAAGCTTTTTCCTGCGCTTCTTAATCTGAGCGGAAGAAATCAGTTGCCAGAGGAATTTAATATTATTGCACTGGGGCGAAAGCCTCATTCCGAGCACTCGTTTCGTGTGGTAGTACGGGAAAAGTTAGACGAGCATGGTCATGGGTTTGGAAACGCTACCGTGGAACAATTTCTCTCTCGTATCCGTTATGTGGAATGTGACATCACTCACGCTACGGCCTACACAACGCTATCTACCCAACTTTCTTTCTTTGGCGAATGTGACCGCTTGTTTTATCTAGCAGTCCCTCCACTCTTGTATGAGAATATAGTGGAACAACTTTCTTTATCAAAGCTTGTATCACGCGGGCATGGGAAAAAACTATCACGCATCCTGATTGAGAAACCTTTTGGTAGAGATGCCACGACAGCAGAGGCCTTGGATGTAGCTCTAGGAGCACTCTTTCTTGAGGAGCATATCTTCCGCATAGATCACTACCTTGCTAAGGAGACGCTCCAAAATATTCTCGCATTCCGTTTTTCTAACACACTCTTTGAGCCTGTGTGGAATGCCGAGTTCATAGAGTCTGTACACATCCTGCTCTCTGAGCGGGGCGCAGTAGAGACTCGTGCCGCTTTCTACTCCGATACAGGAGCACTCAAAGATGTAGGACAAAATCATCTACTCCAGATGCTCGCGCTCATTGCGATGGAACGACCGCAGGACTTAGATCCGGAACATATTCGGGCGGCACGCGCTACCGTGCTCAAGTCGCTTATCCCGGTCACTCGTCAAGATGTTCTGACTAGAGTATCACGAGGACGCTGTAGCTCCTGTGTGCTTGGAGCGAGTGGCGCAGAGACCTACTTTAAGGTACAAACTTCTCTCTCCATCCCGCGTTGGGAGGGAGTTCCTTTTATCTTAGAGAGCGGCAAGTACCTACAGGAAGACCGCGTACAAATTTGTGTTTCCTTCAAGCCGGGGACTTCTTGTTTCCCCATTTTGGGAACTTGCCCAGTGGGGAATCGTCTAACTTTTACGATACAGCCAGAAGAAGGAATCACGCTCACCTTTTTAGCAAAGAAGCCTGGCTTCACGATTGAGCTGGAAGAGCGAACCCTCGTCCTCTCTTACGCCAATAAAGAGGCACAAGGTGTATCACCAAGTGCGTATGAGAGAATCCTCTATGATGGCATTCGCGGTGACACAACGCTCTTCACCTCAACCGAAGAAGTACTTGCCTCATGGCGCTTTATTAGCTCGGTGCTCTCAGTGTGGGAGGCCGTGCCACTCGTGCTCTATACACAGGGAGCTAGAGAGCTTGGGTACACTATTGTACAATGAGCATATGACGCTCGGATACATTGGCCTTGGTAAGATGGGTTACCCTATGGTGCTCAACCTTCTAGAGCATGGACATATGGTGGTTGCTTACAATCGTTCTCGTGAGCCGATTGATCAAGTAAAAGCAGCTGGAGCTCTCCCTACCTACTCCTACGATGAATTTATCAAAGAGCTTCCTAGCCCTCGCACGATTTGGATCATGGTCCCACACGAGGCAGTAGAAGCAGTGCTTGCAGAGCTTGCGCCGAGACTCAACTCGGGAGACACTCTTGTAGATGGCGGTAACTCGCCCTATCAGATATCGCAAAAACGGCACACGGACTTTGCCGCACGGGGAATCTCTTTTCTTGATGTGGGCATTAGTGGAGGTGTCTACGGAGCACGGCACGGCACCTGTATCATGGTGGGAGGAGATCGAGCAGCCTATGATCGCTACGAATCTCTCTTTGAATCACTTTCTGCGAACGGTGGTTACGGGTATATGGGAGAGTCTGGTGCGGGACATTTTGTAAAAATGGTACATAATGCGATAGAGTACGGGATGATGCAAGCGATTGCGGAAGGTTTTGATGTTCTTAACGCAGCTCCCTTTACACTTGATCTGCCTCACATTGCAGAACTCTACAACCACAATAGTGTGATTACATCACGGCTCATGGGCTGGCTTTCAGATGCGTATAAAAAACATGGCGCAGACTTAAGAGAGATTTCGGGCGTCGTCGCCGCAACTGGAGGAGGCGAGTGGACTATCAATTACGCCAAAGAGAAAGGAATCCCCGTCCCCAGTATGGAGAGCGCGCTTGCTGTACGCAGAGAGTCAGATCAGGATCCTCGTTATGCCGGGAAGATTCTTTCAGCACTTCGAAACGAGTTTGGTGGTCACGAAGTATTACATAAAAAAGTATGAAGCATCTGATCCTTGCTCACAGGGAAAAAGCGCGTATCCCAGAAGATAGTGTGCAGCGTTGCGCGGATGAGTTGAATGGCTACCGTACTCACCTCATTGCCGTAACAGAGTCGGAAGAGTACGATTTTCCAGAATCATCCCTATGTCTACCATTTGACTCTGTTATGGAAGAGACCTTGAAATCTCTTACTCCTCGCCTCAAGACAAACAAGCTTTCTTGCATCATCCTCATTGGTTCTGGAGGATCTGCACTTGGAGCGTACAGTATCTATGCGGCGCGGTACCCTTGGACGGATGCTTTCTCGTCACGGACACCAAAACTCCTAGTTCTCGATGGCCTAAATGCGAGTATTTTGAAAAGTTTACTCGCGATGCTCGATCGTGGTGTTCGTACTCCAGAAGAAGTGCTAGTGTTTGTCTCTACTAAATCAGGGACCACGACAGAGACGATTGCGCAGTACGAAGTAATAGCCGAGTACTTACATAATCGCTTCGGATCCGTGCAGGATCGTTTTATTTTTTTCACCGATATGACCTCACCGTTAATGGAGCAGGCGCGACTACATGGTATGCAAGTACGAGAGACTCCACGCTTAGTGGGGGGGCGTTTCTCTGTCTTCTCATTAGCTCACCTCTTACCCCTCGCTGTCTCTGGAATCGAAGTCTTTCCACTCCTTGAGGGAGCACGAGCGATGCGCACGCGTTGCCTTGATGCTGATCTAGATGAGAATCCGGCGCTCTTTTCTGCCGCAGCACTCTACTACCACTACGAAAAAGGGAAGCGTTCACATTCACTCTTCCTCTTTGATTCTGCCCTCTCTGGGGTTGGGGCTTGGTATCGACAGCTACTCTCAGAGAGTCTGGGGAAAAATGGGAAGGGGATACTACCCATCATTGCCGTCGGCCCACAGGATCTGCACTCACTCGCGCAGCTCTTCCTTGGTGGTCCGAAAGATTTTTTCACTACCTTCGTCTCCACTTATGAGGGAGAGAGCCTGCGTCTCCATCGTACCGAACTTGCTCAACATCTCGCTCCCGGCATAGTAGGGAAGAGTGTTGATGAAATAAATCGTGCAATTAGGAGGGGAGTGGAGGATGCCTACGAGCGACACGGGCTACCTTATCTAAGCGCAGTGCTTCCCGATACGAGCGAGCGTTCTCTTGGGCAGTTTCTGATGTGGCAGATGATGACAGTTATGTACTTGGGTAAGCTTATGGGAGTAAACTCATTTGATCAACCGGATGTAGAAGATTACAAACGAGAGACGAAGGGGTATCTATCCCGTCCTTCTTAACTCGCCTGTATGAATATTCTCCTTGATATTGGTGGTACAAAGATGCGTATTACTGCGGCGAGTGGTGGGGATGCCTTTGTCACGCCTCATATTGTAGATACTCCCGCAACGGGAGACGAAGCACTTCGTGTGATTGCCTCAAACGCTCGTGAGCTTGCTAATGATAATACAATTAGTGGTGTCTATGCTGGTGTGCGAGCCTATGATCGTATCACTGGCACACTGCGTGACCATCCTCGTCTCCCTATGTGGGAGGGTTTTGCTATCCGTGATGCACTACAAAAAAATTTCAATACAACCGTAGTAATAGAGAATGATGCTGCTGTGGTAGGGCTTGGAGAAGCAGTCTGCGGAGCAGGGAAGGGAAGACAGATTGTTGCGTATCTCACTATCTCGACCGGTGTTGGTGGTGCAAAAATAGTAGATGGGCGCATTGATGAGAATGCAATTGGTTTTGAGCCGGGTGCGGAAATCGTTGATGGTACGCATACCCTTGAAGAGCTCATCTCAGGATCGGCGATAGAGTCTAAGTATGGAATGTCACCAAAGGATATCACTAATCCTAAAATATGGGAGGAGCTAGCACATTTTTTAGCAATTGGTGTAAACAATGCGATTGTGCACTGGTCTCCGGATTGTGTCGTGCTGGGTGGTAGTATGATGAATGAGGTTGGTATCCCGCTTCCCTTAGTAGAAGAGTCTCTCTCCAAGATGCTTACGGTGTATGGTGCTTGTCCACCGATCGTACATGCTTCACTCGGAGACCTCGGCGGGCTCTACGGCGCGCTTGCACTCTCTCGGCAATCATAAGTAATATAAAAAAGGGGGCAAGGTATGCGATACCGTACCCCCTTTTTCTGTGTTCACGCAAGAGTATGTCTATATCTCTGTTAGTCTCTTCTCGAATATACACAAGGGAAGATGAGAGCGCCTGTTGGCTCTTCCTTGGTTATTACGAATCGTGCCTGGTAAACAACTCCTGCGTGTGTCATTACATAGGCCACCTCCTCTAGGAAGTACTTACGCGATCTTTTTGCATTATACTACGGATCAATCTTCTATGCAATCTCAAGCTCTGTGCTATAGTGGCAAAGTGTCACACTTTGCTATAGAAAGACGAATTGAGGGGAGCCTTGCGCGAGCGGCTACACTCACCACTCCTCATGGTGTTATCACAACACCCGCGTTTGTTGCTGTTGGCACTAAGGCGACGATCAAATCACTGACTCCAGAACAGGCAAAGAAAAGTGGTGTACAGGTAGTATTGGGGAATACTTATCATCTCTATCTGGAGCCCGGAGCGGAGACGGTAGAGAAAGCAAAAGGGCTCGGTACTTTTATGCACTGGGATAGGCCGACAGTGACGGACTCTGGTGGCTTTCAAGCCTTCTCACTCGGAGCGGCGTACAAAAAAGGGATTAGTAAGATCGCAAAAGGGGAAGCTCCTGTGTGTGAAGATGCCGAACCATCACTCGCGACTGTGACAGAAGATGGGGTAGCCTTCAAATCCCACTTGGATGGGAGTGAACATTTTTTTACTCCAGAACGATCCATACAGATTCAGCACCAACTTGGAGCGGATATTATCTTTGCCTTTGACGAGTGTACCTCTCCGCACGCGAATGACACATACCAAGAGGAGGCGATGTGGAGGACGCATCGCTGGGCGGCACGCTGTCTTACAGAGCACAGAAAGCTTGGTGGTGAGCAGTTACTTTTCGGGATTGTACAAGGGGGGAGGGTGAAAGAGTTACGAGAAGAGAGTGCAAATACCATCGGCGCTCTGGACTTTGATGGTTTTGGCATTGGTGGCTCCTTCAATAAAGACGACTTAGACACTGCTGTCGCTTGGGTGAACAGGATACTTACCGAAGATAGACCACGGCACTTGCTTGGCATCGGTGAGCCGGAGGATATTGTACGTGGGGTTGTGGCAGGGTGCGATCTTTTTGACTGTGTGACGCCAACGCGCAACGCACGGAATGGCTCCTTATACACAAAAGTTGGGAGAATGAATATAAGTAACACCAAGTATCGTGAAGATTTTTCTCCCATCGAAGAAGGATGTGATTGTTACACTTGTACATATATAACCCGTTCCTACCTCGCGCACCTCTTTCGCGCAAAAGAGATGCTCGCGGGTACGCTCGCGACCATACATAATCTCCGCTTTCTTACTCGTCTCACCGAGGAGCTTCGTGCTGCAATTCTAAACAGTACTCTAACCGAGTACTCGCAAACATTTTTATCAACATATCAAAAATAAAAAGCGGTCCCACTCGTTGTAATGGGACCGCCGAAGGTAATCGGGCTTGGGGTGCATACTCGCTACTATCAGAGGATGGGAATCCCAGTTTCCGAAAAGAGCTTCTATTCACACACTAGCATCATTACTGTACCTGTCAATTAGTTGACGAATATGGTAATTTAGTGTGATGTCCACAGGTATATTTAAGCTCAAGTCACCCTTTGCTCCCGCAGGAGATCAGCCAGAGGCGATAGCGCAGTTGTTGGAGGGGCTCAAAAAAGGCAATCGTTGTCAAACGCTTTTAGGAGTGACCGGATCGGGTAAGACATTCACTATGGCAAATGTAATTGCCGCAGTACAAAAGCCGACACTCGTCATCGCACACAATAAAACTCTCGCCGCACAACTTGCACAGGAGTATCGCGAATTTTTTCCTGAGAACGCGGTACACTATTTTGTCTCTTACTATGACTACTATCAGCCGGAGGCCTACCTTCCCGTCACCGATACTTATATAGAGAAGGATGCCTCTATCAACGAGGAGATTGACCGTCTCCGCCACGCCAGTACCCAGGCGCTCCTCACACGTAAGGATGTAATTATTGTCGCATCAGTTTCATGTATCTATGGATTGGGGAGTCCCAAGGAGTATGAGCGCGAGAATCTTAAATTACTCGTTGGAGAAATTTCTTCTCGTAGTAAGCTCCTCCAACATTTGGTAGATATTCACTTTGAGCGCATCCCGCCGGCAGGTGGGTCTGATCTCACACCAGGGAGATTTCGCACCACTGGTAACACGGTTGAGATCATGCCGACGGGTGAGACGCTGGTGTATAATGTGCGCTTGGAGGGCTCTACCATTACAGAGATCACAGTTATTGATCCCGTCTCCCGCCGCATTCTTCGTGAGGAGAAGTGTATTTTTATTTTTCCAGCAAAACACTTTATTACTACAAAAAAAGCGCGTGAGGCGGCGATCAAGTCTATACAGATTGAATTAGATGAGCGGCTGAAGGAATTTGAAAAAGAAGGTAAACTGCTTGAAGCTGATCGACTGAGGCGTCGTACCACCTACGACGTTGCCATGATCCGTGAGGTTGGCTACTGCAGTGGCATCGAGAATTATTCACGCCTCCTCTCTGGACGAACGGAGGGGTCACCTCCCGATACTCTCCTCTCGTACTTCGGGAGAGATTTTCTTACTATCATTGACGAGTCACATGTAAGCATCCCCCAGATTGCAGGGATGTACGCAGGTGACCAGAGCCGCAAGAATACACTCATCGAGCACGGATTCCGTCTCCCATCTGCGCGTGATAATAGGCCTCTCACCTTTGTAGAGTTTGAGGAGCGTATTGGGCAACTCATCTGTACAAGCGCAACCCCTGGTGATTACGAGCGCGCACAGAGCACGCAAACAGTGGAACAAGTCATCCGTCCCACTGGCTTAGTAGATCCAGAAGTGGACATCCGCCCCATAGCCGAGAAGGGGACTTACCCGGGACAAGTCCATGATTTGATCAATGAAGTAGTACAAGTGGTGCAGAAAGGGGATCGTGCCTTGGTGACGACTCTTACCAAAAAAATGGCAGAAGACTTAAGTGTGTACTTAAAAGAGCGCGGTATCAACGCACGCTACCTCCACAGTGATATAAAGACGCTTGACCGCATACAGCTACTCACCGAGTTCCGCCGTGGTAGCGAGGAGGGTGGCTTTGATTGTCTGGTAGGGGTGAATCTCTTGCGTGAGGGATTGGATCTCCCCGAGGTCTCATTCATTGGCATCTTAGATGCAGACAAGGAGGGATTTCTGCGATCAGAGACTTCTCTCATACAGACCATTGGTCGCGCGGCGCGTAACGCCGCTGGTTACGTGATCCTCTACGCAGATGCACTCACCGGATCTATGGAGCGTGCCATCAACGAGACTTCTCGTCGTCGCACTATTCAACTTGCTTACAACAAAAAGCACGGCATTACTCCGCAGACGATCCGTAAAAGTATTAAAGATATCACCGAGAGTTTTGAAAGTCTGCACGGCAAGACGGTCTTGGCGGAGCTTACCTTAGATAAAAAAGTATTTGGCAAAGATAAGAAAAAGCTCATCCGCGGGAAAGTGCGTCAGATGAATGAGGCAGTAAAAAAGTTAGACTTTGAGACCGCAGCGATACTCCGTGACGAGATTAAGGCACTAGATGGGAAATAAGGAGTATTGAATAAAGGTCGTTTTACTACCGTATTGGCCTCCGTCTTGAAGGATTAGATTTTGATACTACCCATGCCTATATTGTTGGTGAGGATGGAAATGGAGGAACAAGTAGATTTGCTAAATACGCAATGACTTGGTACAACCGGTAATAGATGCTTGACTTTTTGGTCTAAATGGTGGTCTACTAAAATGTAGAAAGACTCTTGAGAAGGAGGTGCCAGTGATGTGGAAGAAGCGTGCTTTTTTTCTGTACGTCGCCATTGCTATTTGTATCCTTGTTGCGGGAGGAGTCCTCTTCCCACCTGGTCTCCAGACAGGGCGCAACACAATTTATTGCATTGTTAGTACACCGTATTTCACTCTCTTTGTGAGCCGTCCAGATAAGTCTCGAGTCCCACGCCTCGGATTCTCTCTTGAGAATCCGTTTCCTTTCGTGGAGAATGGACTCACATTTGAACGCCTCCATTCGTACAAGCCCCCAGACTCATGAGGGGGCTTTTCTTTTTTTTCTTCTCTTGTGCTAAAATATTCCTATGAGCCAGAGAATTACTATCGTCATTATTGGAGTACTCTTACTTGGCGGTGCAATCCTCCTCATGCATGAGATGGGGATACTCCCCTCTGTACAGCAGTACGCAACTATTATTAACGATGGACCCTATCCCAATCCTCCTGAAGAAGCATACTGTAGTAAACATAAAGACAAACTCTCTGATGTGTACGAGTACTTTACTCATTATAACCGCGATGCATTAGGGAGTAATTCATTCAATGATCGTTGGATAAGTAAAAATTCTGTGGAAGGAGGCCTCCTCCTCCTCCGTGATTTTAGTTACAATGGTCCGGATTCTTCTAATAAATATTCCTACGGAGGTACTGGGGTATTAAGTGATAAACCCGCTGGATGCTACTGCAAAGTCTTAAAAGATGGGCCAACACCTCCTCCTTTTTCTAATGGGACTATATTTTGGGAAGAGGCGAGGATGAAGACACTCCGCGGTGTTCCACAGTCACAAGTTGGCTGTTGCAGTGATGTAGATAGATATAAAGTTATCCGTAGCGAGATTTTTGACACGCTAGATAACACAAAGATGTGTTGTGAAGGTAGGATGATACCTCGCTGTAGTGGTTCTGGATCCTGCCCCTCGAGTGTCGAAGGTATACCCAACATCACTTTTAAGACACGCCGCACTGATGATAATTGTTGCACATCATCTAGTCTGGGAGCTACAACGACCAATTTCCTAAAATTGCTTGGTAAGCATTGCTCTGCTAGAGTAACTGCAGTAATAAATGCGTGTCACTCTTTTGGAAGTGATCACTATGGGGGATGTGCAGTTGATATTACTGATGTTAGTAAGGACTGCCTTAAAAATGCAGGGAGGGTTCTCAACAAGAGTTATCTCCCGGGGACATGTTACTGGGAGAAAGACCACTATCACTGCACACTCTGTAATTCTAATGGGCGGGGTGCTCCCGGTTATGATGACGATGGGTCGTACTAGTTTTTAGTCCGTCTGGGTGTCGTGTGATCCTCTACGCAGATGCACTCACCAGATCTTAGAGTGGGAGTAATCAACAGGAAGTGCTTGCCTCCTTATGCTATACTTTTCATATTATAAGTAATCTTTTGTGATATGAGTAAAAAGTGGAACGGCCGGCAGGAGGAGAAGGCAAAAAAGATGCTCTTGGCATCCGTAGCTCTTCTATCTATTGCTACCGGTGTGGCCATTGCCCCGTATGTATTGAGTGTGCGTGATGCATCGGCGGCGGAGTTAGCGGCAAGTGCTGAGGAGTGATATATATTCCTCATGCAGTACACAGCCCCAACGCTGGTCATACTCGTCTTTATATTCTTTTTTGCAGTAACCGCTGGGGTAACATTAGGAAAAGTTTACTTGAGTGTACCGTACCTGACGGGGAGTCTTGCTGTAGACACCCCTTAGTGTTGTGCTAAGCTGATGATAGCTACCCCCTAGAGACCGATCCAGGGGCAGTTTCTGGTTCCTAGATCCACGATGGGAAGATTGGATCATATGAAAAACGACACAGGGAAAATTATCATCAAGGGTGCGCGGACGCACAATTTGAAGAACATAGACCTCGAGATTCCTCGAGGTAGATTGGTGGTGTTTACCGGTCCCTCTGGGTCTGGTAAGAGCTCGCTTGCTTTTGATACCATCTTTGCAGAAGGTCAACGCCGTTATGTAGAATCCCTCTCGGCCTACGCGCGACAGTTTTTGCGTCAGATGCAGAAGCCGGATGTGGATGAAATTAGCGGACTCTCCCCGGCCATCTCTATTGATCAGAAGTCACGCTCAAACAATCCGCGCTCTACTGTTGCGACTATCACTGAGGTCTACGACTACCTCCGCGTACTCTTTGCTCGTGTAGGGAAGCCGCTCTGTCTCACATGTGGACGCGAAATTCAAAAACTTTCCCATGAAGAGATCACAGCACTTGTCAGAGAAAAAATAGGGAAAGATGTGCGCACTACCCGTATCTACGCACCTATTGTGCGTGGGCGCAAGGGCGAATACTATCAGCTACTCTACGATCTGATTGATAAGGGCTACCGTGAAGTACTCGTGGATGGTGAACGCAAAAACTTGCGCGAGCGCATTGTCCTCGGACGCTACAACAAGCATGACATTGATGTGCTTGTTGATGAGCTCACCTCAGAGGATTGGAAGCTTGACAAAAAAAGCTCGGATGAGCGACTCTCTGAAGCGGTGGAGCGTGCTCTCACCGAGGCGGATGGATTAGTACGAGTCTTGGTGGATGAGGAATCTCATATCTTCTCCTCTAAGTTCGCCTGTCCTTTTGATGGCTTCTCATACCCTGAGGTAGAGCCACGACTCTTCTCCTTCAATTCTCCCTACGGCGCCTGCGAGGCTTGTAATGGTCTGGGCACTAAGCATCTTTTTGGATCCGAGCCCTGTGAGTCCTGCGGCGGTGCGCGTCTACGCCCAGAGGCGCTCAAAGTCTTAGTTAATGGGAAAAATATTATAGAAGTTTCTAGTCTATCAATCCGTGATGCGCGCGACTTTTTCAAAAAACTTAAGCTCTCATCTAAAGATAGAGAGATTGCGAGCGCGGTCTCCCGAGAGATAGAATCTCGTTTGGAGTTTATGTGGAATGTCGGGCTCTCATATATGGCTATGAGCCGTAGGGCAAATACTTTGAGTGGTGGTGAGGCACAGCGTATCCGTCTTGCCTCTCAACTCGGCTCTCGTCTGACCGGTACGCTCTATGTACTGGATGAGCCAACTATTGGACTCCACGCGCGCGATAACGACCGACTTATTGCAACACTGGAGGAACTACGCGACCTAGGGAACACAATCCTTGTGGTTGAGCACGATGAAGATACTATCCTTGCCTCAGACTATCTGGTGGATATTGGTCCTGGAGCCGGAGTGCATGGCGGTCATGTTGTAGCGGCGGGGGATACACAGAAGTTGCTCTCACAGAAAAAAGAAGGAGGAAATTCGCTCACACTCTCATACCTCCGCGGTGAGAAAAAAATAGAGGTACCGGACAAACGGCGCAGGGGTGAAAAAGGGTCGCTACAGATTATTGGAGCAACGATCCACAACTTAGTGAATCAAAATATTGATGTGCCACTTGGGAAGCTGGTGGTCATAACTGGAGTCTCTGGATCGGGTAAATCAACACTCCTCTACAATGTACTCCACGAGAATCTCTCTGCGCGTTTTGACCGCCGTTACCGTTCAAACAAAATTTTTAACTGCGCCAAGTTCTTGGGTACCGAGTACCTTGGTCGTTACATCCTAGTTGATCAGAGTCCGATTGGCCGTACTCCTCGCTCTAACCCTGCTACTTACACGGGGGCATTTACGCACATCCGCGATCTCTTTGCCTCAAGTGAGCTTGCGCGAGTACGCGGATGGAGTCCGGGCCGTTTCTCCTTTAATGTGAAGGGCGGTCGCTGTGAAGCCTGCCAGGGGAATGGGGAGCTTGCGGTGGAGATGCACTTTCTACCCACGGTCTATGTGCCTTGCAACATTTGTATGGGGAAGCGCTTCCAAAAAGAGACCTTAGAAGTACGCTACCAAAAAAAGGATATCTATGAAGTGCTGGAGATGACTATTGAGGAGGCCTGTACATTTTTCAAAGATATCCCTGCCATCAACGACAGACTAAGTACTTTGATGGAAGTTGGACTCGGCTATCTTAAACTGGGGCAGTCTGCCACCTCACTTTCTGGGGGAGAGGCACAGCGGATGAAGATTGCGAGCGAACTCTATCGCCCGCTTACTTCAAAGACAATATACCTGCTTGATGAGCCTACGGTAGGATTGCACTACGAAGATGTGCGGCATCTCATTGAGATTTTGACCAAGCTCATTGAGCGCGGTAACTCGGTGGTGGTGATTGAGCACAATATGGAAGTGATTAAGTGTGCTGACTGGGTGATTGATATGGGCCCGGAGGGAGGCGATGGTGGGGGGAAGGTAGTTGCAAAAGGTACTCCAGAAGAAATTGTAAATAACCCAAAGTCGCACACGGGTGAGTACTTGAAGCACTCATTAGGCAAAAAAGTAAATAAAAAATGTTAAACACTCGGTGTTTAACATTTTTGGAGAATCTGCCTAAGACCCCAGACTTCCTGAGGCACCAGATAGATAGTCCTGAAAAGCTCCATTATTGAAGCCACATCTCAATATTTACTTTATCTATCTATTATTATATATTATAGCCGATGAAAAGTCAAGAACTCACAAAGGTGAAGCTGCCGGATGCGTCAGGGGTGTATCTATTTAAGGAGGGGGCGCGGATTCTCTACATTGGCAAGGCGACCTCACTTAAAAGCAGAGTGCAGAGTTACCTCAACAAGGATACTGCCGAGGCGCGGGGTCCGCGTATCCTCCGTATGATAGAGATGGCCAATACAGTGGAATTTCAAAAAACAGATTCTGTATTAGAGGCGCTCATCTTAGAGGCCGAGCTCATCAAACGGCACCAGCCTCCCTACAATGTGGACGCCAAGGATGACAAAAGCTGGAACTATGTTCTCATCACCAAGGAGGACTTCCCCCGCGTGCTTGCTGTGAGGGCTAAAGATCTTCCTTTCTTTGAGAGCCCAGTGCAATTCCAAGCAGGACCCTTTCCCCATAGTGCAGAACTCAAGGAGGCGATGAAAATTGTTCGCAAAATCTTTCCGTACCGAGATTTCTGTGTCCCATCTCGTCAGGCTCATGGTAGGCCTTGTTTCAACGCGCAGATTGGACTCTGCCCTGGAGTATGTGGAGGGAGCATCACTAAGCGTGAGTACGCGCACAATATCCTCCACCTCAAACTTTTTCTCAAAGGCAAAAAGAGCGAGCTCATCCGCACCCTCACTCGTGAGATGAAGAAAAGCGCAGGGACAAAGCACTTTGAAGAGGCAGCGCGCCTCCGTGATCAACTCTTCTCGCTCTCGCATATACGCGATGTATCACTGCTCAAGCGACAAGGAGTTGGCTCCTCCGGACTAAGAATTGAAGCGTATGACATCTCTCACATCTCTGGCACATCTGCGGTTGGCGTGATGGTCGTGATGGAGGGTGGCCTCCTTGCGAAAGGCGAGTACCGTAAGTTTAAGCTCCGTATACAGAAGAATGATGACACCGGCGCGCTTGTTGAAGTGCTTACCCGCCGACTCAGGCATCGCGAGTGGCGCTACCCTTCACTTATTGTGGTTGATGGAGGACTGGGACAAAAAAATATAGTGGAAGCAATTCTCAAAAAAGCAAAGCTCACTATACCTGTGGTTGCGGTGACAAAAGATAAACACCATAAAGCGCACCACAGTCTTGGGGATGCTGCGCTCGTCCGTGACCAACACGATGATATTTTTGCCATTAATACTGAAGTGCACCGTTTTGCTATCGCATACCATCGCTACTTGCGCGGCAAGTTAAAAAGATGAGATCTGTGCAACCTCGGAGGTTGCACAGATCTCACTAAAATAAAAGAGAAACCCCGCAAATCTAAAAGAGGAAGAGCAGAGCTAAGATGTTAGAGGTGCGCCAAATACATACTTCTTCCAAAGTCTTCTCGGATGTCATTGGCGGTCTCTTGGTGTCTCTTATCGAAAGCAAGATCGAAGAGATATTCTTCCCATCTTGACTTACGAAGAACAAGTAACCTGCTGATGAGACAGTATCTAACTGCACCAATCAATATATCCAGATAAGTACACACTTATTCTGCCAGCAGGAAGTATCATGGCACTATCCTCCTAATATTGTGTTGCGCATACCGGAATATGCGCGAGGCGTACCTCTATGTGTTGTGGACGAGTACCACGCCGTTCGTATACGAATATAAGATAGTTTTCAACACTTTACAGACATTTTCATATATCTCAGTGCGCGTGAGTGATATACTTTTCTTTATGGCACTGATCCCGTCGGATCACGCGCGCCTTGAAGCGAACCGATGGCTCGTATGGGGGCGGCTTTTATATGTGAGCTCTATTCTGCTCCTCTATGGTGCGGCCATGCTCTTATATGCCTTTTCTGTGTACACATTTGTGCTTCCTCGTCGCGGCATCATTTTTTTCTCATTCGCATACGCATCATCACTCTTGATGTGGGTATGCTGGTATCTCATTAAACAGTTTGATCTGCGCGAAGCAATCCGATGGATGAGTGGAGTGCAAATTGCTTTAGATATTATCCTGATCACCTTTGCCGCGCTCGTGAGTGAGGAGCCTCTCTTCTTTCTATTCATGTTGGTACCCATCATCTCCTCCTCTCTCCTCTGGGAGAGTCGTGCCCCGGCTATTACCGCGCTTCTTGCACTTACCCCTACACTCATCTATGTTACCTATGCAGACACCATCGTTACCTACACGCGTGCATGGGGATTCTTTTTTGATGTCTCTATTCGCTTGCCAGTTTTCACCTTTGCCGCAGTACTCACCGGTGTTACAGTGACGCTTACCGTACTTGCAATTCGTGTAGGAGGAGTGGCACATGAGCGCGCGCTCCTTCTTGAAGCGTTACAGAATCCAAATGGACGATCTTCTCCTCCCAAACAAGAAAAGGTAATCGTTGTGGACGATGCGTCAAAGCGGCTCATACAGGCAAAAGAGTTTGAGGTAGAGAAGGCAAACGAGCGCCTTGCCACACTTGCTCGTGCGAAATCTGATTTTGTAACTGTGGCAACGCACCAACTCCGTACTCCACTTGCTGGCATCCGTTGGTCTCTGGATATGCTAATTAAAAAGAATTTTGGAGAAATGAATCCAGAGCAAGTCTCAGTATTAGAGAAAGGCTTAGTAAACACGGAGCAGATGATCCGCATCGTGAATGACATCCTTAACCTAGATAAGATTGATAATGATCAGCTTAAGATGACTATTACTCCCGGAGATTTGTATGCTGTTATTGAAGGTGCGGTTGCCGGTCTCACGCAGCAAGCTACAATAAGAGAAGTTCGTATTGAATATCATAAGCCAGATGCAGCACTTCCAAAATTCCCGATGGATGCAGATAAGATTCGTATGGTGATGGATAATCTGATTGATAATGCGGTGAGATATTCAAAAGATGGAGGTGTGGTACGCATCTCTGTTGATGACAGTAAGGCGACCAGTTCAAGCAACCCGATTGTGATCGTCTCTGTAAGCGATGATGGTATTGGGATCCCAGAGTCGGATAGAGGAGAAATGTTTACCAAGTTCTACCGAGCGTCTAATGCCAGGCGTCAAGACCCGAATGGTAATGGTATTGGACTCTTTGTAGTAAAGAGTATTATTGAAGGGCACCATGGCAATATCTGGTACGAGAGCAAGGAGGGGGAGGGGACCAGCTTCCACTTTTCTCTCCCCTTGCGGTAGACGCTTTTACCCCCTCCTGATACAATAGGGATACATTATAGGTTTAACAGAGCTCTATGGACAGCAAATTAAAGATCTTGATTGTTGAGGATGATGAATTTCTTCGCTCACTCACCGCAAAGCGCCTTGAGAAGGAGGGCTATACAGTAGCCGTTGCTGTAGATGGCGAGAGTGCCTTAGTCACTGCCGCACAAGAGAAGCCGAACCTTATCTTTCTTGATCTACTCCTCCCTGGGTTGGATGGCTTTGAAGTGCTGGGGAAACTGAAGGCAAATGCAGAACTCAAGGGTGTTCCAGTCGTTGTCTTCTCTAATCTCGGGCAGAAGGAAGATATAGAACGAGCAAAGCAACTCGGCGCGGACGAGTTCCTTATCAAAGCTAACTTCACCCTTGATGATGTGATGGTCAAGATTAACGAGATATTAAAAAAGTAAGACTATGGCGAAGGTGCGCGTAGGGGTACTGCGCGGCGGTCCAAGCGCCGAATACGAGGTATCCCTCAAGACAGGAGGTTTTGTGCTAGGCAACTTACCGCAAGAGAAATATCAACTACGCGACATCCTCCTCACCAGAGGAGGTGAGTGGCTTTTAGAAGGACTCCCTGCTTCACCCGAGCGCTTGCGATACTCGGTGGATGTGGTATTTAACGCGCTTCACGGTACTTATGGTGAAGATGGGCAAGTACAACGATATCTAGAGTCCGTTGGCCTTCCTTATACCGGGTCGCGTTCGCTTGCCGCTGCGCTCTCTATGAATAAAGCACTCTCAAAAGAGTACTATGCAGAGTACGAGTTAAAGACACCGCGCGGATTCACCTTTAGCGAAGAAACGCCGAGCGAAGAAATTACCCGTATAGTGTTTCAAAAAATGGGTCCCCCGTGGGTCGTGAAGCCGGTAGATAACGGCTCATCAGTTGGTGTGCGTGTGGTGCGCTTTCTCAAAGACTTGCCCGCTGCACTTTCTGCTGCCTTTTGTGTGGCAAGATCGATTCTTGTAGAAGAGTTTGTACGAGGGAGAGAGGCGACCTGTGGCGTGGTAGATAAGTATCGCGGTTACGATGTGTATCCTCTATTCCCTATCGAGATTGTGCCTCCAAAAGAAAAACCATTCTTTGACTACGAAGC
The DNA here is from genome assembly GCA_964401135.1 of uncultured Candidatus Saccharibacteria bacterium. Taxonomy (GTDB): domain Bacteria; phylum Patescibacteriota; class Minisyncoccia; order Phycocordibacterales; family UBA9988; genus UBA9988. The sequence goes on from CAYNXC010000002.1 coordinate 187,146, forward strand.
AAAGTACGGCGGTGTCTCACAGGAGATTTGCCCAGGGCGTTTTGATGATGTGACCAAACATACGATGCAAGACATGGCGGTGCGCGCCCACCGGGCGCTTGGTCTCTCGCACTACTCGCGTAGTGATTTTATTGTACACCCAACGCGCGGGATTTTTATATTAGAAACAAATAGTCTCCCCGGGCTCACCGAGGAGTCGCTTATGCCAAAGGCACTATCTGCCGCTGGTTCCCGTCACGATCACTTCTTAGATCACATTGTGAGTCTTGCCTTAGTGGGAAAATAATGTAGAATTGCGTAGTACCTGTCTCTCACTTTGGGCCTGTAGCTTAGTTGGTAGAGCGCCGCATTTGCAATGCGGAGGTCAGCGGTTCGAATCCGCTCAGGTCCACCATTCTGAATTTGTTAAAGAAGTTGTCTCGGGACTTCGCCCCTCGGCACTGGCTTCCATACATTGCTTCTTCAGTTTAAGATTTGTCTGGAGATAGTAGTGCCACAGCTATTCAATAGAGGTAGACCTTGTGCTAGCATAGACACTGCGGGCCTATAGTATAGTGGTAACACGCATCCATGGCATGGATGAGTCGGGGGTTCGACTCCCCCTAGGTCCACATAATCTACTATGTCCACGATAGGCAAGAACATCAAACGATACAGGCAAGATAAAGGGCTTTCGCAAGATAAATTATCCAAACTTGCCGATTTGTCGCTCAATACGGTTGTTAAGATAGAGTTAGACGAAAGCCCTAATCCAACCATTGAAACAATCCAAAGGATTGCGAAAGCCCTTAGTGTATCGGTTGATGATCTTTTGAAAAAATAGTTATGCCGAATAATTTACAAAAACAAAGAGCACCAAGAAATAGAACAATCAATTTAAGTGATGGCGAAATTTATGTCCTAAAAAAACGATTGATCAAAATCAACAAGCCGGTTTCCTTAAAAGACATTGAGAATAAAACTATTCATCAAGATATTTTTGAGGCATTAGAACATCTGCCTAATAATTTTGTTGATTTAGTTTTTGTTGACCCCCCATATAACCTCAACAAAACATTCAACGCAACATCATTTAAGGAAATGAGATCAGAACAATACGAGGAGTGGCTAGATTCATGGGTAGCGAGACTTATTCGGACACTAAAGCCAAACGCCTCAATTTACATCTGCGGTGATTGGAAATCATCGGGAGCAATTTTTAATGTTGCAAAAAAGTATTTCAAAATTCAAAATCGTATCACTTTTGAGCGTGAAAAAGGACGAGGGGCAAAAAGTAACTGGAAAAATTGCTCAGAGGATATTTGGTTTTGTACCTTGTCAGATGATTATCATTTTGATGTTGATTCCGTAAAGATGAAACGCAAGGTAATTGCGCCTTACAAAGACCAAAACGGAGACGCAAAGGATTGGGAGGAAAGTTCAGACGGAAAATATAGAATAACCTTTCCATCAAATGTTTGGACGGACATAACTATTCCATTTTGGTCTATGCCAGAAAATACTGACCATCCGACACAAAAGCCGGAAAAGTTAGTTGCAAAGGTTATTTTGGCAAGTTCAAAACCGGATGATGTTGTCTTTGATCCATTCTTAGGTTCAGGCACAACTTCAGTTGTGGCAAAAAAACTTGGGCGTAGATATGTTGGCATTGAGATTGATGAGCACTATTGTTGTCTTGCGGAAAAACGCCTTGAATCAATCGGAAATAATAAAGAAATACAGGGTTATTCCGATGGCGTGTTTTGGGAACGAAATACCCTCAATGAACAGATGAATGGAAATGGTAAAAAAGAAAAGGTAACCGGTGGGACGGATTTATTTAGCAAAAAATTATTATGATAAACAAAGAGATAAAATCATTTATTGAATTTGTACAATCCAAAGATGGGATTGGTAATAAATCTGTTCTTATCGAAGAAGTTCAGAAAAATTTTAAGCTAACAAAAGATAGGTCGGTTTACTATTCCAAAAATTTTTCTGTTCGTTTTAGTTATTCTTCTTCAACTGGATTTTCTAATATCGTTATTTCACTTTCAAATTTACAGAAGTATGACCATTTGCCGTTTTTTGTCTGTTTAGTAACGCCGAAGAAAAATATTATTTACATAGCAAATAGTACATTTCTACAGAAAGTCAGTCATAGCTCACAACAACTCCGCGTAGATAATATAAGGGGCAGTATCAATGGTTCGGATATTGTTAAAGCTTTTGATGGTTTGACTAACTCGCCAGAAAATTTTGAAAAATTATTTAGTATCCACGCCGAGCTTGGTTTTGATGGTAATCTAGTGCGCTTGGTAGAGGCAACGAATAATATCAGCCCATCGGGTATAAAATTTGAAGTATCAAAAAGGGCGAAAGATGCCATTCTATCTGCCCCCGCTAGGGCGATTGATTTTGTTGAATCAAAAGATTTTTCAAAATTTTGATACAGCAACGGATGTAAAGACGAAGATAATGGTATTAAACTCTAATCCCAAAGCGTACAATATTGATAAGGTTCTTGAATTTCTTGCCAAGGAAAAATCAGTTTTTATGTTCTATTTCATCGGCATAGAACCGAACAAAATAGTAAATCAAATTCTAGTATCAATGTTTCAAACTGATTTGTTAAGATCAACTATTTTGCTAAAACATTGGTCTGGCAGAAATTCAAGAGGCGTAACACAATTCCAAGGTGAAGTTATTCATAAATTGCTACTTTCTGACATTGATATTAAAATTGATGAGAAAGAAAGTAAGCAATTTCTGAATACCTTGATTGATTTGTAGCCGCCGGATTTTTTCGCCGAAATGCCAGAAGCGAGGGCGCG
>CAYNXC010000003.1:0-87928 GCA_964401135.1 uncultured Candidatus Saccharibacteria bacterium
TCCTCAACTGAACCGTAGTCATTCGTATCTCTTATTTCTTCTGATATTTCATCAATTTTCCAGTAATCACCTTTAAGGAACTGGTCCAAGGTGAAGACGTTTTGACCTCTATAGAAGCCTTCAAGAATAACGTGAAGAGCTAACAGCTTTATATCCGTATTGAGGTAGTCAAAAGTGTTTATTTCTTCTTCCATATATTCTTTACTTTACTTTACATTTCAATACACATCAAGTAGCATTTAAGGTATGAGACCAGACAAAAACATCCCAGAAAAGATATTTAGTGCAATCGTTTTTATACTGTGGCTTTTGATTTGGAAACCAATAAGCATTATCTTCAAATATCTCGGCAAGTTATTCTCAGAAGTGATGTCTGGTATACACAAAAATCTAGTTAAGTGGCTGAGCTTTCTTGGTTTTGCGATTATTGCCTCAGTAATACTTTACGTTCTAAAACTATCAAAATAACGAATGTTTATACCAAGCATCAAACCAACAAAATTTACATTTGAAACGGAAGAAATTCTAAAGCATTTCTCATCCGAATTAAACTCCGATTACGCTAAAGAACATTTTCCGAGGTTGCACAAAGACAATGTATTCAATAAAAGATTTTCAGGGGTATTAGACACCTTTGCAGACGTTAAATCTGTTACAGAACGACTTACTGAAAACATTCAAGCTTCAATGAGAATTGAGGGTCAGATACAAAAGCAAAAAGATATAGACCAAGAACTGTACAAAGAAGCCAGTAAGCTGACCGCACAAAACAAAACGGACTTGAGAACTTTGTATATCAATTCAAAAATCTTTTTGGACCACTATACAAATCTTTTAAGGTTCATTTTTAATTGGAGAGGTATAGGCGATAAATCTGTTACCAACTTTTATAATTCGCTTGATAAATATAATGGAAGTGATGAAAGTATTCTGGCATTTAAGGACCAGTGTATTAAAAAACTAAAGGCGGTTGATGTTTTTATCACTGAATATAGAGATAAAAAAGTGGTTCATAATCAAAGCAAACACAAGGAAACGACTGAATGGTTTCTCAATAATATGAACGGAGAAATACGCTTTTTTGGTGGTGGCAGACCGTCAATAACACCTCAAGAAATCTTATTTATTGTTGTGGAGTATATTGATGCTTCAAGTAAGTGTTGTATTGAATTGCTTAACACTCAAGTCAGCTCTCAGCTAGGTACTAAAACAACAATATAACTATGAAAAAACAATCAGAAATTGAAGTTAAATATGAAGAATTAGAGCAATATGATAGTCGTTGGGATGACGAAGTTATGGAAAGGAAAAAAGAAAAATATGCTCTATATATCGGTTCCTTTTTGATTTGGTTCAGTAATCTTGAACACAGTCTAGATATTGAACTTGCCAATCTAATAAATGAACGGTCGCACGATGAAGGATATATCGTAATAAAGGACTTAGAAATGTTTGAAAAGATTGAGTTGTATTACAATCTGGCATTTCCAAGAGTTCATTTTTCTGAAAAGAAAAAGGTCTTTAAGCTAAAACAACTAGGTGCAATCAGAAAGCGACTGGAGAATTTGGCTATCCTGAGAAACAAGGTCGCACACGCCAAATGGAACACTTTAGACAAAGATGGCTTTGTCAGAATAGACACTAAGACGAATAAAGAAAATGGTCTTATCAAGTTCAGAAAGTTTAAGATTACACCTGCAACAATGAGACAAGGGATGAAGGATATTGAGGATTTGGCTGAAAAATTATCAGACTTTACCGATAACATATGGCAGTAGATATGAATAACGAGGAAATAATCCTTCGCCAAATTACTGACCATATTATTCAATGCTTAAATAGGATTGAAGATAATATAGAGCACATAGTTTTTATACGAAGAAACAGCAATATAAGAAATATCTCTGACAGATTTTACATTGAACAGATAGATAGATTTTCAAGAGATACTCTTATCACATTCAACCATATTCTTAATAAGGACCGAAAAGAGAGCACCTTACACTCGCTAATATTGAAGGTTAAAGATAGTCAAAAGAGAAAAAAGTTTGAACTACGACTTGAAAAGCTAAGAAAGGATGCAAGCCTGATAATTACCCATAGAAATAAAGTGGTTGCACATCACGAGACTGATTACAATTCAAAACTTGGAGATTGGTATCCTATTCAACCATTTAACTATGCATACATATTAAATCCTTGTATGTGTAAGAGAGTTCACGGAAAGACTGCTAAATTATTTTGGGACCTTAAATACGCATTGGGTATTGATGGAATGGGTATGTTTCATTTTTCTGGTGGTAAAACCGAGAAGCTTTTTAAGACAAAAGCCTTAGGTGCAAGAAAGTCTGAAGACAAAGGTCTAATCCTTGTTCATAAGTGCCGTTATAAGGATTGTTTACTCAAATAGAACACTTCGTTAGTTCTGAAGCGACAATGTTGGGAAAAGTCCCAGAATACCGCTAAACTGCAAATCGCTTTTAATCCTAGTCCAATTCGCAGTTCTGAACTCGTCCACTAGAGGGAGCCAACAAAGAGGTGTTCTCTTTTTTTGGTAGGTAGAGTATACTAAGGATTATGGCAAAACGAGCAACTGGTATAAATAAGAGGCGACAGTCCCGGTCTAAGAAGACCAGGAAGCGTCTCGCAATCAAGCGCGATATGCTGGCGCAGAGAGCGCTCAAGCGTGGCAAGCGTCGCTCGTAACAAGCGTATGGAACAGCATCAACGGAGAGTCATACGAGTATCACGCACCAATTTTGTGGTTGGTGTTGTATTACTCTTGATTGCACTCGCATGGCTCTCGGGTGGACGAATGGTCGTAGATATGATGTCTTTTGTGGGTACTGAAGACTCTACTCCTGCTATGCCGAGTATAATGGATAGTGTGGGGGTGGCAAAGTCAGACCCCGACTACTACCCGTACCCGCGCTACCAAGATGATCCCTCTATCACCGACACGAGAGAATTTTTGAAGGTGAACTACTCCGCAACTATTCAAACACGAGATGTACCCAGGGTAGTGACCGAAGTGAAAAATATCATCAAGGGCGCTGATGGTCGTATTGACGATCTTTACAGTTCTGATAAGAGTGGACGCATAGGCTTTGTGGTTGCAAAGAGTAAGTTTGAAGCATTCCGAGCGGAGGTAGAGGCACTTACCAATAAAAAACTCTATGTGGAGAGTATTTCATCACGAAATTTGTTAGGTCAAAGACAGAATATTGAGGGGCGGATGAGTACTATCGTTGGCTCGCTTGATGGGCTTACTGCGCAGAGAACTGCGTTAGTCACTGCGCACACCCAAGCGGTGAGTGATATCCAGCGTGAATTGACAAGGATCAGTACTGAGCTTACTGCTGTGCGCACACAGATTGCCGATACTTCCAATGCACAGATTCTCACTTCTCTCCGGAGTGAGGAGGCGGCGCTGGTGGATGGGGACGCGGTGGAGCGGCAGCGTTTAAGCGACGAGAATAATAGCTACGCAGCTAAAAAACAGAATCTGGATGCGCAGATTGCAAATTACACTACTGGCTTAGCAACGGTCACCAAAGAAGATCGGCAATTTACCGACAACATTGAGACGGTCAACGGTTCTGTATATGTGCGCTGGGTGAGCCTCTGGGAGCTCGCACACATCTTCTCTCCCGTCTCTCCGATCATTATTATTGTACTTTTGGTGATTGCGGTGTGGTTTTACCTCCGCCACTTCGGCTTCATTCCTCGTGTGGAGTGGGTGTAGCCGTATTGATTAACTTCTCTGCCTTTTGTGCGAGCTCGAGGAAGATCCCCATCTCTTCCATCGTGAATTTTCGTGGCCTGGCATCTTTGACGCAAGACTCTCCTACGGGTAGTCTTGATTATTGACAATATCTATCCAATATACTATACTCAACTCCTGTTAGTTATATCTCCGTCGCCATATACCTTCTTCTTGGGACCTCAGAGATCTAGCTAGAAGAAGTATATGTATCAACAACATCGTGGCCAGAGAGGCCCGCGCTACACCGCGCGTCCACACACACGACGACGAGCTCGATCAATGCGAGGGCAGTTTTGTGATGTCTCTAAGTTTATAAACCGTGCGGCACCTATCGTCGAGGCAGCGCCCTTTGTGGCACAGCACTCCTTCTCCGACTTTGCCATTGATGAGCGAGTAAAAAAGAATGTTGCCATGGCGGGCTACACTACGCCAACACCTATCCAAGACCAAGCGATCCCACAGATCCTTTTAGGGTGTGATCTTGTCGGTATTGCCAATACCGGCACGGGGAAGACAGCCGCCTTTTTACTCCCGCTTATTGATAAGATCTTGAAAAATAGGCGAGAGCAGGTGCTGATTATGGCGCCTACGCGTGAACTTGCTATCCAGATTGACCAGGAGTTTCGCAAGTTTGCTTTTGGTCTCTCCATCTTCTCTGTCTGCGCAGTGGGTGGTATGCCAATTTTCCGCCAGATGAATGATCTGCTCCGCAGTCATAATGTGGTGATAGGTACCCCTGGGCGGCTCAAGGATCTCCTAGAGCACCGGGCGCTCCGCCTTGATGATGTAGCGAATGTTGTCTTAGATGAGGCTGACCGTATGCTTGATATGGGCTTTATTAACGATATGCGCCTCCTCTTAGGTGTGCTCCCGCAAAACCGGCAAACGCTCTTTTTCTCTGCAACACTCTCGTACGATATTAAAAATATTATCAATGAGTTTTTACACGATCCCGTGAGCATCTCGGTGAAGACAAGCGACACGGCGCGCGCGGTAGATCAAGATGTGATATATGTGAAGGCAGACACTAAGATTGATCTCTTGCACGATCTTCTCCTCAAGCCGGAGTGTAGTAAGGTGCTCATTTTTGGACGGACTAAGTATGGGGTAGAGAAGCTCTCTTCTGTTCTTGTAGCACGAGGATTTAAAGCAGGGTCCATACACGGGAACAAGAACCACACCCAACGTCAACGCGCACTCGCTCAGTTCAAAGACGATCGGAGCCAAATTTTGGTTGCCACAGATGTCGCGGCTCGCGGACTCGATATACCCAATGTGAGTCATGTGATTAACTACGAGCTCCCCGCTACCTACGAGGACTACATCCACCGTATTGGTCGTACAGGCCGTGCTGGCAAGGCTGGCAAGGCTCTTACCTTTGTAGAAGAGAAGGGAGTGAGATAATTATCCACAGAGAAATTTTACAGAAAGAAGTATTCGTGTATACTTACCACAGTAGAAAGTTCTTTCATCGACGACTCCGTGGCCTAAGGTCACACCACCATACAGGATTCGCCTCGGCGGATCCTTTTCTTATGGGGTTTAGTTTTAAATACAATAGTATACTGTACAGACTATGACGCAGAGTACTGCTTTAGAGATACTCACAACGGGGGCGAATGTGTTTCTGACGGGGGAGCCGGGGAGTGGGAAGACGCACCTCATCAACCGCTACATTCACTACCTCAAGGAGCACGGAGTGGAGCCTGCAGTGACAGCTTCTACTGGTATCGCCGCCACACACATTGGTGGTCAGACCATACACTCATGGAGCGGCATCGGCATTAAGCACTCACTTTCGGAGGCAGATCTTGATGCGCTCTCTACCAAGGAGTATTTGGTCAAGCGCCTTCTTCATACTTCCGTGCTCATCATTGACGAGATCTCCATGTTGGATGCAGACACCTTTAGCGCCGTTGATGAAGTGTGTCGCACACTGCGCCGTCTGCCTGAAAAGCCTTTTGGTGGGTTACAGGTGGTTGTGGTTGGAGACTTTTTTCAATTACCTCCCGTCTCACGCAGTGGCGAGGCGAGTGCGCGTTTTGTGTTTGAATCTCTCGCATGGAGAAATGCAGAGTTTCTTGTGGCCTACTTACACGAGCAGCACCGCCACGCAGATGCATTGCACAGCGCTATCCTCTCAGCTATCCGTCGAGGTGAAGGGGGAGGCGAGGACTCCTTTACTCATCTCTACGCGCTCTGTGAGGAATGTAGAGGTGTGGTCCAGATGGTGGAGAAGGAAGTACCAGAGCTCTACACGCACAATGTCGATGTTGACCGTATTAACGATGAGCGTTTGGCTGGGCTCCCTGGTAAAGCACATATCTACACCATGTACACGCACGGGAAGCGAGCCTTGGTAGAGCATCTCATACGCGGCTGCCTCTCTCCAGAGATACTGGAGCTTAAGGCTGGAGCAGCGGTCATGTTTACTAAAAATAATTTTGATGCAGGGTACGTGAATGGCACGCTTGGTACAGTGGAGCGCTTAACAGGTGATGGCGCTCCAGTGGTGAAGCTACGCTCGGGTAAGCGGATTACCGTCGCCGCGGCAGAGTGGATGATTGAGGAGAATGGGAGAGTGCTCGCGCGTATTGGACAGCTGCCGTTGCGCCTCGCGTGGGCTATTACCGTGCACAAGAGTCAGGGAATGAGCTTGGATGCCGCGGCAATGGATCTCTCAAAAACATTTGAATACGGACAAGGGTATGTAGCGCTCTCTCGCGTGCGCACCTTAAAGGGTATTACTTTGCGTGGTATCAATAGAAATGCTCTACTCGTGCATCCGCAGATCCTCGCGCGAGACGAGCACTTTAAGGGACTCTCCCGTACTGCAGAGGAAGTCTTTGCGCGTCTCTCTCCATCAGAGCATGCACTTATGCAAGGCAATTTCTTGTCGGCCGTAGGCGGGAGAAAGGAGGCCAAAGCCTATCCCTCCTCCACAACAAAAAGATACCGTGGCCGCCACCGTATTTACAAACACCCCTAATCTCTCTTTTCTCTAATTCGCGCGGATAAGAGAATAGGTATGGAGGGGAAGTCGTCTGACTGTTGATAGTATAGGATTTTTTGCTCGTGTATAATATAGGATACGGTATGCAGATAACATCATGGATGATAGACGGACAGGCGACCGCACTTCTCCTCCTTTGTCTTGCAGTGCTCATTGTTATAATTGTCTCCATTGTACTCATCTTCCACTGGCGAAGCTTTGGTATGGGTGGATCAATGCTCTCTTTTATGGAATTTATCTACCTTGCTGGAGTCTTCACTCTCCTCTTACTCGCTTTTGTGAGCATGCCATGATCAAGCTTGAAACAGGGGAGCAGATAATAACGATCGTGCGTCGGCACTACTTTGTGATGTTCACCTCGCTCATTACCATCGCGCTAGTAGCTCTTCTCCCCTTGGTACTCCTTGAGATGGTGATGAGTGGATTCATCTCTATTGATGGAGATATTGGCATACTCATTACCAGGACATTGGGGGAGTGGAAGTTCTTTGCCTACTCAATATGGCTTCTCCTCCTTTGGGTTATGTTTTTTATAGAGTGGACAGACTATTACCTAGATATTTGGATCATTACTGATCGGCGAATTATAGATATAGAACAGAGGGGATTCTTTAATCGTGAGGTGACAAGCTTTAGTTACGACTACATCCAAGACATTACCGTAGAGACACGCGGACTTATCCCCACGCTCCTTAAGTTTGGCACGCTTCATGTGCAAACAGCAGGCCAGCACCGTGAGATCCTTATCCGAAGTGCTGCTTACCCAGAGCGTGTACGCTCCATCATCCTTGGACTACAGAAGAAAGGAGGCCTCGCATGATTACGATGCCGAAAAATACTCCCCTCTCTATTCAGATTGCACCTACTTTTGCGCTGTTGAAAAAGATCCCGCAGGGAAAGGTGATAAGTTACAGAGATCTAGCATGCCGCATTGGCCTGCGCAATCCACGCAATATTGGATGGATCCTACAGCAGAACACGGATGCAGAACATGCTCCATGCTACAAAGTGCTCCACTCTGACGGCTCACTCGCACGAGGTTACAAGTTTGGTGGTGCCAAGGCGCAAGAGAAGCGCCTCCGTGCGGAAGGCATCCATGTGCACAGTGGAAAAGTGGGAAAAGAATATTTTCTAAAAACAAAGTGAGCGTATACTAGAGTTATGTCACTTAACTCCACAGCCTCTCTCCGTACCATCTTTCTCATTGCACTCGTGATTGTTGCGATACAAGGAGTCACCCTTGCATACTTTGGCCAGCCACCAGTCTGTCCTTGTGGCGTCTTAAAGGCGTGGGAACCAACACTCACAGGAGTAGGGAATAACCAACAGATGTTTGATTGGTACACCTTCTCGCATATTATCCATGGCCTACTCTTTTACTTACTCCTATGGGTACTCTTCCCTCGTATGCCGGTACTCATCCGCCTCCTCATTGCGATGGGGATAGAGATGAGCTGGGAGATACTAGAGAATACTCCTTGGACCATCGCACACTATCGCAAGCAGCCACTCGCCGCTAATTACGCAGGAGATAGTATCCTCAATTCCATAATGGATACCTGTTCTATGATTGCTGGATTTTTCTTAGCACGACGTTTGCCGGTGTGGGCTGCCATCCTTCTCGTTGTCACATTTGAGCTTGGGGTTGCCTTTGTTATCCGCGACAATCTTACTCTCAATATACTTAATTTCTTTTATCAATTTGATGCGGTAAGTGAGTGGCAGACCGCGCTTTAAACAAGATAAATATACGCAATACTTGACAGACCTGCTATACTATAAGGAGTATAGAGATCATTAGGCGAAAGGAGGCATTTATGGAGCGATTCATGATCCCCCGAACGGCTCACTGCTGTGATGGCAAGACGGCCACGGTCTTTAGGTGCTAGACCGAGAAAAAATAAGCCCCATGCCGCGCGGACTCTCCTCCGCGCGGTTTCTTTATTTTTTGCTACTATATGGCAATGTGTAGAGTACTCTCTCAATCCTTTTTTGGACGAGACACTCTCTGTGTTGCAGAAGAGCTTCTCGGTAAGTACCTCGTGAGTACCCGTGGAGCAGTGCCTATTGCCCGGCGCATTACCGAGGCGGAGGCCTATGATGGCCCATTAGATAAAGCTTCACACGCCTCGCGTGGTAGGACTCCTCGCACTGAAATCATGTTCCACCACGGAGGTTGTTGGTATGTCTACTTCGTCTATGGGATGCACCACCTACTCAATGTGGTTACAGGTCCAGAAGCTTACCCTGCTGCTGTACTCATCCGCTCTGTAGAGGGGACAGAAGGCCCTGGGAGGGTGGGTGCACTCTTTGGAATAGGTAAGGAGCTCTATGGCAAAAAAGCCTCAAAAAAGAGTGGTTTATGGATTGAGGATAGAGGGGACAGTGTACCGCATAGTGCTATTAAAAAACTTCCTCGCATCGGCGTCTCGTATGCCGGCGATTGGGCAGAAAGACCATATCGTTTTTTCGTAGACCCTTCACTGTTCGTGTGATATGCTCTTTTTGTGTTCTACCACTCTATACTTAGACCCATACTCTTTTCCCTTCCTCCCGACCCTATTCACTCGCTCATCCTTTCTCTTGGAGCACTACTTGGAAGGACGGCTCTTGGGCGTAGCGCGACTGCTTTTGTGTATGGCTATCCGCACTCTGATGCATCAGTAACAGTAGATGGCCTACACTTCCGTACTCCAATTATGCTTGCTGCGGGTTTTGACTATAACGCGCGTATTATCTCTATACTCCCTTCAGTTGGGTTTGGCGGAGTGGAGGTTGGATCTATCACCGCCCGTGCGAGTGCGGGGAACAACCCTCCACAATTGATGCGACTCCCGCGTTCTAAGAGTATCTTGGTAAATAAGGGACTTAAGAACGACGGAGTGGATATAATCATCTCACGTATATGTGCCGCAAAAGTACCAGATGATTTTGTTATTGGTGTGAGTGTTGCGCGCACAAACGATAGAGGATCAGCAGGGGAAGTTGAAGGAATAGCTGACTATTGTTACTCATTACGGCGTCTTAAAGAAAGTGGCACAGGTCACTACTATACCTTGAATATCTCGTGCCCCAACTCTTTCACAGGGGAGCTCTTCACCTCTCCCCCCGCGCTCGGGCGGCTTCTCACTGCGGTGGATGCACTGGCCATAGATAAGCCACTCTACATCAAACTCCCAATCTCTTTTTCCTGGGAAGAACTGCGTGTACTCATTGATGTTGCGCGCGCTCATCGTATACAGGGTTTTGTAATTGGGAATCTACATAAAGATTACTCGTTACTCAAGGTAGAAGAGAGAGAGCATTATGGTCGTCAGGGTGGTCTCTCTGGCATTCCATGCCGTGCTAACTCCACAGAACTCATCCGCAAGACGAGAGCATATATTGGGCCAGGTATGACGATTATCGGATGCGGTGGAATTTTCTCTCCGGAGGATGCTGAAGAAAAACTACATGCGGGCGCAGATATTAATCAACTGATTACCGGTATGATCTATGAAGGGCCAGGGCTTATGTCCGCTATTGCACGCAGATACGCAGCAAATCTTTCGACAAGTCCAAGATATAAAAGCCCTATCCGCCGCAGCGAATAGGGCTTGAATGTATATTACATTCCCAGCAAAGCTACTAATTGGGAGAGTCGTGAACGGACCGACTCAGTGAGGATGCTAACCCCTACATATCCGGAGGGGAGTAATTTTTGACACCAGTAATTCATACCAGAGGTACGAGGATCAAGGTAGGGGGTGTAGATTTGATTGAGATCCCCAACCACAAAGGCTCGTGTACCTTCCCCTGAGCGTGATAAGCAGAGTGCCGTCTGTCGGCGGGTAAAGTTCTGTGCTTCGTCGTAGAGCGCGATGATATTGGTATGAGTCTGTCCGAGCAAGAAGTTGATACATTCTACTGTAATAATATCTTGCTCAAAGAATTCATTTGTCTTGTTTTTGGACTTTTGATGTGCAAAATTTTTTTCTTCATGCCCTGGATTGATTTGGTCATCGTGCGTGATCTGGCAGACGAGCTCATTGATTGCTTTCTTCCAAGGCTCCATTTTTTCATCCAAATCACCAGGAAGGAATCCGAGTGTATCAGAAGACTCTTGGGTGGAACGGAATATACGCAGGGCATCCGACTTCTTCTTATCAAGCAACTCTATCCCCGCATCTAGTGCCAATAAGGTCTTCCCCGAACCAGGAGGACCGAGGAGAAAGACTACATCAAGAGATGGATCTCGCAAGAGATGATAGGCGATAGCCTGTTCATTGTTGCGCGGAGTAATGGTTGCCGTACGCTGAGCCGATGCTTGCGGTTTCTTGACATACACAAGGCGGGGGTCATCGGACTTGTATAAAGCAAGGGCCGTTTTCATCTCTCCTCGGTTATTCTCTGCGGTGAGAATGCATCCTTGATTGGGATGTAAGCGCACTCCATCAGGGACAAGGATACCGTCGTGATTGTTGTGTAGCTCTGTGATTGTCTCTAATGGTACAGAGACTACTTGTAACGCAAGCCTCTCTTGAAGTTCTGGGAAATCAAGCATCTGCGCTTCTTCCCCATAGTCCTCACACTGTACTCCTAAGGCGCAGGCTTTGACACGAGCGATGGCTTCTTTCGTGATGAAGATAACCTTCGTCCGTCTCCCTCTCTTCCGCTCTTGCTCGGTAAGATATTTCGCGTGAGCGAGGATCGCGTTACTCTCATCTCGCTTAAATCCATTGGGCAGTGTTTTTGTATGCCCATCTTGGGCAATTTTTACTACACCACCTCGGTCAGTCTTGACTCCTTCCTTGATATTTCCGCGATCACTAAGAGTACTAAGGATGCGAGCTGCCTGTTGTGCGTTATAACCGACAAGTCCATCTTGTTTACTCGCTTTATCCAACTGCTCTAGTACATGGATAAGGATGTGTACTTCAGTTCCATGCCTATACTGAAGCGGAGCTTCAGGATCATGAATCAGTACATTGGTATCAAGAACAACAATTGTCTGAGGTGCTGCTTGCGACGGAGAAGTTTGTCGCGCGACCATACAATGTCCTCCCTTCATTCAGTAGCTCTGTCGATGAGCGTCTATGCATATTGTAGTGAAGAAGAGGCTAATGTCAACCAGCTCTTCTTATGCTATCTTTACGGAATGGATAAGACTACACGCGAAGAAGAACAAGCTCTTGCTTGGATAGTGCGTGACAAGTACTCAGGCGATGTAAAGATAGGAGATCTGGAAGAAGATCGCGCGCGCTTCTTACAAGGAGAACCGCTTGATTACATCATTGGATGGAAACCTTTTTGTGGTATTGAAGTAGACCTCTCCCTTCGGCCGCTTATTCCACGAGAAGAGACGGAGTACTGGGTAACGCAATGCATTGCCAAGCTCAAAGATGACCTTGCAGTAAAAAAACCATATTTCCACTTTTTAGACCTGTGTTCCGGATCAGGATGTATTGCTACAGCACTTCTCGCAGCGTTTCCACAGGCGAATGGGGTCTGTGCTGATATCGATCAGAGGATGCTTAGACAGGCACGCATTACGATGGAGAGAAATCATATA
The DNA here is from genome assembly GCA_964401135.1 of uncultured Candidatus Saccharibacteria bacterium. Taxonomy (GTDB): domain Bacteria; phylum Patescibacteriota; class Minisyncoccia; order Phycocordibacterales; family UBA9988; genus UBA9988. The sequence goes on from CAYNXC010000003.1 coordinate 12,331, forward strand.
CAAGAAGATCGTTATATTCTCATTGAGAGTGATATGTGGAGTGACATTACCAGTCGCTACGATCTTATCTGTGCTAATCCTCCTTATGTAGGGAGAGGAGAGGAGGTGGAGAAGAGTGTGAGAGAGTATGAGCCACCGAATGCTGTTTTTGCGGGCGACTCCGGATCTGCAGAACTTGTAAAATTCTTTGGAGGACTTACGGAACATCTGTCAGAAGATGGGAGTGCTTATTGCGAAATAGGCTCTGGCCAAGGCGCTCTTGCTCGCTCACTTCTCGCCAAATATGCACTCCCGGGAGAGATATGTGTAGATCAGTTTGGACAAGAGCGCTATACACACATTGACGCAACTATGCTTCAAAAGGTACTCTAGTAGTAGAGGTTGTTCTTTAGGAGGAAAGAAAAAGGAGGGAATCTAGTATGCCGTGTGTAGTCCCGAATCACTTTTTCGGCACCTGTTTTCACCATTGTGGCAGGATGTTGCTTGTCCTGCGCGATGATTCCAACTGCAAGTTCTACCCCGTCATTGTTGAAGGTCATGAAGAGCTTCAAGGAGATCCGCTTTCTAAGTGCCCGCACTGTGGAGAAGTGCTCTGCTTTGGAAATCATAGATTTTGCAAAGTCTGCGAAGCCCATCCGTACTAACTTTTCACCCCGTTGTATTGTGTATAGCGGGGTTTCTCTTTCTGTGTTATGTGTAGCGTGCTACACTTGAAAAATGGATTTCTCTTCTCTTGAGCCACCTCTCCTTATTGCCGGACTCTCCGGTGGGATGCTCCGTGCAGTAGTGGGGTACATCAAGGCGAGGAGCGCTGCAAAAAAGAAACAAGCATTTTCTCCTGTATACTTTCTCGCAACCGTCCTCGCTACCGGCGCCATTGGCTATCTTACCGTCTGGGTGTTTTACGATTTGCGCGAGTTTATTCTCGGATCCCTGCCCTTCACCCCCGCCATTGCCGCAGTCTTGGGCTATGCTGGAGGCGATATTATGGAGAATATCTATAAGATTTTTACTAAACGCTTGACTTTGTTTGAGTAAAGTGTTACAATAGATAAAATGCTCTTTACATAGCTCTCTAGCTCACAAAAGGAGAATCTTGATGATTATTGCATTGTTGCAAAAAGATCAGACATATCTAGATGCCTTACTCAAAAACCTTCCTGACTCCATTACTTCTCTCATCGCCGAGACAACCGATCCTGCACAGCTTCTCTCAACCGTTGCTCTATGGAGAGAAGACTGCGTGGTCATCAGTTGCCATTTTGAGGGGACTTACTTTGATGCTCAAGAGATCGCCACACGCGTGAGGATGATTACTCCTCACTGTAAGGTGTATGCCTATACCGTGACTGACCCCGGATCAAGAGCTGACTTAGACGGAGTGATTCATAAACCTTGTGGCGGAGATGCCTTGCGCCACCCATTTGATGGATTACTCAAGGTATTGGAGGCACTTCTAGAAGGCTCGACCCCTGAGGAACTCAAACGCACATTCCCTTTTGTCACCTAATGACTAAAGAGACGCTTACCGCGTCTCTTTTTCTTTTTCTCTATTCGTGGTACTATGCCAACATGGATACGAAACATAGCCCACTCGTCGCCGCCTCTGCAGTCCTCAGTGTTGCACTCATACTCGGCGTCATTGTTGTATCGCAAACCATCTACAAAGTCCGCGCACTCTCCAATGTCATCACGGTCACCGGCTCTGCAGAACGCGTCGTTACTTCAGATACTGTCAAATGGACGAGCACTATTAGCCGTAATGCTGGCACCGGCGATCTAAAAGTTGCGAGTGCAAAATTGAGCACTGATCTTGCTACAGTTAAGAAGGCACTCTCTGACGCGGGTGTACAAGAGAGCGAACTACGGATAGACGCAGTGGTAGTGACTCCTCTCTGCGCAAGTCAAAACAATGTGACCTATGATCGCCATGGTAACCAGTCTTGCGGATCTATTACCGGTTATGGTCTCTCACAAAAAATTATTGTTGAATCAGGTGATGTAACTACTATACAGACGCTGGCTCAGGAGCTCCATGATCGCTTTATTGCGGGAGGACTCATCTTCTCGAGTCAGAGCTTGGAGTACTACTACAACAAACTTGCTGATCTCCGCGTAGAGCTTCTCTCAGAAGCAACCAATGATGCACAGAAGCGTGCCGCCGAGATTGCTAAGTCTACTGGTGCCTCCTTGGGTAAGCTCCAAAATGCATCCATGGGCGTCTTCCAAGTTGCGGCAAAGAATTCTACAGAAATTTCTGACTACGGAGTCTATGACACATCGTCACTTGAGAAAAAAGTAACTGCAGTCGTGCGGGGCTCTTTTTCTCTCCTCTAGATAGTGAGCAATACCATCCATTTTCATAAGGAGCTATTATGTTGCGCAAAAAAACAAAGATAGTAGCGACGATCGGTCCAGTATCTGAGTCTCTCCCCATGATGACAGCCTTGGCAAAGGAGGGGATGAATGTGATCCGCCTTAACCTCTCACACGGCTCCTATGATGAGCACCGCCAGCGCATCAAGAACGCACGCTCCGTCTCTCGTGCTCTACGCACCCCACTTGCGACGCTTATCGATCTCCCTGGACCAAAAATAAGGATCGGCGATTTTTGTGATGGGGAGGTGATATTGAAAGAGGGTGCCTCAATTGTTTTAACCACGTCTCCTTGTGAGGGGACTGCCTCTCGTGTACATATTAATTATAAAAAATTACCAAGAGAGATTAAGGTAGGGGCTACTATCTTTTTAGATGATGGGAAGAAAAAGCTAAGAGTAACACATATTGAGGGCTCTGAAATTTTCTGCAAGGTGCTTGTTGGCGGCGAGACCAAAGGGCGTCGCGGGGTGAATATTCCTGGAGCCTACCTCTCACTCTCCTCTCTTACAGAGACAGATTGGGAATATGTTGGCTTTGGTATTACCGAGCAGATTGACTTCTTTGCCATTTCTTTTGTGCGTACAGAGAAAGATGTGCTGGAATTAAAGGCATATCTAAAAAAGAAGCGCGCAGATGTCCAGATTATCGCGAAGATAGAGACAGCGGAAGCCGTAGAACATCTGGAAGCTATTATGCGTGCGGCAGATGGTGCTATGGTTGCCCGTGGCGACCTTGCCATAGAGATACCGCGTGAAGAGGTCCCGGTGATACAGAAACGCATCATTACACTCGGAAATAAACTAGGTAAACCAGTGATAACAGCAACGCAGATGCTGGAGTCAATGATTGTAAACCCTGTCCCTACTCGTGCAGAAGTTAACGATGTAGCTAACGCTATCTTTGACGGGACCGATGCGGTAATGCTCTCTGAAGAGACGACACTCGGTGCTCATCCCGTCAAAGCGGTGGAGTTAATGCGCCAGATTGCTATCCATACCGAGCGTCATCTCAACTATGAGAGTCTACTTAAGTTGGAGCACCTCTCCTCTAAAGATGTGACGGACTCAGTCAGCTATGCGGCACTCAACTGTGCACACGAAGTTGGCGCAAAAGCAATCGTGGCGCTCTCACAGTCTGGATTTACTGCTCGCATGATTGCGCGCTACCAACCGGCGCTGACAGTGGTAGTACTCACGCCAAATGAGAGAACCTATAATCGTCTTGCTCTCTCCTTTGGCTGTATTCCCATCATCGCACAAGAGTTTGCATCTCTTATGAATGCAATAGAAGAATCACGACGGCTCTTGAAGGAACAAAAAATTTTACAGAAAGGAGACCGCTTTCTTGTGATCGCAGGCGTACCCTTCGGTAAGGCGGGTTCCAGTAATACTCTCTCGGTACAGAAGATGTAATAGTTTGCGGCGTTGTATACACATGTAGCCATGTACCTTAGAGTCTTTGTCACCCCGGGGGCTAAGCGAGACGTTATCACACAAGAGGGGCCTGATAGATTTGCGGTGTCAGTGCGAGTCCCAGCAGAGCGGAACCTTGCCAATGAACGAGTGCGAGAACTTGTTGCGGAACAGTTCAAGGTCATGAAGGGGAAGGTGCGCATTGTGAATGGGCACCATAGACCGGGAAAGATTATTTCGGTAGAATTAGATTATTAGTGTATCTAATTTTTTATGCATATTAATATCTCTACTCGGGGGATGGAGATTACAGAAGCAATACGCGACTATTCCGAGAAGAAACTCTCAGCTCTTTCACGGTTTCTGCGTGGAGTAGACGACCTACGCGCATCGGTTGTGCTTGGTAAGGAGACCGCGCACCATCGAGAAGGTGAAGTCTTTACCGTAGAGGTAGAGTTATTTGCTAATGGGAAAAGTTTCTATAGTGACGAGACGGGTGAAGATCTTTATGCTGCAATTGATACAGTACGAGCAGAACTAGAACGGATGATTACCACAGAAAAAGAAAGACGGGGGAACTTAGTCCGCCGCGGCGGAAGAAAGGCGAAGGCGTTGTACCAGCGGCTCTACCGCGCGTAGCCTCGTAGGAAATCTTGATATGACATCTCATGTCCTCCTTCTGGTATTACACGGAGAATCTTGAGTGCCCCGTTCTCTAATGTTGCTTGAGTGATAACTACTCGTATTTCTTTTCCCTTGTGTGTTACCTTAAAAAATGTTCGGGGCCATGGTTCGTAGGCGCGTATTTTACGGAAGTTTAATCCCGGATCTGCATCCAGATCAAGCAATCCATCTTCTTTCTTAATAAGAGAAGCATATGTGGCTCGTGTGTGATCTTGTGCCTGTGCTTTGAGTGATCCATCTATAAGCGAAGGAAGAATCTGTGCGAGGAGCTCTCCTCCCTCTCTTGCAAGGAGCTCCGCAATCTCGGGGTACCATTCGTCTCCACGAAGTGGTATTTCTTTCTGTGCAAGGAGAGGGCCGTGATCCATTTCTCTATCAATAAGCATAATAGAGACACCTCCAATAGTGTCTCCGTTTAGGATCGTTGCTTCGAGAGGTGAGGCTCCGCGGTAATGGGGGAGAAGTGACGGGTGTATATTGACTGTTCCGTAACGGGGGAGAGAGGAGATTACTTCTGGGATCATCTTTCCATACGAGGCGACGATAAAAACATCCCAGGCATTCTTGAGCAGTTCTCTTGGGATTACGGTTAGCTTCTCTGGCTGTAGCACTTGTACTGCATGAGCTACCCCCCATGTCTTTATTGATGGTGGCTGAAGATCATGTCTCCTCCCTACACGAGAGTCAGGCATCGTTACAATGAGCGAAGGTGGGTAGCCTGCATAGACCAACTCCTCAAGCACGAGCTCAGAAAAATTGTCTGTCCCGAAGAAGGCGTATTTAATCATCGTCTGTGAGCATTCCAGGGGGGATCTCTCGGAGGTTTTTTGCAGTGTCAGTAAAGAGTTTTCCCTTTAAATGATCTATCTCATGTTGAAAAATTTGTGCAAGCAGGCCCCCTGCCCCACGGGTGAATTGCTGCCCCTTCTCATCAAACGCTTTTATGGTGGCGTTTGTGCTCCGACTTACTTCCCCATAGAGCCAACGGACAGAGAGGCATCCTTCCTCCATACTATGTGTTCGTCTTGAAAGGCGAGTAAATGTTGGGTTAATGTACACTAGTCTAACTTCCTTACTTCTTTCGCCTTCAAACACACTCGGGGCCACTACAAAAATTTGTAAGGGGAGTCCAATTTGTGGGGCGGCTAAAGCAACGCCATCTTCTTGTGAGGCGAGCGCCTCCTGCATATTTTTTATAATGGCATGGAGCTTTTTTGTTCCAAAAAGCTCCGATGGTACCGGCTGTGCCACTGCTCGGAGCGCTGGGTGCTCCCTATCAACAATCGCAATCATTATTAGATTATAGAATATTCAAGGGGTCAATATCAACTAGGAAGCGTGGAGATAGTCCTTTCAGTATTCGGACAAGGCGCTCGTGCGGCCATTGTTCTGGAGCGAGTTTGAGGAGTATATGCATGGTCGCAAACCTAAGCTCCCCAGATTGGCCAGGAGAGGCGTAGATCGCAGGATTCCACTCGCGTAACTCTGTAGAGAGCGCCTTGATCTCATCGAGCACTGCACTCTGTTTGCCAGAACGACTGATCTTGATGAGGACAGAAAAGGGTGGGTAGAGAAGTGCCTTTCGCACTTCTATTTCGGCACGATGAAACTCAGCAACTTGTCCACGGCTTGCATAGAGGAGTGTGGCTGCCTCTGGATCTCGTGTTTGGATACAAAAATGTTCCGTTGCCTGTTCTCTGAGGCGATTCAAGAGTACAAACAATCGTTCTCCAATGCGGGAGTCTGGAATAACGAGCATCGTGTCTACCGAGACCACAGCTACCAGATCAACAGGCCGTACGAGAAAGGGGAGTATCATTTCGGTCCCAATGAGTATGGAGCCTCGCGTTGCATAGAATTCTGTGATCCGTTCTCGTGCAATGCTCCTGCTCCGTGCAGAGTCACTGTCTACGCAGAACAGCTTTGTGTTGGGGAAAAGATGCTTTGCCTCCTCGTATGTTTTCTCTGTTCCAATGCCGAGCAGTGTGAGATTCCAACTACCACACTTCCTACACCCATCCGGCGGTTCCTCAGTGTGTCCACAACGGTGACAGGAATAGAGGTATGTATCGTGTACTGAATGGAGTACCGCAGGATTACCACAACGAGTGCAGCGCACAGTCTCTCCGCAATCTCTACACACGGTGGATGGCGCGACTCCGCGTCGAGCGCCTAGGAGTACTACCTGTCCCTCTTTTTTAACTGTTTCTATAATTAGTCTGGCAAGACTTAGTCCGATGGCTTTCCCTGCCTCTCTTTTCTTCACTGCACTACGCTCCTCCTCTCTCATATTGATAAGATGGATGTTTGCGCGAGAAGGAATGCGTGTTTTTATGGAGACGAACGGGACAAATTCCTCCTTTTCTAGCCGGAGCACAGACTCTGTACGCAATACTGAATCTCCGAGGATGAGGCGGATAAGGCTCTCATCTGCTAAGTACTCTGCAAAACGCCGCATATCAATGAAAGGGCGTGTAAGCATTTTATACGAGGGAGTGTTCTCTTTATCAATAATGATGGTCTCTATAGATCCTCCCGCAAGCGCGAGAGCAGCAGTGGTCCCAATAATGAGGAGTGGTGTATCCCCATTAAGCTCTGTGCTAATTTTTTTTATGTCTGCTTTTGTGCTATCCCCGCTTATGATGCGCACTGAAGTACTGATCCCTCTGCCCAAAATACCTTCTACACCCAGGACATCTTCGCGAGTCGGCTCTACAATGAGGACGGAACGACGTCCGACGAATGATTCTCGCACCAACTTTTTGTAGAGGGAAAATCGCTCCTCGGCAGTATCAGATACTACATACTTCTCTGGACGGATACCTGACTCTCGGGCTTTTATAGAGGGGAGTGCTACTTGTGCTTCTAGTAATGATTTTGGCAAGAGCGCAGAGAGTGTTGTTGAAAGGGGCGCCGCGTAGTACGCTGCTGTCTTTCTCGCCGCGGCAAGAAACTGTGGGGACATAAAGAGAGGATAGAGTACTTTTTCGATCTTTTTGAGTGAGTATCGGGATGCTTTCAGCTCTGCCTTATGAATGGTGAGCGGGGCATGCGCAATCACTAAGGCCTTATACTTCTTCCCGCGTATACTGATTTCAACCAAATCACCCTCAGAGACGGTCCCTGCAGAGTAGTATGAGAGCTCTTCAGCAAACACGCCACGAGAGAGAGGGATGACCGTAATCAAGTTCATGGCTATAGTATAAGTACCAAGAGTGAAGTAGCAAGGCTCCAGTGACAAGTTAAAATTGGTAGATTACAATACCTCTATGAATAAAGAATTATTTGAAATACAGGGATTGGGAGGAACAGCAGTACTTGAAGGAGAGATTCGTGTCTCTGGCGCAAAAAATGCTGCACTTCCTGCACTTGCGAGTACAGTTCTTTTCTCTTCCCCAGTCACACTTACCGGCATACCAGAGATTGAAGACATCCACCGGACAAAAGAGATGATCCAAGCTCTCGGTGGACAGGTAGACTCAGAGGCGGAGGGTACACTCCGTATCTCTATTCCCGACACGACACGCCCTGACCTTACGGGAGAGATTGCAAAAAGAATGCGTGCGTCAGTGATCTTCACTGGGCCTTTACTCGCACGCTTTAGAGAAGTCCGATTCCCTCACCCCGGAGGTTGTGTGATTGGGCCACGGCCGATTGATATGTTTTTAGAGGCTTACCAGCGAATGGGAGCGCAGGTGAAAGTAGAGGATGGATCATACTGCATCAGTGCGCCAGAAGGACTCCACGGAGCAGAGATTTTTTTTAGACAACAAAGCGTCACGGGGACAGAAGCCCTTATGATGGCGGCGGTTCTTGCTCGGGGAACTACAGTGATTCGTAACGCGGCCATGGAACCAGAGATAAGTAATGTTGCAGAATTTTTGTGTGCCAACGGAGCACTTATTGACGGTGCTGGATCTTCTACCATACGCATAGATGGAGGGAATCTACTCGCCGCGAGTACCGAGTATCACTGTATCCCTGATCGTATTGAAGCGGGGAGCTTCCTTATCCTTGCGGCACTTGCTGGAAAAAAAATAAAAATCTCACATATTATTCCAGAACATATTTACGCACTGAGCTACGAGTTGGTACGCGCGGGAGTGCCATTGGTATTCGGAGAGGATTATGTAGAAGTGTCTGCCCGCTCTGGCAGCTATAGTTCGGTAAATATCAAAACGCACGAATATCCTGGATTCCCCACTGACTTACAAGCTCCGATGCTCATCTTCCTTACACAGGCGCACGGAGAGAGTTTTGTGTTTGAGACAGTGTTTGAAAATCGTTTAAACTATACCGAGGAGTTGGTTCGGATGGGGGCAGATATCAGCGTCTTTAATCCACACCAAGCTCTGGTGCGAGGGCCACACCCACTGCGGGCCCGTGAGTTGGAGAGCCCTGACATCCGTGCGGGGCTTGCATTTGTTATTGCAGCGAGTATTGCACGCGGAACCTCACTCGTGCATAATGTATATTATATTGATCGCGGCCACGAACATATCGAAGCTCGACTCTCTGCTCTCGGACTTTCTATTACGCGTAAAACACAATGAATAAAAAACTTGTAGAATTTATTCGTACACAGACTCTCTTAGGGAAAACTCCGAAAGAAATTTCGGATATACTGATAACACAAGGAGGATGGACGCAGGAGGAGATACAGAGCGCGTTTACAGAAGCACGGGCTGGATCACAAGAACATATGCAACCCATAGTCTCTGAGCCCATTACTTCTGTCGGAGCACAGATTCAAGTGGCGCAGAGTGCTCCAAAGAACGTATCAGCTGATGCCCCACATAGAAAGGGCTTACGGATGCGCACCACAATACTTTTTTCTGTCGCATTCCTTCTCCTTGCCGCAGGGCTTGCCTACGCCTACTTTGTCTATCTTCCAAACAGAAATCAACCGCCACTCAGTGAAGCAATCTCGGCAATTGTATCTGGATCAGAATCTATCTCTCGTGCCACTTATGCTGGGAGTATTCACGCAACAGGGACATTTCAGCACGCGCGAGAGGAAATGTATCTCGGAGACACGCTCACCAAAGGATCTTTTGACGCGCAATTACCTTTCATTTTTTCATATATTCGCACGGATAGCGGTACTGATTGGCAGGCACAGATCTCTCCCCACGGAACATTTTCTATGCCTCCACTCACCATCACTGCATCGGCAACCAGTTCCTTTCTATCTGCAAGTAGCACTTTCTATCTACGTCTAGATGATATTTCTGAGATAGCTATGATGCCTTTTGATCTCTCTAGCATCAAGGGAGTCTGGATTAGGAACCCACTCTCAAAGATATCCTCAAGTTACACTAATTCATTTGATATAGAGCAATCCTATGCGTCTACAAGTGGAGCCTATAATGAAGCGTATAAAAAAGTGTTTACCCGTGCTATTTCTGAACAGGTAATCAAGGCTACCGATACTCTTCCTGGAGAGCTTATAGGAGGGAATCGGACATACCGATATCGTTTTCAAATAGATATGGGAAAGTTCTCTACTATCATGGCTGAAGAGCTCCGCGCGGTGCATCCCAATGATGAGTCATTTGCGCCTGAGGGAATAGATCGTGATCTTGCAACACTACCTCCACTTTGGGGGGATCTCTGGGTCGATCGTGATTCGCTATCATTACGGCGTATCTCACTTATGTATCAGGTGAGCACTACCAGCCCGAGTACTTCAAATGCAACAAGTAAGTTTGCTGTCAATATACGCGTTACTCTTGAACGACTAAATACTGCTCCCTCTGCGATTACTGTTCCAGAGAATTCAGTTACTCCAGAGGAATTAATGGATGCTGTGCAGTTTAATTCTCTCTTGGCCAAACTTGGCGACAACTCAAGTTCCACCGAGGCCATTGCACACAAGCTATGGTCAGCACGCAAACTCCTCCAAGAGACATTCCCGGCTACTACTACTGCCTCCCGCTTGTGGAGAAGGTACCCTGCGAATGCATGCACATTACTCGGAACGAGCACTGCATGCAGGGTGGGTCCCGCAAGCGCAATAGGAAACACTTTTGTCCTCTGGGCAAATCTCCCTAATAAGCGTATACTCTGCGTTGACAGCAACGCAATGGTGCTTCTTTCAAAGAGTCTAAAGACGACAGAGTATCGTTGCCCTCCTGCTGTTATCTTTTAATGCTCTGGCCATCACGACGACTTGGAATTGATCTCGGCACTGCTAATACTCTGGTCTATGCTCCAGGGAGAGGTATTGTGCTGAATGAATCGTCTGTTGTGGCAATTTCTGAATACGATAAGAAGGTGCTTGCTGTGGGCACGGATGCAAAGATCATGATCGGTAAGACCCCTGACTCCATCATCGCTTACCGTCCTATGAAGGATGGCGTCATCGCTGACTACCGTGTTACTGAAGCAATGCTCCGTTATTTTATTGGGAAGGCGCTTGGCAAGTGGGGATTTCTTAAGCCCGATGTCATGGTATCTGTTCCAGCAGGGATCACCTCTACAGAGCGGAGAGCAGTGATCGAAGCAGCCCTGCGCGCTGGAGCACGGAATGCCTATGTGGTGAAAGAGCCTATTTTAGCTGCCATTGGTGCAGGCATTCCCATTCAAGAAGCAACGGGTCATATGGTGGTAGATATCGGCGGAGGGACGACCGATGTAGCGGTTATCTCACTGGGTGGTATTGTGGCATCAACATCAGTCAAGTGCGCAGGAGATAAGTTAGATTTAGCAATCGGAGATTACATTAAAAAGACATTCAATTTAGCTATTGGTGATAAAACAGCAGAAGAGGTAAAGATGCGCATTGGTTCAGCGCTCCCTATAGATGAAGAGCTCTCCTACATGCTTAAGGGGCGAGATCTTATCACTGGGCTGCCTCGCTCAGTAGAGATAAAGACGAATGAGATAGTACGAGCAATCCAACCGCAGCTTCGCCTGATGATTAAGGCTATCAAGGATGTGTTCCAAGATACTCCGCCTGAACTTGCCGCAGACATCATTGATCAGGGGATTACCATGACAGGAGGTTCATCTCAACTGCGTAATCTCCCAGAGTTGGTATTAAAACGCACAGGAGTGAAAGCTTTTGCCGCCGAGAATTCACTCTTCTGCGTGGCAAATGGGACGGGGACAGCACTCTCACACCTTGGCACTTATAAGATGAGTATTCTCTCAAAGCGGTGAGCATATCGACTCTATTAACGCAGATAAAGAAAGGAGAGGCTCACGCATACATCGCTGATGGAGCATTTCCAGATGCAACAGAAGAACTATTCCGTAGTTTGCATGAACGAGGAGAGAAATTTTTTCTCATTGAGCGCGATACCCTGCGTATAGAAGATGTGAGGGAACTTCGTATACAAGCAACAAGAAAACAAGATTCACACACCCTTTTCATCCTCAAAGCACACAGCATACTGCAGGAGGCTCAACATGCGCTCCTGAAGGCCTTAGAAGAGCCTTCTGAGGGGATTGTGTACCTGATACTTCTTCGTACTTCGTATGCGCTCATCCCCACACTTGCGTCGCGTTGTCAACGGCTGGTTGTAGATTGCGCTCATGATGATACGAGTATTGCTGAGCACTTTCTCTCCACCTCAATCCCTAGACGCCTTTCACTCGTCAACGACGCAATGGAGACTGCTGGTCATACGAGGGCATATGCACTCTTGCGAGAACTCTCTTTCTCTCCTGCACTCTCGGTACGAGCGTATGAAATGATTGTGAGCGCGAATAAGGCTGCAAACCGTCATCCGATAGGGCTCAAGCAACTCTTAGAGCACCTTGCACTTACTTTACCCAGATACTAAACATTTGTTACACTATCAACGCTATGACATACAATTTTCAGACGCTTAAGGGGCAATTTTCCGCGATAGAGAATTGGTTGAATGAGGAGCTCTCTCTCTTGCGTACAGGTAAGGCAACACCGCGCATATTAGATAAAGTGCAGGTAGATACCTACGGGTCACGCAGTGATCTAAAACATGTGGGGAGTATTGCGGTGCAGGACGCACGGACACTCTACATCACTCCCTGGGATACTTCTCTTATTAGCGCAATCCAAAAGGGGATAGATGCTGCAAATCTTGGCGTCTCTGCCGTCCCAGACGGAAGTGGAGTGCGGGTTACTTTTCCAGAATTGACTGGAGAGCGTCGTGCACAAATGGTAAAACAGGTCGGGATTAAACTTGAAGAGGCACGGATCTCTGTACGCACAGAGCGAGAGAAGATACAAAATGATATTCTCTCGAAAGAAAAAACCGGAGGTATCTCAGAAGATGAGCGCTTCCGCGCAAGAGAAGAACTCCAACATCTCGTAGATGATATTCATGCCCGTCTTGAGGCTCTTGCAGAGAAGAAGCGCTCTGAAATGACAACACTATGAGCATCCTTATCTTTCTTATCATCTTAGTTGTGCTCATAGTCGTGCATGAATTGGGGCACTTTAGTATTGCAAAGTGGGCACGGGTAGCCGTGGATGAGTTTGCAGTCGGATTTCCCCCCCGTCTCTTTGCGCGGAAGTGGGGAGAGACCGTGTATGCAGTTAATGCGCTCCCTATTGGTGGCTATGTAAAGATTCGAGGCGAGAATGGTGCAGAGAAAAATGATCCGCGTTCTCTTGCATCTCGTCCTCGTCTTATCCAGGCCGCAGTACTCTCTGGAGGAGTGCTCTGTAACGCTCTTTTAGGCTGGGCATTTATCTCTCTTGGGCTCATGCTAGGTCTCCCTGTCTCTGATACAACAGTACCGGAAGGATATACCTTATCTCATCCAATGACTGTCGTCACCAGTGTGCGTGCTGATTCCCCTGCGGCACAATCGGGAATGCGGGGAGGAGACAAGATTGTTTCTATAAACACATTGCGTGATCCGGCTATACAAGATATTCAACGTATAGTAAAGGAATCTTCTGGAGGCATCGAATTTGTTGTCATACGAGCAGGAACAGAAAAATTTGTGACGGTTATGCCTGCTGGGGAAGTAGGAGAGGAGAAGAGTATTGGCATAGGTCTTGATCGAATAGGTACACTCAAACTCTCTATCTCCGATGCCGTTGTGAGTGGATTTTCCATGACGGCACATCTTGCGTGGGCGACGCTCTCTACGCTCATCACTATTGTACAAAGTCTTTTTTCAGGAACCCCAGCATTTGATGCTGTTACCGGTCCCGTTGGCCTTGTGAGTCTTGTTGGCACTGCTCGTGACATGGGGCTTATCTACCTCCTCTCCCTCACCGCCATCATCTCGGTCAATCTCGCTATAGTGAATCTTCTCCCTTTCCCAGCACTTGACGGGGGAAGACTGCTTGTTCTTCTCATAGAAGGAGTGACGCACCGTACACTTCCTGAACGGATAACCGGGATACTTCACCTCACTGGTCTTATCATCTTGATTGCTCTCATGGTGTTAATCACCATCCGTGACATCCACAATCTGTTTTGATCGGTATACACTAGAGTCGAGGTCACGCTATTGGGTTATTATGGTGCTAGAGCAAAGGTGAGAGAGACTTGCCTTTCTTTGCCCCACTCCTCCTTTTAGGGTAAGATACAGCTCATGAGATTCTCTCATCTATTTACTAAGACACGACGGGATGCCCCTAGAGATGAGGTAGCAAAGAATGCACTCTTACTCACTCGAGCAGGTTTCGTGGATAAGGTCGCGGCAGGCGTGTACTCGTATCTACCGCTCGGATTCTCCACGCTTGAAAGAATCAACTCAATCATCCGTGACGAAATGAATTGCATCGGAGGAGTGGAACTTTTACTCTCGTCACTGCAAAATCCTGAAGTGTGGAAGAGGACTTCACGCTGGGATAGTGATGTGTGGTTTAAAAGTGTATACAAGGCCAGTGGTGAGACAGGATTTGCTTGGACACAAGAAGAGGCAGCGACGATGCTCATGACAGCGCACATCCAATCTTATAAAGACCTCCCGCGTGCGGTGTATCAGATACAGACGAAGTTTAGAAATGAAGAGCGAGCAAAAAGCGGTATTCTGCGTGGACGAGAATTTGTCATGAAGGATCTGTACTCATTCCACACAAGTCAAGACGATCTTGATAGGTTTTATGAGGAGTGCGCAGCTGCGTATGAGCGGATCTTTACCCGGCTTGGACTTGGTCCAATAACTCTGCGTACCGTTGCCTCTGGTGGTGCTTTCTCTCAGTACAGCCACGAATTCCAGACATTGTGCTCAGCAGGGGAGGATACAATCTATGTACATCCTGAAAAGCATATTGCCGTCAATAAAGAGGTTTGTACAGATGAAGTACTTGCCGATTTGGGGATACAAAGATCAGAATTGCGAGAAGAAAAAAGTATCGAAGTCGGAAATATTTTTAAGCTAGGGACACGCTTCTCTGAGCCGCTTGGATTATCATTTTCTAATGAGCAAGGAGAGAGGAAGCCGGTTATCATGGGAAGTTATGGGATTGGCCCAGGACGAGCCATGGGGACTATTGCGGAGGTCCTCTCGGATGAAAAAGGCCTCGTGTGGCCAAGAGAAATAGCTCCATTTTCGTACCATCTTGTACTCATTAGCCCAAAGAATGATAAAGTGCGTGCACAAGCAGAGGCTCTCTATACAGCTCTCTCTGCGCGAAGTAAGCGTGTTCTCTATGACGACAGAGAGGGGGTGAGTGCGGGAGAAAAGTTCTCTGATGCGGATCTCATGGGTATGCCAGAACAAATTATCGTCAGTGAAAAGACACTAAGCCAAGGAGCCTATGAAGTCCGTATTCGTGCAGACGGAGCTTCCCACTTCATCCATGAACAAGAGCTCATTGCTTAAACGATATGAAAGAACGGATATACAACTGGTTCGGCAGCGATGTCGGCATTGACTTAGGGACAGCAAACACCCTTGTGTATGTTCGTGGTAAGGGGATTGTGATAAACGAGCCCTCTGTTGTCGCACTCAATTCAAAGACTGGTCGTGTGGTAGCAGTAGGGACTGATGCCCGCTATATGTTAGGACGCACGCCAGCACACATTGACGCAATTCGACCATTGGTAGATGGGGTTATCTCAAACTTTGAGGTAACAGAAGAAATGCTTGCCTACTTGCTTAAGAAAGCGAAGGAGGCGGCAGGGAAGTCATACTTCCGTCCACGAGTCGTTGTTGGTGTCCCTTCTGGGATCACAAATGTAGAACGCCGAGCAGTTCGAGATGCAACCAGTAATGCAGGGGCACGCGAAGTTCATATTATTGAAGAACCAATGGCGGCGGCAATCGGGGTGCGTTTGCCGGTATACGATCCTGTAGGGATGATGGTAGTAGACATAGGAGGAGGGACTACTGATATCGCAGTCATATCACTCGGCGGCATTGTCCGCTCACGGAACTTACATATTGCGGGAGATAAACTGAATGAGGATATCATCAGCTATATCCGTGATGAGTTTAAGATACTTCTCGGGGAACGAACTGCTGAAGATGTGAAGATAGCGATTGGGTCAGTATTAAACACTGGGACTGCTCGTGAGACGACGGTACGGGGGAGGGATCTCATCACTGGACTCCCGCGCGAAGTTATCATTACAGATGCGGATATCAGAGAAGCCATATCAGTTTCTATTGCCACTCTTATTGAGACCATTAAAGAAGTACTCGAGTCTACCCCGCCTGAAGTGGTGTCGGATGTGATGCACCGTGGCATTGTCCTGGTTGGTGGGGGAGCACAAATGCATGGGATCCGAGATTTACTTGAGCGAGAAATTTCTATACCCGTCATTGTTGCTGAAGATCCGCTCACTGCGGTTGTGCGAGGATCAGGTATTGTACTAGAAGAATTTGATCAGTTTAAAGAAGTTCTCATAGATAATGATGAAGCACTTAGTCAGCACTAAGGATATCTCTCGTCGCAAGGAGACGATCCGTACCATCATCCTTATTGTAGTGTTTATCCCGCTCGCGCTCGTTGTCTTCCCCTACGCAGAATCACTACTTATGAGAGGAGCCCTTTCTCTCGTAAATCCATTCTGGGAAGCAAGGCGAGAGGCACTTGAACCTGAGGTTGGGCTAATATCTCTCTTTACTGATAAAGCTCTCTTACAAAAAGAGAATGAAGTGCTCAGGAAGAGATTAGCAAACTACCAGGCACTTTCTCTAGAACGAGGACGATTACAGAAAGAGAATGCAGTGCTCCGTGGGATTGAAGATGCGTATGCCTCCTCCACGCGCCATGTAATTGTCCCTGTTCTTATTTACCCCGACCAATCACTGTACGACACACTCATTGTTGATCTTGCAGGGATCCCAGAACAGTTTAAGCAAGAACATACCTGGGTGCATGCGGAGGGGATTGTCATAGGCTCTCTCTCCTCTGTGAACGGGACAAAAGGTAAGGTTACGCTCCTCTCAACAAGTGGGAATTTAGTTAATGCCTTAATAGGATCCTCAAGTATTTCAAGCGGGCTCACTGGCCAAGGTGGGGGAGCTTTTAGCATGGCGGTACCACTAGAAAGTGATGTACGGGAAGGGGATCAAGCAATCCTTCCTACGGCAGGAGGCGCTATCGCTGCTCTTGTATCTACGGTTGAGCGAGATGAGAACGCACAAGAGAAGCAAGTCCGTCTACGCACCCCTGTCAACATTTATTCACTCCGCTTCGTTGAGTTAGCACTATGATGATGGAGCGCGTATTACTCAATGGAGCACTCTTTCTCGCTTTGGTATGGGGTCCGTGGTGGATTTTTTTCTCTGTAGTACTCCTTGCAATCCTTCTTGTGTATCCAATGTATGAGGTCTCTGTCTATGCCCTCTTCTTTGATTTTTTGTACAGTGCTCCTAATACGGGGCTCTGGTCTTTCCCACTATGGGGGACGATCATCTCACTGTGTTTACTTGCGCTCAATGCTGTTTCTCGCGAATACATCAGAAATTATGCGTAAATTCAATTTTTGGAAAAGAAGAGAGTACCCTGAGATTGATCCTGATATCATCTTTCTAGATTCGCACAATTTGCCAGACTTTGATACGCAGCAATTTGAAGGACGCATTGAGCGCCCAATTTCAAAATTCAGCTTCGCTCTTATCCTCCTAGCTTTTCTTCTCTGCTCCGGCGCATATCTTTGGAAGATCTCTATACTGCAGATAGCTCATGGTGAGGAGTATTACGCCGCGAGTAAAGACAACCAATTAAGGCATATCCCTATCTTTGCGCCAAGGGGCGTCATCTATGATCGTAATAATATCGCGCTTGCCTTCAATGGAGACTCTCGCTCGTACATACAAGAAAACGGCTTTGGTCACCTATTAGGCTATGTTAGTCTCCCAAGTAAAAAAGACCTGGAGAATGGTACCTACTACTCAAATGGATTTGTAGGTCGTCAAGGCCTAGAACAAACCTACGAGCGTTTATTACAAGGAACGCATGGCTTGAAAATTGAGGAGGTTGATGTGCATGGCAACATTATCTCAAGCTCAGTGTTACGAGAACCTTCGGAAGGAAATAATTTGACCACTTCAATTGACGCACGAGTGCAAAAAAAGATGTATGAACTCATAGAATCTCTCGCACTTGATAAACACTTCCAGGGAGGGGCGGGGATCATCATGGATGTAAAGACGGGTGAGCTTATTACGCTGGTAAGCTATCCAGAATACTCACCTCAGGTACTTGTGGAAGGTAAGGATAGAGAGACGATCTCAGCGTACCAAAACGATCCGCAAACTCCATTTCTCAACCGCGCGACACAGGGGCTCTACGCACCTGGATCTATTGTGAAGCCCTTCATCGCTACTGCAGCGTTAAATGAGCGCACGATTAGTCCTGATACGGCTATTGTGAGTACTGGCTCAATTTCTATTCCAAACCTATACGACCCAAGTAAACCAACCGTGTTTAAAGATTGGAAAGCGCACGGATCAGTGAATATGCGACAGGCACTCGCGGTCTCGTCTGATGTGTACTTTTATGTCGTTGGTGGTGGCTATCGCAACCAAGCAGGGCTCGGCATAGAACGCATTGACAAATATCTACAAAAATTTGGTTTCGGTTCTCCTACAGGGATTGATGTAGAGAAAGAAGCGTCAGGCGTTATCCCAACCCCTAACTGGAAGGCTGAACATTTTGATGGAGAAAAGTGGAATATTGGTAATACGTATCACACGGCTATTGGGCAATATGGTTTTCAAGTCACCCCGATACAGACGGTGCGTGCTATTGCGGCAATCGCAAACGGTGGGAAGCTCGTCACACCACGACTCTACCGTAACGAGACGAGATCAGAGAACGCAGGGAGTCCTATTGGTATCTCTGACTCCTTACTAAAAATTGTACGAGAGGGGATGCGTATGGCAGTTACCGAAGGGACGGGAAAGGGTCTCTCTATACCAGGATTCCCCATCGCGGCAAAGACGGGGACTGCTGAATTAGGAGTCTCAAAAGATAAAGTAAACTCGTGGGTTATCGGCTTCTTCCCCTATGACACCCCGCGCTATGCCTTTGCAGTCGTGATGGAGCGTGGGGATGTACACAACACCATCGGAGGTGTATTTATTATGCGGCAATTGTTTGATTGGATGCTTGTGAACGCTCAAGAGTATATACGCTCTCCCCAGACATCGGATTGACTTAGAAAGGACAGCACGGTATTATGGCACGACTAAATTAACATATATATGCAAGGAGAATATATCAGCGAAGAGAAATTGAAGGAACTGCAGACTGAATTACAAGAGCTCAAGACAGTTACCCGCAAGCGTATCGCTGAACAGCTCGAATATGCAAAATCACTCGGGGATCTTTCTGAAAATGCCGAATACCATGAAGCACGAGAGGAACAAGCAAATGTAGAAGATAGGATCTCGCGCATCGAAGATATTTTACGCAGGGCAGTAATAGTGGGCACTCATCGAGGCAGTACCATAGACCTTGGCTCAACCGTCACCATTACCAAGAAAGGAGCTGATAGCGAGCAAACGCTCACTATTGTTGGCTCTGAAGAAGTAAATAGCGCGCAAGGAAAGATTTCAAACGAGTCGCCCATCGGGAGAGAATTGATCGGAAAGAAGAAAGGAGACTCCTTCGTCATACAGGCGCCGCGAGGTAATACCGAATATCTCATTACTGCGGTACAATAGCCACAATGGCATCGCTGGATGAACTTCGAGGAGAACGGCTAAAAAAATTACGGAGCTATGAAGCAGTCCGTGGAACTGCTTACCCAATAGAGTTGAATCCGAGTGTGCGCATCGTCGATCTTCGGGCTGATTTTGGAGCGTATCAGAAAAAAGGGGAATCCACCCTTGTAGGGAGGGTACTCGCAATCAGGAGCCAAGGTGCTCTTACCTTTTTTGACATCCACGATGGGAGTGGCAAATTTCAAATAATTGCAAAGAAAGAATCCCTAGGAGATGAAGCGTTTGCACTACTCGCCGACACTCTAGATACTGGGGATATTGTTGAAGTGCGGGGAACTCTCCTCGTGACAGCTCGTGGTGAAGAAAGCCTTGATGCCCATGAGTGGCGTTTTGGCGCAAAGAGTCTGCTTCCACTTCCTGATAAGTGGCATGGACTAAAAGATGACGACGAGCGTTTTCGACATCGCTATCTGGAGAGTATTCGGGAAGAGGAGGTACGAGAACGCTTTCTCACTCGTTCGCGGATTATCCAACATATCCGCAATTTCCTATTAGAACGAGGTTTTGTAGAATTTGAGACACCTATACTCCAGCATATTGCTGGAGGAGCAAGCGCAGAGCCGTTCACCACGCACCATAATGCTTTAGACATTCCGCTCTACTTACGCATTGCTCCAGAATTACCGCTCAAGATGCTCCTCATTGGAGGCTTTCCAAGAGTCTTTGAGATAGGTCGTTCTTTTAGAAATGAGGGAATTGATGTAACACATAATCCTGAGTTTACAACCGTAGAATGGTACGAGGCATTTAGCTCTGCTGCTCGTGCAATGAAGATGGTTGAGGAGCTCTTTAGGAATCTAGTACAAGAAATACAGGGATCTCTCATGCTCACGAGTGGGGATACAGAAATTGATTTTAAAAAACCCTTTAGAGTCATCTCCTACACAGATCTTTTGCGTGAATATGCTGATGTCCCTGATATACAAGGGAGAGACCTAAAGGAGCTCGATTCGCTCTACAAACGCCTCTGCAGACCGAAGCTCAAAGAGCCGACTTTTGTCACCGAGTATCCGGAAGGTATGCTCCCGCTTGCAAAGCGCTTGCGAGATGGGACAGTGGATGCTTTCCAGCTCATTATTGGCGGTTATGAACTGGTAAAAGCATTTTCTGAACTCAATGATCCGATCGATCAACGAAAGCGTTTTGAACGAGAAGCAGAGAAGAAAGTGCAGGGCGATACCGAGGCACAGGTAAGTGATGAGGACTTCTTGGAGGCGCTAGAGTACGGTATGCCTCCTGCGGGAGGAGTAGGAATCGGCATAGATCGTCTGACAATGCTCCTCACCAATACAAAGAATATTCGCGAAGTCATCTACTTCCCAACCTTGCGGCCAAAGTAATTTTGTGATACGATGTCTTTAGACTTGACCTCTAGGAGAAAACTTATGCGTGACCTTGACATGGGTATGAAAGCACGATGTATTTGCCGAGATTTACAATACCTTACTGAACAAGATCGTAAGGATCTTGACTCTCAGACACCAGTAGAAGTATTTCAATCTCTTATGTCTTCGGTGCTTTTTACTGACACACTTCATCCTCCATCATCTCCACCGAATCTTCCGGCATAGCCAGTCGTAAGACTCATCTACCACAGGCCTTCGTCCTCTACCTAAGATGACGAAGGCCTTTTTCATTGTGGATAAATGGTATTGCGTGGTGGGAGAGAGTGGAATATACTGTATATGTAGTGGTAGAAAGTGGTATAAAAGATACACAATGCTCATCGGAGAATATACGCACACCCTTGATGATAAAAAGCGTGTCGCTGTGCCAGCAAAGTTCCGAAAACAGTTGGGAAAGAAGATGATTGTGACGCGCGGACTGGATGCTTGTCTCACAGTATACCCTCAGGATGCATGGCAGAGACTCTCAGAGAAGATTGCATTGCTACCCATGGGGACTGCAGACTCACGAAGCTTCATCCGATTTATATTCGCAGGAGCGGTAGAGACAGAACTTGACGCACTCGGTCGCATCCTTATTCCAGATTTCCTTAAAGAGTTTGCGGATCTGAAGAGCAAGGTAATCATTGCGGGATTACAGGATCATGTAGAGGTGTGGGACGAGAAGCGCTGGCGCGAGTACCGCGGAAGGATAGAGAAGGAGGCAGATATACTCGCAGAGAAGCTTGGTGGCACAGGAATCCTGTAATGAGACACGCGTCAGTTCTTTTACAAGAAGTCATTGATGGTCTCTCGCCACAGAATGGAGAAACCTTTCTTGATGCGACTCTCGGCAGTGGCGGGCACGCAGAAGGGCTTTTATCTCAGCTGGGAGAGACGGGCACCCTCATCGCCCTTGACCAAGATGCTGGAGCGCTCGAACGGGGTAAGACGCGTCTTCTGGAATTGCCAGGCAAAAAATTATTTATTCGTGGCAATTTCAGAAACCTCGTCACACTCCTTAAAGGAGAAGGAATTGAAAGCTTAGATGGAGCACTTTTTGATCTGGGGATGAGTTCCGAACAGATAGAGGAATCAGGTAGGGGATTCTCATTTTTGCGAGACGAGCCACTCCAGATGACGATGAATCAGGATGCCAGACTCAGTGCCGCAGATCTCCTTGCCATACTATCTGAAGAGGAAATTGCCACCATACTCTACGGTTATGGTGAAGAGCACTTCTCTCGGAGGATCGCCAAGTTAATTGTAGAAGCACGGAAAGAGAGCCCCATCACGACAAGTGGAGCACTCGTAAGAATTGTGGAGTCGGCAGTGCCCTTCTGGTATCGGCGTAGACGAGCGCACCCAGCAACAAAGACCTTCCAAGCTCTCCGTATTGCAGTCAATGACGAGTATTTGGCGCTGGATGAAGGGCTCGCTGGAGCAGGCACGCTGTTGCGAAGTGGGGGGAGACTCGCAGTCATCACCTTCCACGGAGGAGAGGTACGACGAGTAAAAGCATTCGCAAAGGGGGAAGTGGGTAAAAAATTACATCGCATCAGTAAAAAATCCATTATCCCGAGTAAAGAAGAGCTACGAAGAAACCCTCGCGCACGAAGCGCACAATTATATATTTTTAAAAAGCAGTAATACTACTATGTACACATACAAGACACAAGAACTTGAAAGTAAACTCTTTTGGGCACTGTCACTTGTGCTCTTTTTCCTATCTGGATCTTATGTGTACCTTATCCAAGAGTCCATCGTGAATGTGGTAGAACGCAGAACTGCACTTTCTGAAAGTGCCGCGCTTGAGGGTGAGATTGCTTCCTTAGAAGGAGCATATTTGAAGAAGATCGGATATGTGACCTTAGAAAGAGCTTATGAGATTGGTTTTGTAGATGTCTCAGGGAACACGACCTTTGCCTATGGACGCAGTGAAGGCGGAGGACGAGTCGGTCTCGTGAGCTCTCATGACGAATAGCACTGTATACCGTATCCGTAGTATTTCAGGAGCCCTCGTATTGGGAGCACTCCTCATCGTGGTGCGCCTTTTTTTTGTACAGATTGTGCATGGGAGAGAGTATGAAGAGAAGGCTATACAGCAATATAAAGGTAAGGCAGGGACTTCATTTAACCGAGGGAGTATCTATCTAAGCTCGCGCGAAGGAGCTCCTGTTGCCGCCGCAAGCTTAAGCTATGGCTACACGCTCGCGGTGCACCCTGTGCAAGTGGCGGAAGGGCATGAAGAAGAGCTCTACACAGCGCTCTCACGCTTTGTACTAATAGACAAAGATGATTTTTTAGCAAAGCTTGCAAAAAAAAATGACCCTTATGAAGAGCTACTCTCCCGTATTGATCCAAGCATCGCAACAAAATTAGAAGCGGAGATGATCCCCGGAATAAGTCTCTCAACGCAACGCTGGCGTGGTTACCCCAGTGGAGCTCTTGCCGCTCATACAATAGGCTTTGTCGGCTATGATGGGGACGATTTCTCTGGTCGATATGGATTGGAAAAAGCTTACGAACAAGTATTGGGGAGGAATAAGACGAGAGAGAATATCAATTTTTTTGCCGAACTTTTTAGTGAACTCGGGGACACCTTAGACGATAATGCCGCTCGCGAAGGAGATATCTATCTCACTATAGAACCAGTAGTGCAAGACACTGCAGAAAAAGCGGCGCAAGGACTGATGAAGACCTACAGTGCGGAAGAGGCTGGTGTCATCGTCATGGAACCTTCCACTGGGGCACTCCGTGCAATGGCGGCCTTACCCTCTTTTGACCCAGGGGAAAAGAAGGATAACCTCACCGTGCTCCAAAATCCATTAGTAGAAAAAGTGTATGAGATGGGTTCTATCGTGAAGCCGCTCACTATGGCAGCCGCGCTTGATGCGGGCGTAGTGACTAGTGGGACGACATATAACGACAAGGGATATATAATCATCAATGATGCACGGATTGAGAACTTTGATAAGAAGGGCAGGGGTGTAGTCCCGATGCAGGAGGTGCTCAATAACTCACTTAATACTGGTGCCGTGTTTGCAATGCAGAAGTTGGGCCGAGATCGCTTCCGCACTTATATGCGTGCCTATGGCTTTGGAGAGAAGACTGGGATAGATCTGCCGGACGAGGTAAGCGGGCTCACCGACAATCTTGAAAGCACTCGTGATGTAGAGTACGCCACCGCATCCTTTGGACAGGGGATTGCACTTACTCCACTTGCAATGACACGGGCGCTTGCTTCTTTGGGGAATGGTGGGATGATAGTACGGCCATATATAGTGCAAGAGATAAGATACAAGACGCTTCTTGCAGAAAAGACAAAACCGGTCATACTGCGACGAGTTATTAGACAAGAAACAAGCGAGGAGATATCACGGATGCTCGTAACTGTGTTTGACAAGGCGCTTGGTGGAGGAAAGTATAAAATGGAACACTACAGCATTGCGGCAAAGACGGGGACCGCACAGGTCTCAAAGGATAGCGGTGGATACTACGAGGACCGCTACCTGCACACCTTCTTTGGCTATTTCCCTGCGTACGATCCACAGTTTATTGTCTTTTTGTATGTGTTGAACCCACACGGAGCGCGTTACGCTTCAGAGACCTTGAGTGACCCATTCATGGGGCTTGCAAAATTCCTTATCAACTATTATCGCATCCCACCTGATCGTTAATCAGGTCTTGATAGATAGTATGAAATCTTTAGGAAAAAAACTTGTCGTTACCCTTCTTACTCACTGCTCAAGACGAGTGCTCTCTCGCTATGCGCCAAGTATCGTGGCGATCACTGGGAGTGTGGGTAAAACTTCTACCAAGGATGCTATTGCGATAGTGCTCGGGACTGAATATCACATACGTGCGAGTCAAAAAAGTTTTAACAGTGAGCTGGGCGTGCCTCTGACCATACTAGGGCTAGAGAATGCTTGGTGGAGTCCACTTGGTTGGATACAAAATATCCTCCGTGCGTTTTCTCTTGCATATGGGGCACGAACACAGTATCCCGAGTGGTTGGTGCTGGAAGTGGGAGCAGATAGGCCAGGAGATATTGCTCGTGTTACTCGTTTTGTGAAGCCGAGTATTGCCGTCATTACACGCATCGGAGAGATCCCAGTACATGTGGAGCACTTTGCGACACCGAGAGACGTAGCGCATGAAAAGGCAGGACTCGCGTACGCGCTCCCTTCTGACGGTACACTCATCATCAATGCAGATGACGACAAGGTGAGAGCTATTGGCGCCGCATATAAGGGAACTGTGCTTAGTTACGGATTTACTGACGATTCACTGGTGCGAGCCTCAAACGCACAGATAATGTATGATGATGACAGGCCAGTTGGCATTGCCTGTAAGGTTGATGTGAGTGGCAAGAGTATGCCGCTCCGCCTCAAAGATGTGTTTGGTGAGCATGGCATTAGCGCTGCTCTTGCCGGCATCGCAGTTGGTTCTGCCGTACACATCAATCATATTGCCTGTATAGAAGCTCTCGGAGACTTGCAACCCGCACCGGGACGCCTGCGCCTCATTGACGGGGTACGAGGGACACTTATCCTGGATGACTCATATAATGCGTCTCCTGTGGCGGTACTTGCCGCATTAGACACCCTACACACGATGAAGGTGAGAGGGAGAAAAATTGCCGTACTGGGCGATATGATGGAGTTAGGAGCCTATTCGCCCGATGCACACCGTAAGGTAGGGAAGCGAGTGGCAGGTATTGTGGATATTCTCTACCTTGTTGGTACACGAGCAAAGTTTATTGGCGAAGGAGCGCGAGAGGATGGGATGAACCCAACAAAGATAAAAACATTTGATGAATCAGCGGCGGCAGGACGCGCGCTTGAGCACGACTTAAAACAAGGTGACCTGATACTGGTAAAGGGATCACAGTATGTACGAATGGAGCGCGCAATTGTTGAAATAATGGCAGGACCAGAACGAGCTCCAGAATTGTTGGTGCGGCAAGAGGAGGAGTGGAAGAGAAAATAGATAGAGAAAACGCCAACGGACACACTGTCCGTTGGCGTTTGTTACTAATCAAGATCATTTCCTGAGGGAGCCTACCATCTTGAAGAAGAACTTCAGTTCGCGTCTCTCTTCTCGTTCTACGCTAGAGTCGGAGCGTGACCTCTCCAACTCGACAGATCGGGCAATGCGAGCATCTCTCTTCTCCTCTAGAGCGGTATCAATTGCTTTAATAAAGTTATTGGCAAGTACTAGATGCCGTGTAGAATAGAGGCCTTCCAAAAATTGGGAAACATATTTGCGCGGAGAAAGGTAGTGGGATTTTTCACTCAGTAAAACAATACACTCTGCCAAGCCTCTCCCGCGTCCCGGATTAGAAAAGAGGTAAGAAGAAGCCTTCTCAATGGCATCTTCTTCACGGTAGCTACCATTACCACTCTCTTTCAAGTACATGACAGGTTCAAGGTACAGTAGCCTACAGAGAAACTCTGCAAACTCCTTTGCAGAACAGCATTCCACTAACCTTCTTAGCACACGGAATTGGTAAGCCCCGTACCCATTCCCAGGACGTAATCCTAGCTCATGTCCAAGTAAGAGTACTCTTTCTCCTATCCCTCTATTCACATAAAGGAATAACTTTCTAGAACGATACCTCAAGATAAGCCACCTGCCGTACAAGTAGCTCCAGCCGATGAAGACGCCGCACATGACACTCACGAAGATGTAGACGAGATATAAGTCTTGCGGGATGTCAAAGATGTAGAATATGGAAGCTGAGAGGATAGAGAGAATTACGGACATAAGACTAAGTAGCCATACTCCTGAAGAAAAACAATTCAATTCCAAAAGTAAATCCTTCTTTCTTTTTGATCGTAGGCCCTTCTGCGTTGTCATCATGAGACTTCTCCTTATGCGTCTGAAGACGCGTAGTTTGTCCTTCCCGGGGGATGGGATGAGGTCAGGACCTCATCAGATAGCCTTGATTCTCAAGGTGCATGCTATATGTAATATATCACATAAACCCAATCCGTCAATACTTCCCAAAAGTAATAAAACTATCACGGCCGTGAAAGTTTTATTACTGTATTGTAGGAGCGATGAAGGGCTTGAAAAAATGCTAAGAAAATGGATAATTGGCGTGTCGGCCTACATCATCCAATATGGATGATCAGCCGAACATTCTCTTGCGCGAATGTTTTAGGCCTTATCGTCTAATGGTCAGGACACTACCCTCTCACGGTAGGAATCGGGGTTCGAATCCCCGTAAGGTCATAGTGCGGGATAGTTGATTTTGAGTGTCATACGGAGTATTGTAATCATAGACACAGCAGTACATCTTTCTATGCGCCCGGACACCACTTGCGGCCTGGTGTCCGGAGGTTTTTTATGCAAACCGCTCTAATGAAAACGGATTGGTGAGATAAAAGATTCTAGGGAATATATCTCTTTCGATGCTTCACACGCTGGGCATGATCCATTACCTATTTTATTCTGCAGTAAGGACAATTTGCATCAAATGTACTATACTGGTACAATCACTACATATTAGAATAAGAAACTAACATTATGTCTCTCAAATACTATTCTTTGCGTGGCGGAGTAGCAGGTCTATGTATCGCTGCGGTGATTATTGCCCTCAACTTTATTCAGCTCATCTACACGGTACCCATGTCGCTCATTGGGCAGATGACTGGTGACGCGATACAAATTGCCGCACAATACCAATTAGTTGTCTTTGCGATCTTCGCGATTCTCTATGGTCTGCTCGGTGGAGTCGGATACTGGTTCGCAAAAAAGAAGTGGCACTCAGTCACGATCGCAAGCATTAGTGCCTTCGTCCTAATGCTAGTCGTCTTCTCAATCCTCCTCACTCTCCGTATGAATATTCCACTCCCTGCACCTACTAACACTGTTCCAGCTGGTGTCCAGGTGCAATAACAATGTCTCGATGGCCGGCACTTGAAACAAGAGAACTTCCGTCAGCTCCAGGTTGGCAACACGCAGTTGGCGTAGGAATCATCGTCATGGGTATGGCAATGGGGACAGGGGAGCTCATCCTCTGGCCCCATTTAGTTACCAAGTTTGGCTTAGGGATACTCTGGCTTGCGCTTGTTGGCCTCGGACTCCAATACTTCATCAACCAAGAAATCGCACGGCACACTGCCGCGACAGGTGAAAGCTTCTTCACTGCCTCTGCGCGGCTCTTTGGTTTTCTTCCTCCTTTTTGGATCCTTGCGGCTGTCCTCCTATACATTTGGCCCGGGTGGGCGAGTGTGCTTGGCACTATTTTGGCACAGCTCTTTGGTCTTGGCTCACATATCGTATGGGGGTGGGTATCTTTAGCACTGGTACTTGCAGTGACTTTTTTGGGTAATACTGCTTATCATGTACTAGAACGAGCACTAAAGGTCATTGTTCCACTCTTTCTCTTACTTCTCCTCATTGTCAGCTACCACAACTTAGACTTCACCATACTCAAAAGTGCTCTCCTTGGCCTCACTAACATCGGCTACATACCCGAGGGGGCAGATATGAATATTCTCCTCGGCGCCATAGTCTTTGCTGGGGCTGGTGGTGTACTCAATCTTTGCATCTCTCTCTGGTACCGTGACAAGGGGCTCGGCATGGCGCACTATGCAGGGCGCATTGTAAATCCTGTCACGGGTAAACCAGAGGCAGTCTCGGTGACGGGGTACCGCTTCAACATCACCGAGGATTCTCTCTCTCGCTGGCGCGGGTGGATGCACTACATCTTCATTGACCAAGGATTAATTTTCTTTACACTCGGCGTGCTCTCGCTCGTACTCCTATCTGTCAATGCTTATGTGGTACTTACTCCGCTCGGAATCGTTCCAGAGGGTACACGCGTAGCCATTGCGCAGTCCGAAATCTTTGCACAAGAGTGGGGAGTCATTGGAGAGAAGCTCTATCTTGTTATGGCTTACCTCATGCTTTTCTCGGTGATGTGGACAATCATTGACGCTCTCACCCGTATCATCTCTGACATAGTGCACACAAATACGAGAGTTGGTCCATTCGCCGGGCACTTCCACTGGTTAGAAAATATCTCTGTCCACCACCTCTACTACGGACTGATCGTGCTAGTTGTCTCTATCCAAGCTATTCTTTTACCTTTTAATCAACCACTCAGCTACCTTGTGCTCTCTTCATCACTCGGCGGCATTACTATGGCACTCTATACACCCATACTCCTCTATATGAATAAGCGCACACTCCCTCGAGAGCTCCGTCCCGGCATCATCTCTACTATCGCGCTCATTACTGCGACTATCTTTTACACCTTCTTTGGTATTCATAGTATTTTAGCTACAATAGGATTATGAGGAAGTACCGAGTATCAAGTGCCGGGTATCATGTCCTCGTGTGTGCGGTGTTTGTATTACTCGTGCTTACTCCATTCCGTGCACAAGCTTTTACGCGACTCTTCTATGCAAATTATGCCTCCACCTCAGCAGCATCTTTTGCGGCACATGCAGATAAAGTTGATATAATCGCACCACAGGCATTCTCTTTTGATAGAAACGGGGTTGTCTCCGGAGAAATCCCCGCCAAGATACTCGCTACCGCGAGGGCAAAGGAGGCTAAATTAATGCCACTCGTTACCAATGGTACCTTTGAGGCAATTATCGCAACACGCATTGTGCGTAACCAGCGGGTGCAAGACTACCTCATCAGTTCATTGATCGCAATTGCAAAAGCACAGGGTTTCGCCGGATGGCAATTAGACATTGAGAATATGGATGCTTCCCACCGTGATCGTTACTCTCTCTTTATAGAGAAGGCTGCGCGAGAGTTCAAAAAAAACAATCTCCTCTTGAGTGTTGCCGTTGTCTCGCAAGTCTCTAATAATCCAGCAGACCATCCGCCACAGTCATGGAATGAATGGGCGGGCGTCTATGATTACACACGGATTGCGAAAGCTGTAGACTTTATGTCTATTATGGCCTACGACAGTCCGAGCGCTGCAGGGCCAACGGCGCCTCTTCCTTGGGTCAAACAGGTGGTAGCACACGCGACCTCCTCTGCCCCTACTGCAAAAATCTCTCTCGGTATCCCTAACTTCCACTGGGAGTGGACGGTGAACAAGAGCTTTAAGGTGAGTTCGGGTAGTTACCGCTATGTTTCCGTCCTCCTCGCGAACTCAAAAAACCCTCGTGGCTATGACGAGAAGCTTGGTGCTTCGTGGGTAAAGTATCAGACTAAGCGCGGTGACTGGCGTATTGTGTGGTACGAAGATGCGCACAGTATGGGTGAGAAGATACGATTTGCAAAAGAAAATGGGCTCGCTGGATTCTCTATGTGGGTCTTGGGACTTGAAGATCCTGCTCTCTGGGATACACTCTAGTAGATGGGATACCTTGGATACATTGCAGTAGCACTCATTGCAGGGCTCACCGTGGCTCTGGTATTGTCGTTGCGTCGCCAAGGAGGAGGGGAGTATGAAGGAGATGGAACTATGCTTCTCCAGGCACAACTTGCAGAGTTGGTACGAGCTAATCAAGAGCTATCCAATACCGTCTCTCTGCGCCTCACTGAGAGTGAGAGGCACATGTCCGACACGATGCACAACCAAATGAAAAGTTCTTCTGATATCGTGCGTGATGTGACCGAAAAATTAACACGTTTAGACGAGACTAATAAACAAGTGGTATCTTTTGCTGATCAGCTCAAAAGTCTCCAAGATATTTTAAAAAATCCAAAACAGCGTGGGATACTGGGAGAGTACTACCTTGAGACTCTTCTTAAAAATGTGCTCCCGGTGGGGAGCTACCAGATGCAGTACCTCTTCTCTGATGGTACCATTGTAGACGCGGTTGTTTTTGTGCGCGACAAAATAATCCCTATAGATTCAAAATTCTCATTGGAGAATTACAATCGCCTTGTAGAAGAGCGGAGCGATGAGGGACGAGAACGCTTAGAGAAAGCCTTCAAGGCTGACTTAAAAAATAGGATAGACGAGACGGCAAAGTATGTAAAGCCGTCAGAGAATACGATGGATTTTGCCTTTATGTTTATCCCACATGAGGCTATCTACTACGATCTCTTAGTTGCACAGGTTGGTACCGTTAAGATTAATACGCGAGACCTCATTGAGTACGCCTTCAAGGAGAAGCATGTCATTATCGTCTCACCAACCTCATTCTTAGCCTACCTCCAGACCGTTCTCCAAGGGCTCAAAGCACTCCAAATAGAGGAGTCCGCCAAGGAGATTAGAAAGCGCGTAGAAGAGTTAGGGAAGCATATTGGGGTCTATAATGAGTATTTCCATAAACTAGGGATCTCTCTCGGCACAAGCGTCAGCCACTATAACAATGCCTATAAGGAGTTTAAGAAGATAGACAAGGATGTATACCGTATTTCTGGCAGGAGTGCCGAGGTGGAGACCCTCGTACTAGAGAAGCCAGAGGAGGATAATTGAACTTGCCTTTTTGGCTTACTTTGCTACTATGGCAGGGTTATGACATTCGCAATCATCAAAACAGGAGGCAAGCAGTATATAGCCCGAGAAGGGGAGATCCTTGTCGTAGAGCGACTCGCAAGCGCTGAGCCTCTCAAGGAAGGTGACACGGTCACCTTTGACGAGGTGCTTCTTGTCTCTGACGGAAAAGGTCTCGCTATTGGCAATCCTACTGTCACAGGGAAAAAAGTACAAGCGACTTTCTCTTCAGAAATCCGCGAAGCAAAAAAGACCACCTACAAGTACAAGCCCAAGGCCCGCACGAGAGTGAAGCGAGGCTCACGACAATTTAAAGCAGAGGTCACCGTCTCTAAAATTTCTTAATCCACAGTTTTACACTAGGTTAGATCTGCCTCGGCGAATTTTCTGTATACTTAAATAAATAAAGGTCGAGTGATAATGAATAGATTTTCTCTATGTCATCAAAAACACTCCATAACATTTCCTTTTTTCTGCTTGTAATTGGGGGGATCAACTGGTTCCTTTTTGTCCTCGGATATGAGCTCGGGAAGCTCTTCCTTGGAAGTATGTACGAGACGCCGGCTAAAGTTGTCTACATACTCATAGGGCTTTCTGCATTCTATCAGTTGGTCACCCACAAGAAAGACTGCAAGATCTGCTAGGTAAACTGAGTCCCTGAAAACACCGAGCGTTGAGACTCCTAAACATTCGGTGTTTTTGTTGATTCATTAACCGCGATGCCTGAGTGCCTCCAAAATGGTTTCATCATCTGAGTACTCCAATTCCGTACCGGTAGAGAGACCACGACCAAGCGTTGTTATGTTGAAACTATATTTTTTGACAAGTGGTTCGAGGAGCATACGCAGGTACTCGCTCGTATGATCTCCTTGCGGTGTTGCCGATAGAGCGAGGATGAGTTCAGAGAGACCGAGCCTGCCCGCCTCCTCAACACGGGCTAGGAGCTGAGATGTGCGTATGCGCGACTCTGGGCTCTTCTCCAAGATGGGAATGCTACCTCCAAGCACAAAGTAGTGTCCTTGGTACGCTCCCGTCTTGCGGATGTTATCCAAGTCAGCATCTTTCTCTACCAAGAGGAGAAGGCTCCTATCCTTTCCTTCATCAGAACATATGTCACAGAGAGAAGTGTATTTACTCTGTGGATGCAGCACGAAGTAACGCTGACAACTACCACATTGCGCAATATCTCGGCTTAGGCTACCCACCAGGCGAGAGATCTCTGCCCGTTCTGCTGGCTCGAGCGTGAGTAGGTGGTACACAAATCGGCGCGCTTGCCGTGCGCCAATACCAGGGAAGTGCATAAAGAGGTCAGCAAGACGGTGAAAACTCCCAGTCATGATTTAAAAATCTCCAAAGTCCCCCTTCTCAATAGAAGAGAAACTAACTAAGTTCTGATCAAAGAATAGGTCTACCTGTCCCACTGGGCCATTCCGGTGCTTTGCAATAAGAATCTTTGCAACATTATCGCGTCCAGGACCATCCTCTCGGTACTCACGGTGGATGAAGAGTACCACGTCGGCATCTTGTTCAATGGATCCGGAGTCTCTAAGATCAGAGAGCCGTGGCTCACCTCCACGGCTCTCTACGGAACGGTTCAACTGCGAAAGTGCAATAACGGGCACATCCAGTTCGCGGGCAAGTGACTTGAGCGAACGGGAGATCTCTGTGACCTGCTGGACAACTGAGTCAGATGAAGTACGAGGTGTCATCATTTGGAGATAATCAATGATGATAAGGCCAAGCCCATGTTCAGCCTTCATTCTGCGTGACACTGCACGCATACGCATAATATTGTTGCCAGGCTCATCATCAATGAAGATTGGTGCGCGAGAAAATACATCCAAGGTGTCACGCAGACGAGTAAAGTCAGCATCATCATGGAGCCGGCCAGTACGCAACTTCCATGAATCAACGCGCCCCTCTGCCACGAGCATTCTTTCAACCAATTGCCCAGTGCTCATCTCTAAAGAAAAGATGCCAACTGGCACATCATGTCGGAGTGCCGCGTGTCGTGCAATATCCAAAGCAAAAGCAGTCTTACCCATTGATGGTCGTGCCGCGATGATAATGAGGTCAGAATTTTGGAATCCAGAAAGCTGATTATCCAGTGTGGTGAAACCACTCGGCACCCCACGCAAAGTATTATCTGATTTGTGTAGTCGCTCAAAGCGATCCCACGCGGTAGCAAGCGTATCTTTGATGTGAATAAAGGTACGCTTTGCAAAATTGCCAAGCTCGTACACTTTCTTACCCGCGGCATCAAGAATTGCATCCAATTCTTCATGTTCAGAAAATCCTAGTTCAGAAAGTTCTTCAGAGGCACGAATCAACTGACGAAGAGCAAATTTCTTATGCACAATATCAGCGTAGTGCTCCAAGTTGGCAGCACTCGGGACCATGCTTGAAAGCTCTGCCAAGTAGCTCCCACCTCCAGCACGATCAAGCAACCCTCGCTCTCGGAGCATTGATGTGACCGAGATGAGGTCAATTGGTTCTCCTTTATTGAAAAGATCTTGCATCACGCGATAGACTTCAGCATGACGATCAGAGTAAAAAGATTCTGGCCGTACAAGATCAACGATCTGATGCATACCCTTTGGGTTCAGCATCAAGGATCCGAGGAGTGCCCGCTCCGCATCTGCATCCTGTGGGGGGATGCGGACTCCTGTCCTGAAAGCCTTAGTATCTCGTAGAGGTGCCGTCTGCATAGTTGATTGATTCTAACACAGAGGAGTGGAAAGAGAGGAGGGGCAAAGAGTGCGTAAGAAGTGGATTAACGCTTCGACTCTACTACGGACCCTGTTTCCGTATCCCGTACCGTGTAGCCCCGTTCATCTATCTGTCTGCGGAGCTCATCCGCACGAGTAAAATCACCATTTTCTCTGGCTTCTTCCCGATCTCTGACCAGCGTGCGTATCTGCTCGGGAATCTCCCTGTCTACACGATTGGTAAGTCCGAGACCGAGCACTGGGTCGGCAAATTCAGCAAAGATCCGCTTATCGTGAGAGGAATAATTTTCATTGCGCATTACACTCCACAAAACCTCTAGTGCTCCGGGGAGATTGAGATCATCAGCAATCTTTTCTTCAAAGGCCTTTTGTTCGTCCAGAGGAATCTTTCCGCCTTCAGGAGAGACATCGCGCACTATGCGTGAGAGACGATCGTAGGCATTCTGGGCAGCAGAAAGTGCGTCCCATGTAAAATTCATCTTCTGCCGGTAGTGCGTATTACAGACAAGGTAGCGATAGGCGAGTGGTGAAAATCCTTGCTTCTCAATGTCATATATCGTATAGGTGTTACCAAGAGACTTACTCATCTTCTTTCCGTCAACGAGAATAAACTCTCCGTGCACCCAGTAGCGCACTACTGCATGCCCGAAGCATGCTTCGTTTTGCGCGAGCTCATTGGTGTGATGGAGGAGGAGATCAATACCTCCAACATGAAGATCAAAGAGCTCGCCAAGGTACTTGGTACTCATTGCCGAGCACTCAATGTGCCATCCGGGAAAGCCTACTCCCCATGGAGAGTCCCACTCCATCTCTCGTCTCCCCCCACCTTCCTCCACTGAAGGAGAAAATTTCCACAATGCAAAATCAGTACTATTTCTTTTTTCTTTGTTCTTCTCAACACGAGCACCTTCGCGCAGACCACCAATATCTAATCCTGCAAGTCTGCCATATTCAGGAAAATGATATGTATCAAAATAAATACCATCACTCGTCCTGTAGGCGTAGCCCCTCTCTTCTAACACTCGTATGAATGCAATCTGCTCCGTGATGTGTTCTGTTGCTCGTACCCACTGCTTAGGAGGGATGATGTTTAATTTAGACACATCTTCTCTAAAGAGAGTAAAATATTTCTCCGCAATCTTGAGAGCACTTAAGCCCTCACGTCGAGCTCCCGCAAGCAATTTATCTTCACCCTCATCACCGTCTCCGATGAGGTGCCCTACATCAGTGATATTTTGGGTTGCCTCCACAGCGTAACCTGCGAGCGTCAAGGCACGCACTAGTGTGTCTACGAGAAGATAGGTACGAAAGTTCCCAATATGTGCAGGGCCATACACTGTTGGCCCACAACTATAGATCCCCACCGATGGAGGTGAGAGCGGTATAAAATCCTCAACGCGACGAGAGAGCGTGTTAAATAGCTTTAAAACCATTTTCTGCGCTTAAAGTAGAAGAACATCAAGAGCGTTGCAATAACCATCCCAAGCAGAATAACCCAAAATCCGTAGAGAGAGTGGACAAGCGGCGTGTACTGTGTATTCATACTAAAGAGGCTCGAGACCAGCGAGAGTGGGTAGGTGAAGAAAGCCAGAATAGTGAAAATCTTCATTACCTCGTTCGTTTTTGTGGTAAGGAGAGAATCGTTTGTGGTGCGAAGGTCACCCACAATCTCTTTGTTACTTTCAATCACATTCCAGATCTCGTAGTACTCATTGAAGAGAGAGCGGATGTAAAATGAGAAGCGCTCGTCAAAAAAGTCCCCCGCATCTGATTCCAATGAGTTAAGAAGATTCTCGTGATTCTTTAGCGCCCAGCGAAAATCTAAAAGGGAGCGATTCACTCTAGAGATACGCTGAACCATACTTTGCTCTTTGCCAGCAAATATCTGTGATTCTATATCTTTAAGATTTGAGTTAATGGACTCTAAATCATCTTCAATGGACTGATAGAGCCCCTTCATGATGTTGAAAAAGATAAAACCTGCATCTACCTTCTCTCGCGTCTTACCGCTATCCATTAACTCTCCTACCTCAAAGAGTTTAGTAAAGTCATAAAATTGATCAATGCGCTCATAGTGTACGGTGACAATGAAGTCTTTGCCGATAATAAAGTCTACTTCTCGTGAACCAGTAGAACCGTCGTCACTAAATCCTGGACGGCGGTACTCATACTCGGGGAAGTAGAGTACGAGGTACACGGCGTTTGAATAGACATCAACTTTTGGGCGGAGAGAGGGGACACTCATCTCTTGTGCCATGATGCTGTGGATATCAAACTCCTCTTTAATTTCTGCCACATCATCCGGAGAAGGAGACTCCATGTCAATCCATGTCACCCCACGGAAATTACTCTTGGTAATCATCGGTAAACTATAGTATACTCTCCCGTATGTGGAATGACAAACCGCTCATCCGGACTCTCCTCTCTCTCTTTGCTATCAGCTTGCCGCTCGCATTTTTGAGTGGCGCTTACCTGATGCCTCTGGGAAATAAAGCAAATGCAGGCATCTCTTGCGTCCTAAATACTCAAAGTGGAAGGACGGACGATATAGATTTTGCACCGTTCTGGCGGGCATGGCAGGTTATTGATCAAAAGTATATTGCCACTACGGTCGCAAGTACCAGTACCTCTACCAAGGAAGCGGATCCAAACGCACGAGTGTGGGGAGCGATCTCCGGCATGGTAGATGCGCTTGGTGACCCATACACGGTCTTTCTCCCTCCAACAGAAAAAGAATTATTTGATGAAGATATCAAGGGGAGCTTCGGGGGAGTGGGGATTGAGCTTGGTGTCCGTGACGGAATCCTCACTGCAATCTCTGCACTGGAGGGGACACCGGCAAAACGAGCTGGCATTCAATCGGGAGATAAGATAATCAAGGTAGACGGTATCAGTACAGAAAAGATGGTGTCAGAGCGCGCCATGACCCTCATCCGTGGAGAGGTAGGCACACAGGTGACACTCACACTCTACCGCGAAGGGGTCAAAGAGCCCTTTGATATCTCTATTACTCGTGCAATCATTGATATCCCCACGCTTGAAACAAAGACACTCCCTGGGAACATTTTTATTATACGGCTCTACAATTTTACCGGGAAGTCTGATTCGCTCTTCAAAGATGCAGTGAAGAAATTCGTAGCAAGCGGGAGTACTAGATTAATTATAGACTTGCGTGGTAATCCTGGTGGTTACTTAGATTCGGCAGTAGAGATTTCTAGCTGGTTCCTCCCCGAGGGAAAAGTGGTGCTCCGAGAACAAGTGGGGCCCAAAAGATCAGAACGAATCCACCGCACGACGCATAAGGGTATTATCATGAAAAATGTGCGCCTTGCCATATTAATTGACGGGGGGAGCGCTTCTGCATCAGAGATTATGGCGGGCGCCTTGCGCGAGCACGGCGTGGCGAAATTGATTGGTACCAAGTCCTTTGGGAAAGGTTCTGTGCAAGAGCTCGTACCGATTACAAAAGAGACATCGCTTAAGGTTACTATCGCACGCTGGCTCACCCCTCTGGGGAACTCACTCTCACACAATGGCCTTGAGCCCGACATAAAAGTCATCCCAACAGCAGAAGATATCAAAGCAGGGAGGGACGCGCAGATGGAACGCGCGGTCTCGTATGTACTCAATTACCGTTAAGCTATGAAAGTAATTTTCCTTCGCGATGTCCCACGAGTAGGGAAGAAGTATGAGGTACGAGAAGTTGCAGACGGTTACGCAAGGAATTTTTTGCTGACACGAGGGTTTGCAAGAATAGCAACAAAGGGTGCCATAGCGGAATTGAGCGAGAAAGAGAGCTCGCGGAAAAGTAGTAAGGAAGTACAGATCTCTCTCTTAGAAAAAGCTTTGGATAAATTGAGCGAGAGAAGCCTCACACTTACAAAACCAGCAAATGAGAAAGGCCACCTCTTTTCTCAGATACACCCAAAAGAGATTGCAGAAGCATTGAGTAAACAGATAGATGTTTCCTTCTCTGGAGATGCAATTATAATAGAAGAGCCCATTAAATCACTCGGGCCGCATACGATAGAGATTGCCGTGCAGGATCACCGCACGGCACTAACACTTATTATAGAGAAAGAAACTTAAGAGATGTGGACGATCTTTGCGCGTCGAGTGGTACCGTCAAATCTGTCCTTGCGCGTCTCAGAAAAAGAGACTACCCCCTTCGCTCCAGCATAGAGTGTATGATCTTTACCGATACGGACATTTCTACCTGCAAGAATTTTGGTCCCGCGCTGACGCACAATAATCTCTCCCGGGGCTACTTGCTCTCCAGCATAGCGCTTAACCCCCAAGTATTTTGGGTTTGAATCACGCAGATTTTTGGCTGTTCCGCCAGCCTTCCTATGTGCCATGGTATAATTATCGTCAAATGAGTAACCTCGCCATAATACCAAAGGGAAGCCCCATTGGCAAGTCACTCCTTGATCGATTCTTTGTACCCGTCCTCATCATTCTCTCCTGCCTGCTCTCTTTTGGGGTAGGACGCTATGCACAGGTGCAGGGGAAAACAGAACCAGTAACAATTGAGGAGATCTCACTTCCTGTAGGCGCATATGTTGTACAGAAAGAAGAAATCTCTCAAAGAGAGGAGGGGACAGTGGTCGCCTCAAGAAATGGAACAAAATACCACCTCCCAGGCTGTCCTGGGGCAGGACAGATAAAAGAAGAAAATAAAATCTGGTTTGAGAGTAGCGCTGCCGCAGTCGCAGCAGGCTACAGCCCTGCAGCAAATTGCCCAGGCTTAAAATAAGATAATCTCTCCACCTGTGCGAAACAGGGGAGTGGATAAAGCTACTAGTCTAGCGCGACTATGCTATACTATTCAAGTCACCAAAAGCTCATTAATTCATACAAAAGATGTCTATGCAAAAATCGCTCATCTCGGCCATTGTAATACTCGTCGTACTAACCGCAGGGTACTGGTGGTACTCCGGACGGCAGGAGGAGGGGATAGATGGGGATACAGCCTCCTCTACCATCCCCATCTCGGAACAGAGTATTGTTACCGTCAAGCATGCTTACAAAAATGGTTCGCACATCATTGTCGGATCTTTGATGCTCCCTACACCCTGTGAAGAATTGAGTTGGGATACTATGGTAGCCAAGTCTATGCCCGAGCAAGTTGCCATTAACTTCACCACTAGGACCAAGAGTGGGAGTGAGGTATGCGCACAAGTCCTTACCGCTCGATCTTTCAAGGTCACTGTGCAGGCGGGTGAGCAGGCGCGCTTTTCTGCAACGCTCAATGGGACTCCCCTACGATTGAACATAATTGAGGCAGGGGAGGGGGAGGATTTAGAAAATTTTGAAGTGAACATCAAGGGGTAGAAAATAAACAAAAAATCCCCACTGCTCCAGTTAGGAGGAGAGTGGGGATTTTTTGTTATATGATTCTATAGTGTACGAAGCCGGTTCAGAAAAAAATATCATGTCGCACAACATAGATTTTGCGACATGATATTTTTAAATAGCTAAGGAGGGGTTGGACCAACAGGGTCTACTCCAATTCCAGTGGCGACTCCCATCCTGCTTGAGTAGATACATAGCGTAGGCAATGTTCCCTTCTGTCGTATGAAAGTCAAAGCCTAATCCTCTACTGCGCTCTAAATGATATTTTTCATTAATCTGAAAGAGGCCTATATCGCTGGGATTGCGGACGCCTCGGACCACTTCTCCGGTCTTAGAGTCAAATTGGCGCAGTGAGCTCTCACAGTACGCAATTTTACGAGCTAGGGAGGCATCTACTCCAGTAGACTTGGCGGCACGAGTAATACGGTCGCTCATACTAAGATCGACATCTCTTTGGGTACTTGCAGAACCTGTAGCCCCCGTAGCTATGGGGACGGGGGAGAAATCGAACTCTCCCTTAGCCATAACCAGCTCCATAAAGCTGGGAGCTGTGGTAGACGCATCTAAAATGCCGGACGACTTATCCACAGGGGTACTTGATGCTACATTTGTCACTGCTATGAGGCTTGCGAGACCTATTTGTACGGTTCGTAATATAGGCTTGAAATCAAAAGAAAATGGCTATACATAAGGGACTACCCGACTGTATAGCCTAGGTCTATACTAGCAGAATGCAAGCATATTGTCAAGTATCTTACGGTGTGTTATAACTATGAATCTGCTTTCTCGAGAGGGTAGACTACATAAGTAGTAAATGTCTTCACAATCCAGATCCGAGCAGGACGACTTACTACCCAGAGCCCCTTCACTTTCTCTTTCACAAAAGAGATGTTCTGGATAACTTCAGGCCGTGCGAGCACTGCTCGGACATCCACTCTGAGGACTCCAAGGATTATGACACCGATGATAATTAGGATGATGAGTTTTAAAAATCCTCTCTGCCGCATATGTTACAAGTATAGCAGAGGATTAAGGTAGCTGTTATAGGACGCGACTGGGAGCGTATAAGTGCGTCCAGAACACCCCTTAGAGGCAAGGTCACGAATCTGCACCCCCTGAGAGGCAAAGACGGTAAAGTGGAGGTGAGGGCCCGTCGAGTAGCCTGTATTACCAACAAAGCCGATCGTCTCTCCACGAGTTACTACATTCCCCTTCTTTGTCTTAATAACCGAGAGGTGTCCGTAGAGAGTAGAGAGTCCATTATCGTGAGTGATGACCACCCACTTACCGTAAGAGGCTCCTCTGCAAGTCACGTCGGTGTCTCCTGCTCCAATCACAGTCCCGTTCTCTGCGGCATAGATGGGCGTCCCGATGGGCGCGCCAAGGTCAATTCCATTGTGCCCCTTCCCGTTATACACTCCCGGCTTAGAACGAGAAAAGGAAGTGTCTCCAAACTCCTGTGTGATGATTGGGTTGGAGAGAGGCCAGGTGAGGACCTTTTTCCCTTGAGAGGGGAGTTTACTGGGATCAAGGATGGTCACAAGTTGTGACTCCAGCCTAGCCAAGTCAGCTTCAAAGGCCTCTTTACGCGCCTTGCGCTCAACAAGCATTTTTTGGTACTCAGACTCCTTACTCTTAGTCTCATTCAGGAGTTCCTGTTTGAGAGACTTGTTATACTCAGCAACTTTCTTCTTATCAGAGAGGTCCCCACGAAAGTCTTGTAAAGAACCTTTCTCATTCTCTCGAGCGATCTTATTGGTCTCTAGGTCTCGAGCAATCCTGCGTATATCATCAATACGGCTATCTAGAGAATCGCCAAGCTGTGCGAGTGAATCAATCTGTAACCAAAATTGCGAGAAATCCTCATTCCCTAGGAGCAGTTCGATGGGAGTAATGTTCTCTTGCTCATCGAGAGCGCGGACAATAGAGGAGAGGCCATGCTGACTCCGTTCAAGCTCTGTCCCCTTCTTCCCTATCTCTTGCGAGAGTTCAAGAATTTTCAATTGCGAAGCCTCTATCTTCTTTTCCGTCAGCTTGATATCAGTGTCTAACTTCTTACTCGTTGTTGTGAGATCATTGACCGCGCCAGAGATACTCCCGATCTCTTTGCGAGTTTTTTTGAGCTCGTCCTGATATTTTTGTATCTCTGCCTCTAGCCGTTTAATTTCTGCATTGCGTGTTTCTATTTTTGCACGCACCTCATCCGCACTCTGTCCTATCGCAGGAAGAGCCACAAAAAAAATTGGTGCAAGAGTGCACAATACCAAGGCGCAGAGGAATATTTTATGAGAACGATTGTGCATGAGCGATGCGAGCCATTGTTTCTTTTTTCCCAAGGATAGCAGCGACGGTAAAGGGATCGGGAGATCGTTCAAGGCCAGTGAGCGCCACACGGAACGGCCATAGCACTGCTCCCCTCCCCTCCGCATTCGCATACTCCCATACCGCCTTCTTAATGAACTCGGCACTAAAATCATCTTCTGATACGGCATCAAGAAGTTCAGCGGTGCGGGCGAGATGCTCTGGTGTCTTTAAGAGTTCTCGTGTAGGTGCTGTATAAGAAGAGATGAAAGAGAGTTCTCCTCCTGGAGCGAGGAGTGTCTTAGCATCAGAGAGGGTCACCATCCGCTCACGCAGGAGTGGGATGAGTTTAGAAAGCTTCTCAGCAGATACTGGGACTCGTGGTGACAGTGCATTCAAAAGTGCCTCATCCCCCATCCGCTTAATATACTCTCGATTAAACCAATTCAGTTTCTCACTTGAGAAGATGGCGCCACTCTTCTGTACCTTTGCAAGATCAAAATGCTCCACGAGCTCAGCAAGGGTGAAGAGCTCTTGGCCACTGCTCGGTTCCTTACCCTGAGGAGACCAGCCGAGTAATGCGAAAAAGTTAGTGAAGGCCTCCGGTACATAGCCCCTGTCACGGTACTCAGTCACAGCTACTGCTCCGTGACGCTTAGAAAGTTTGCTCTTATCGGGAGCGAGGATGAGTGGGATGTGTGCATAGGTGAAGTTGGGAGCTCCTAGCGCGCGAGAAATGAGTATCTGCCGAGGCGTGTTGGAAATACCGTCTTCACCGCGGATGATGTGCGTCACTCCCATCACAAAATCATCCACCACAACAGCGAGATGGTAGAGAGGTGTCTCGCGGTCTTTTGCAATCACAAAGTCACCAAGCTCACCTACATCAAAGTTAATGCCTCCGCGGATCTCGTCGTGGAAACTCACTACTCCTCCCGGGTTTTTAAAACGGATGACAGAGCTGTGTTCACCATCTCTCTCTTCAGACTCGTACGCACTCCCCGCAAAAAGGAGCTTGTCTATGTACTCACGATACACCTTTGTGCGCTCGCTCTGTCGATAGAACTCGTCGTACGAGATACCCAGCCAAGTAAGTCCTTCAATGATGTTCTCTTCATATTCTTTTTTTGATCGCTCTTTATCAGTATCCTCTATACGGAGGATAAATTTGCCGCCGTACTTTTTTGCGTAGAGATAGTTAAAGAGCGCCGTCCGCGCACTCCCCACATGAAAGAGCCCTGTAGGTGAGGGCGGGAAGCGCGTAATTACCTGTTGAGCAGGAGCCATAAAGAGAGTATAGCACGGCTTACCTCTAGTGTGCGGAGGCGAGATGGATGAGTTGTTCTGCGATGAGACGAGCCGCGTCAGGACGGGCAAAGCCTCTTGCAGAGGAGCCCATACGCTCACGGAGTTGGGCATTATCTATGAGCCGCGTTACTTCTGAAGCGAGGATGCTGGGAGTCAGGTTCCCCTCTTCAATCACTACTGCGGCACCAGAGCGCGCGTATGTAAAGGCATTATTCAATTGATCGTGCGATACCGATTCCGGGATAGGGATGATAATGGATGGCAACCCCCACTGTGCAATCTCAAAAATGGTTGAACCCGCGCGAGAAATGATAAGAGTAGCGGCTCCTGCAGCGCGCACCATCTGGTTGTCATCAAGGTAAGCAAAGAGCTTATAGCGATTCTTATGCGGGCTATCGACAAGCGTCACACTGGTGCGCGCAGCGACATCATCATAGTTTACCCTCCCTGTTTGATGGATCACCTGAAATCGCGTAAGGATGTCAGGAAGT
The DNA here is from genome assembly GCA_964401135.1 of uncultured Candidatus Saccharibacteria bacterium. Lineage (GTDB taxonomy): Bacteria > Patescibacteriota > Minisyncoccia > Phycocordibacterales > UBA9988 > UBA9988. The sequence continues at coordinate 55,933 of CAYNXC010000003.1, forward strand.
GCATCAACTACCGTATCGTTAATACGCATGGAGCCCTGTGAGCCACCGAGAATGAGGATAACAGGTATGGCAGGATCCAGACCAAAGGTCTCGTGAGCGCCCGCCGTCACTGGATGCATAATGCGCGAGCGCAAGGGATTCCCTGTAACTGCGGTTCTCTCGGCGGGGAAGAAGTGGTATGCATCAGGGTACGAGACCGCAATCTTGCGTGCAAACTTGCCTGTCCACGCATTGACTCTCCCCGGCCCCGAGTCCGACTCGTGCATCATTACGGGTATACCCAAAATGCGCGCTGCAAATACGGATGGGAAGCTCGCATAAGCGCCTTTTGAGAAGACTACATTCGGGTAGATCCGGAGTACCACCCAGAGCGCCTTACACACGGCGAGTACAGTGCGGATGCTGTCGGTAATATTTTTCAAAGAGAAGTAACGACGGGCCTTACCTGTCTGTATCTCACAGTACTGAATGCCAAATTCAGAGAGTTTTTCTGCATCGTAGGGAGAGGTAGAGACATAAAATAATTCTGCATCTGCACTATCTCGTTCTGAAAGAATTTTTTTGACTTCTTCTACAACCGCGATGATTGGATAAAAGTGCCCCCCTGTCCCTCCGCCGGTGAATAGTATGCGCATAAAATTTTATTGATGATTGATCTGATAACGCGAGACATTGAGTACAATGCCGATGCCAAGGAGTGAGAAAAAGAGTGCAGTACCGCCGTGGCTCACAAAGGTGAGAGGGACCCCAGTCAGCGGAATAACACCTAGCATCGCTGAGATGTTGATAAAGGTACCTGCCGTCACCATCACCACAATCCCCACCACCAGGAGTCGACTAAAGGCGTCAGGCGCTCGCGAGGCAATTTTTAATCCCCAAAGACCAAAGAGGAGAAAAAGGAGGACGAGCACCACGGAGCCGATGAATCCAAGTTCTTCCCCTACCACAGCAAAGACCGAGTCGCCGATGGACTCTGGCAGGTAATTAAATTTTTGTATACTCTGACCGTAACCACGCCCCAATATCCCACCAGAGCCGATAGCAATGAGTGATTGATTGATCTGATAGGAGGCTCCACGCACATCGTGCGAAGGATTGATAAAGGTGAGTACCCGATCTCTCACATAGGGACGAAAGAGACACAGGGCACCAAGCCCCACCAGAGCTACAAGGAAGAGGTAGAAGAGGTGTAACCACCTACCCCCTGCCACAACAAACATGGCAATACTCGTAACAAAGATAATCATAAAGGTACCCGTATCCGGCTGCTTGAGCAGTATCACTCCGAGAAGCGATATCATCAAAAGGTACGGAAGAAGACCAAGTTGAAAGGTCTTAATACGATCACGAGAGATAACAAGCCACGATGCAAAATACACAATAAAACTCAATTTCAACATCTCTGATGGCTGTAATGAATATGGGCCAATAGAGAGCCAGCGTCGTGCCCCATTAAACGAGAAGCCAATATGTGGGAGAAATACAGCAAGAGTCAATCCTATAGCAGCGAGAAAGATATGGATCGCATAGCTCCTCCATATTTTGAAAGGTATGAGCGAGGCAATAAAAAATGTGACGAGGCCAGACAACAGACTTACAAACTGCGACTTATCAAAAGGGAGATACCATCTACCATTCTCCCCTAAGGTAGAGAGTGATGCAGAAGAAGAAAGGAGAAACCCACCCAACACGAGGGTGAGTGCTAAACTTAAAAAAATAAAATCAATACGACGGTGGGTATTCTTCATTTTCCTATTATTGCTATGACCATACCAATTATCGCCATCATAATTCCGATTACCCAGTAGCGCATCACCACCTTATACGAGGGCCAGCCAATAGCCTCAAAGTGGTGATGGAGCGGAGCAACCTGGAACACTTTTTTCCCACGAAATCGTTTTGAGAGTAATTGAATGATCACTGAGCAAGAAGTAATGAAGAGTGGGAATGCAATGATGGGGAGGACAAGCACAGAATCGGTCAAGAAGGCAACGACTGTGAGTGTCGTGGTCAACCCTAAGATCCCAGTCTCTGACATATAGAAACGCGCGGGAGGAATATTGAACCAGAGAAAAGCGAATATGCCACCCAAGAGCACTGAACAGAAAGCTGCCAGATCAATCTGATTTTGGAGAAATGCAATACCAGCAAATGAAGAGAAAATAGCCGCCATAACTCCTCCAGCAAGTCCGTCTAATCCATCAATGACGCTAGAAGAAAAGAGAGCGAGCATGATAGCGATGAAAAAAGGAATAAAGAGTATACCCAGAGAGAAGTCTCCATAAAAAGGAACATGAACCGAGTCCACACCGAGACGAGCGTAAAACCACCAGCCCCCAGCAAGCCCTAGTAAAATCACCACAGAGAGGCGCTTCCAAAAAGAGAGCCCCCCCACATAGGTTCCTCCCCCATCGCGCACCTGCGTCCAATCGTCAATGAGGCCAACCAAGGAAGCAACGATAAGGGTAAAGAGTGGGAGCCAAGTCTGATTACGAGAGAGAAAATCTAGCTTCTGTGTAATCTCGTTAGGAAAGATCATAGAGAGGAGCCAGACAGCGCCAATTGTAATGAGTGTGGAGAGCCAAATAATCGCACCTCCCATACGCGGCGTGCCCACCTCCTTCTCTCTATGAAGACTGTCAAAAATAGGAGTTGCCGAGCCGTCAGGAGCTAACTTCCCAGGGCGCTTTTTCCACATCCGATATTTATAGAGGTAGTAGGTCAGTGCTGGCGTTATAAGTATGCCAACCATAAAGGCGATGGAGCTCGGAGCAAACACTTTTAAAACATTGAGCATCATAATGCTAAGCTTTTATGATAATAAGCTTCGCTCGCACGCACGAGCGCGGCAACATCAGAAAAGCGTCCATCTTGCGTGGAGCCAAGTACAACCACGACAACTGGTTGTGCTAGTCCACGATCAAAGACTACCGCCAGATTTCCTCCAGCTAGATCAGTGAAGCCAGTCTTTGATGCGATCAGTCCGGGGATCGTGTTCACCAACTCGTTAGTGTTTACGGCGAGCGCTGCCGCCCCTTGCTCACTCCTCACTGTGTAGGAAGCATGTTTTGAGTACTCTACCACTGGCAAGTACCTACGCACTGTATAGGCGAACAGTTGCGCGAAATCTCTAGCGGATCCATAGGAGCCCCCTTGCGTACCCGAGACATCAAGTCCGGTGGGGTTTGCAAAAAAAGTTTCAGTGAGTCCAATCCGTCGAGCTTTTTCATTCATGAGAGAGACAATATCACGAGATAGTTTGAGCTCCACACTCTCAGCAAGAGCCTCGGCTCCATCGTTAGATGAAGCAATAAGTGTGAGTGCCACGAGATCAGTGGCGGACCATACATCTCCCACATGTAGTCCACTATCCCCTTCTGGAGTGAGCATCGCTTCAGTTATGACGACCTTTGCATCCGGATCAAGCGAATCTACAGCAACTAATGCAGTCATTATCTTTGTGAGTGATGCGAGCGGAAGCTGTGTACGAGCATTTTTCTCAAAGAGCACCGTATCTGTAGAGAGATCAATCACGAAAGCGGCATGCCCGGTGATAGAGATATCGGAGAAAACATTTGGGTTTGTTTTTTCTCCTTGGGATGCCACCGCCGCTTGCATATCCGACGGAGAATTGCTCGTCCGGAGGGGAAAATGCATCCATGCAGGCATGTCAAGTGCGGTAGAGGCAAGTGCAAGAAGTACAAAGACAATGAGGCCTGCGGTGCCTGCGACAAGCAAACGCTCTTTCCTTTCTCCTCTTTCTATCATTGTCTCTTTATCATCCATGCTGTTGTAGAGCGTCTATCTCACTCATAATACGCTCCCGTTCAGGGAGTTCATCTACGCTAGTGAGACCTAGCTCGGCAAGTAATCCTGCTGTTGTACGATACATGAATGACTTCCCATCAGGGACCCTTTCCACTAATCCACGGATGAGGAGTGATCGTAAGACATACTGTGAGTTCACTCCTCGGATGTAGTCAATATCCGTCTTCGTCACCGGACCGCGGTAGAGGATGATGGAAAGTGTCTCCAATCCAGCCCTCCCAATGTCGTGAGACAGCTCATCTTTTGTAATACGCGCAATAAGTTCAGATACTTCAGGGGCAGTGACGAGCGCAAGACTCTCGTTAGTCTCCAACAACTGTAATCCCCGTCCAGTGAGATGCTCCCGTAACTGTAACACTGCACTATGAAGCTCGGCTTCACTGACTGAGAGAAGTGAAGCAAGCTGAGTGCGTGCCACTGGTTCCCCCTTCCAAAACAAGACCGCCTCGATGGCGCGCTCTGTATCCATGGCTCACATTCTACCATGGCTCCATCACAGTCGGAATACCTTGACTGGAGTTAAACTCCAGTCATTAATTTTTAGGTACGCGCAGGGTAAATAAGTCACCCGGAGGATTTTTATTTTTTATAAATAGCGCGGAGTGTCCAAGTCTTGCGACTCCATATGGATGTCTTTAAAGTGTTCCTCTTGGCGGACGGCAATAGTCCCCTGTTTGACGAGTTCCAACATACCGAGAAAGCTGACAATGACTTCTACTTTCTCTTTCTTGTCTCCAACAAAATCATTAAAGGAGAGTGAGAAAGCATGCTTCACTCGTTGCAAGAGAGAGCCGATCACTTCTTCCATTGAAATGATTTTTCTTATCACCACCTTACTCAACTGCTCTTGCTTAGGAAAAGAGACGAGCAACGCTTTCAACGCCTCAAGGAGTCGTGGAAGTGTCGCGTCTGGAGAGAGTGAGAAGACTGGAGTGCGAGGAGGCGCATTGAGCGGCAGGTAGAGCGGAGTGGTGCCAAAACGCTTTTCAAGAATGAGTGCCCCCTCGCGTACAAGTGCAAGCTCCTGGAGTCTCCGCTCGAGTGATTCTACACTCTCCGACTCCTCTTCTGTGAGTTGTAAACCGGGAAGGAGCGAGACGGACTTAATGAGCATAAGCGTCGAAGCCGTCACAAGAAATTCCGCCGCCTCATCCTTGGGGAGCTCCCCTACATCCCTCAGATAGTTAAGAAAATTTTCAGAGACCTCAGCAAGAGACACGTCGCTAATGTGGAGCTTCCGCTTTTCAACCAAGTCCAAGAGTAGATCCAAGGGACCGGAAAAGCGTTCAGTCTGAAGAGTGAAGGACTGGCTCATAGCACATTTTCCTGTTCAATCCGAGCAATATCTTCAGGGCTATTTACCTGATGCCAACATACTAGCTCATGAGCAATGATATGTTCTTCTTGTGCAAGGAGGGCGACGGTCTGTGGCAAGCCATACTCCCCACTCAAGGGAAGAAACACAGGATCAAGAGAAAAGATTTTTTTATTAAGCGTGAAAGTATTAGTCCCAATACAGATAGGTGATCCGATACTAGGACGAGTAAATCCTAAAAAAACTCCATCGTTGATAGTTGCGGCGAGTATTTTTTCTTGAGCAATACCGCGTGCGTAGCCGAAAGCGAGTTCAGTCTGAGTAAATTGATCCAATTCTTTTTTATCGTAAAGATCATCTCCGTTGAGTACTAAAAAATACCCATCTGCAAGCAGTGACTTGGCCGACCACAGTGCTCCAGCAGTCCCTTTCATATCTCCTTGCACTACATAGTGGATTGGTATCCCTTTATAATCTTCCCCTAAACGGGAACGCAGATCATCCCTGCGGTAACCAACGACAATAAGGATCCTTCGTATTGCATTAGGGAGGGCGTCAAGCACATGGAGAATGAGCGCCTTTCCCAATATAGGAATTAAGGGCTTCGGAAGAGATTCTGTGAGTGGGCGCATACGCGTCCCCTCACCGCCTGCCAGTATCAGTGCATCCATCCTGCTAGTATACAAGAAAACAGACCTCTCTAGGAGAGGTCTGTCGCGAGTGCCTCCAGCGGGGGCATGGTAAGTGAATGTGCGAGAGGAGGACCTCCTGGAGCACGATATAGAGCCCATTTGATAAGCTTGAACTGAGCTGGGTAGAAATCCCCTTCAGTAGAATTGATCTCTTCTGGGGTAAACCATTTTCGTTCAGCAATCTCACCATCCATATTCTCTGTAGCCAAGCTCCCATCTGAGCAGAGCGCACGGAGTAATACAACATGTCCGCGCGTCTTAAGGAGAGTAAAGAGCCCAATCATCTTTACTTCTAAAAGATTGAGACCGGTCTCCTCTTGTAATTCACGCCGAGCGGCTCCATATAACGATTCTCCTTTTTCTACCTTCCCACCAGGGAGAGACCATTTTTCTTGTCCGTACGAATGACGGACACAGAGTATCCTCCCCTGTTCATCTGCAAGATAAACAAAAACACCGGGTGCTGTTTGCTCCACTATCCATCACCTCCTTTATAGAGTACATCTAAGAGAGAGTGTAACAGACTATTCATATCTAGTCAACTACTCCGCCAGACGAGTATCTATGCGGTTTAAGTCGCGGGGAAAGAGCGTTGCCTCCTTCACATTCTCTATGCCGAGTAGTTTTGAGGTAAGACGCTCAAGTCCAAGGCCAAAGCCTCCGTGCGGAGGCATGCCATACTTAAAGGCTTGTAGATAGAAGCGAAACTTCTCTGGGTCCAGCCCCCGCTTGCTCATCTCGGCAACAAGGTCATCATACTCATGGATGCGCTGACCGCCCGTGGTGATCTCCACCCCGCGGAAGAGAAGGTCAAAGCCGGCAGCATAACCTGGATTTTCTGGATCACCGTAGGTGTACATAGGGCGCTTAGAGAGTGGGAAATGTGTGATAAAAATAAATTCTGAGTCGAATGTTTTTTGCGAGTACTCACAAAGCCAGCGTTCGTGTGCTGGATCTAAGTCCGGCTCTTTGGTACAGTCCTCTCCCGTCTCTTTACTAATCAAGGCTTGTGCCTCTCGTAAAGTGAGAGCAGGTATCTCCTTTGGGACAGTGGGAAGTGTCGCCCCAAGTAAAACAAGTTCTCGTGGAGCACGCTGTACTAAGAGTGGCACCATGAAGAGGAGGAGCTCATTCTCCATCCGCATCACATCTCTAAAGCTCTCTATAAAGCCCATCTCTATATCCAGACTGGTGTACTCGTTTAAGTGCCGTGTTGTGGCATGTTTCTCGGCACGGTACACATTCCCTGTGGCAAAGACGCGCTCAAACACTCCAACCATAATCTGCTTGTAGAACTGCGGACTCTGCGCGAGATGCGCCGTATGTTTGAAGTACTCCACATTAAAAGAGTTTGCCCCTCCCTCGGCATCATCCCCGATCAGCTTGGGTGCCTGTATCTCAACGAAGTGTTTTTGAATAAAAAATTCACGGAAGAGCTGAATGAGGATTGCTTGTAGACGAAAGATTGCTTGGCGCTTCTCCGTGCGTAGGGTAAGCGGTAAGTAGTCAAAGATAGTATCAATGTTTAGGTCTGCATCTTTTTCAAAAGGGAGCTCTTTTGCAGAGCCAAGTACTCGGAGATTTTTTACCTCCACCTCAATATCCCCATTCAGTCCCTCTTTTACCATCTTTTCTGGTCGTCTATTCACTACGCCTTCGACGCGCACCACCCACTCAGGGCGTACCGTCTCTGCCACTCCGTGTGCTTCAGCGTTATTAGGGAGCACCACCATCTGCACAGAACCACTCGCGTCACGCAGGTCGATAAAAATAAGCTTGCCGTGATCACGGCGCACATCAATCCAACCGGCAATAGCGACCTCCTCCCCCACCTTTGTGCCCAAGTCCTTAATGTATACTCTGTCTTTCATATTAGCGAGTTACTCCAATGCGCTCTCGAACGAGAGACATTTTCCCCTCTGCGCGAGCGCGTGCCCTCTCTCCTCCATCGGCTAGAATACCGTATACATCAGAACGATTCTCGGCAAGTTCACGGCGATACTCGCGTAGTGGCGTTATAAATTTTTTTATACTCTCAACAAGTTGCTCTTTCGCCTCCCTGTAACCTATACCACCTTCGCGGTAACGCTGTTCTAGCTCGGCAAGTTTATCTGCCTCGCTCACCAGCCGATGAAGTGCAAAGACGGTGCAGGAATCGGGATCCTTTACCTCTTCTACTCCCTTAGAGTCAGTGGTAATCCCCATCACCAATCTTTCAATCTCGTCATCTTCTGCAAAGAGCGGTATGGTATTGTTATAGCTCTTGCTCATCTTACGCCCATCCGTACCGGGAACGATCCCTGCCGATGAGAAGATGAGCGGCTCAGGCAAAGTAAAGGTCTCACCAAAAATACGATTAAACTTTTCTGCGGTATCGCGCGTAATTTCAATATGCTGTTTTTGATCTTGCCCCACTGGGACTACTTGCGCATCAAAGAGGAGAATATCTGCCGCCATGAGCATAGGATAATTAAAGATGCCCACATTGATCTCTCTGTTGCGTGCCTCGGCGTCTTTAAAGGCGTGTGCACGCATCAAGTACGGCATGGTGATAAGACAATCAAAAATCCACGCGAGTTCAGTAGCCAGCCGTACCGACGACTGCGTGTAGAGAGTTACTTTGCTCGGGTCAAGGCCAATGGCGAGGTAGTCCAGCGCAATATCAATGGAGTTAGACTCCATCTCCTCTCTATCTTGCACTGTCGTGAGTGCATGGTAGTCAGCAATGAAGATGTAAGCGTCGTACTCGTTTTGCAATTCCACAAACTGATGCATCGCGCCAAAGTAGTTACCAATATGTGGTCTACCTGTGGGCTTCACGCCAGAGAGGAGCACCTTTTCTCTCGTATGCATAGGCGTATCATAGCACTCGGCGTAGGGGAAGTAAAAATCCCCAGTCCGAGCCCCTGTCTATATCCCCTCTTCTCGAAGTTTCTCAACGAGTTCTTTTGCTTTTTTAGAAAGTCTTTGTGGAGTGCGAGTGATGATGCGAACAAGCAGATCTCCGCGCTTACCTGATGCGTAAGGGACACCTTTATTACGGATGCGTAGCATCTCTCCGTACGAGACACCAGCGGGGATACCGACAGTCACTTCTCCATCCAAAGTATGGATGCGGTAATCAGCGCCAAGGAGCGCATCAGAAAGTTTTACATCCAAGTCCATGAGCATATGGTTGCCCTCGCGACGGAACTGCGGGTGCCGCTCCACATGTACTTTGATGTAGAGGTCGCCAGAGAGACCCTTCGCGACCGCTTCACCCCTCCCCGAGAGTCGTATCATCTCACCATCCTGTATCCCCTGTGGGATACTCACAGACACCTCTTCCGTCTTCTTAAGCACGCCGTGACCACTACAGGTGCTACACGGGTGTGTGGGGACTTTACCACTCCCACCACAAGCACTACACTCGCGGACGGAACTGAAAGAGCCTAGAAAAGATCGTTTAGTCTCGTGAATGCGTCCTTTGCCACCACAGGTCTTGCACTCTACTTCACTACTCCCCGCCCCAGCACCGCTCCCGCCACAAGTGTCACAGGATCCCACCTTGGAGATAAGGACCGTGCGCTGTGCGCCAAAGATAGATTCTGCAAAAGTAATTTGTATATCAACAGAGATGTCACGACCACGACGTTGTCCTCTTTGTGATGCACCAGAGAAGAGGTCGTTGAAGAGGTCACCGAGATCTACACCGCCAGAAAAATTACTAAAGTCAAAGCCTTGGAAACCGTCAAAACCGCCTCCACCACCTTGGAAGGTGGAGCCGTAGGTGTCGTACTCGGCGCGACGCTTGTCGTCAGAGAGGATATGGTAGGCCTCATTGAGCTCCTTAAACTTCGCCTCATCTCCACCCTTCTTATCTGGATGGTACTTGTGCGCAAGTTTATGGAAGGCTTTTTTAATATCCTCCTTTGAGGCGTTCTTACTGACGCCAAGTATCTCGTAGTAATCTTTCTTGTTGGTCGCCATAGCTTATTTTACATCCGCTTCACGGATTGGTCCTTCAGGATTCTCCTTTGGTACTTCGTCACTGGTAGTAGCATTTGGAGTGGTTTTGCTCATCGCTTCACCTATCTTCATCATCTCACTCGAGAGAGCATCGCTAGCGGTCTTGAGTGCCGCCTTATCAGAGCCGTCCTTCACACCCTTGAGAGCATTTATTTTTTCTTCTACACCTTTCTTTAAGTCGTCAGAGATTTTGCCTTCAGCATCTTTAATCGCTTTTTCTGCTGAGTAACAGAGTGCATCTGCCTGATTGCGCAGGTCTACTAACTCACGTTTCTCCTTATCTTCTGTGGCGTGAAGCTCGGCATCCTTTTTCATCTTTTCAATGTCCTCTTTAGAGAGAGAGGACTTTGCCTCGATGCGAATTGACTGTTCTTTGCCAGTTGTTTTTTCTTTTGCCGAGACCTTGAGAATGCCGTTTGCATCAATATCAAAGGTCACTTCTACTTGCGGTAGTCCGCGCGGTGATGGAGGAATACCGTCTAAGATGAAGCGTCCTAGTGTCTTGTTATCACCTGCCATCTCGCGCTCACCTTGAAGCACATGGATCTCTACGCTGGTCTGATTGTCTGCCGCAGTAGAGAAAATCTGTGAGCGAGAGATCGGCACGGTGGTATTTTTTTCTATCACCTTAGTAGACACTCCACCTAAGGTCTCAATACCAAGCGAGAGAGGAGTGACATCTAAGAGAAGTACATCCTTCACATCTCCTTGGAAGATACCCCCTTGAATGGCGGCACCGATAGCCACTACCTCGTCTGGATTGATGGAGCGATTGGGTTCCTTACCGAATAAGATCTTAACTGCTTCTTGTATTGCTGGCATACGAGTCTGCCCTCCAACAAGGATCACCTCATCAATGTCGCCGAACTTGAGTCCCGAAGCGTCTACAGCACGTCTACAAATCTCTATAGAGCGATCAATGTACTTCTTTGCAATAGACTCAAGTGCCGCACGGTTCATCTTGAGCAGTAGGTGCTTAGGGCCGTTTGCATCAGAAGTAACAAAGGGGATATTGATCTCAGTTTCAGTTGCAGTAGAGAGCTCGTGCTTGGCCTTCTCTGTTGCCTCCTTGAGCCGTTGGAGTGCTAGCTCATCTTTGCGTACATCAATGCCGGACTCTTTTTGGAACTCTGCCGCAATGTAGTCAATGATGTCGTGATCAATGTCTTCACCTCCCATGTGCGAGTCACCGTCGGTAGACTTCACCTCAATGGACTGCTCATCGTCACCAGTCACCTCCAAGACTGAGATATCAAAGGTGCCGCCACCAAAGTCATAGACTACAATCTTCTCGTTCTTCTTTTTATTAAAGCCGTAGGCCAGCGCGGCTGCGGTTGGCTCGTTGATAATACGGCGCACGGTAAAGCCCGCGATCTCACCAGCATCCTTGGTTGCTTGGCGCTGTGAGTCATCAAAGTATGCGGGAACAGTAATTACTGCCTCGTCTATCTTCTCTCCCAACTTCGCCTCTGCGTCCTTCTTAAGTTTCTGCAGAATCATTGCAGAGACCTCCTCTGGGCGATGGTGCTTCTCGGCAAGGGTCACCTTAACACCGCCGTCATCTGATTTGGTGATCTCAAAGGGCACCGAGCTGCGATCCTTTGCCACTTCAGAATCATCGTAACGGTGACCCATCAGGCGCTTGATGCCGTAAATAGTATTTTTAGGATTGGTGACTGCCTGACGCTTAGCCAGGAGTCCAGTAAGTCGTTCTCCATTTTTTGAGAGCGCAACAATAGAGGGCGTAGTGCGGTTGCCTTCTGCGTTCTCAATAATCTTTGGTTCACCACCTTCAACCACAGCCATTGCAGAATTAGTTGTGCCCAAATCAATACCAATTATCTTTGCCATAACATCTCTTATTATTGTGTAATATGCGACCCAAGCATCACTCGCGCCGGAGCGAGCACCCGTTCATGAAGTAAGTATCCTCGCTTTTGTACACCTTGCACTGTCCCTTCATGGGAGAGATCATAGACCGGTGCCGTGCCAACGCTCTCATGCAACAGAGGATCAAAGGTATCGCCTATTTGTGGGTCTATCGCCGTAATACCATAATCAGAGAGCACCTTCATAAACTGCGAATGGATATATTCTATACCAGTACGCCACTCTTTAGAAACACTCTCCCAACTCTCACGGTTACTAAAGGCCATTTGGAAGCTCTCTTCTACCGCGAGGAGGTCGTTCAAGAGCCCTTCGGTAGCGTACTCGCGCACCTTACCGTGCCGGGCCTCCTCATCTTTTTTGTAGTTGGCAAGGTCCGCCTTCATCCGCTGCCAGCCATCAAGGTACTCTTTCCGTTCCGTCTCCGCGTGTTTCAACTTTTCTTTTAATATGTGAATCATCTCTTGAGGATCTTTGAGTGCGGCGGCATCGGAGTCACCAAGCTCCGTCTCTATTGTGATGTCATCCTCTTCTTGTGCTCTATGTTTCTCATTCATGCGGCTGGTAGTATATGCTATTAAAACACTTCTGTCAAGTCTTATTCCAAGACAAAAGCCCTCCCATGTATGAGAGGGCTGAATGATGGAAGTGAGACTTCCACATCTTATACAGTTTCTGCAGGTTCTTGCGGAGGGAGGCAGTCTATCTCGGTCTTATGCCCGCAGTGGTCACACACAGAGAAAAGTCTATCTTCCTCCAGAATAATCTCTTCCGCTGGTTCCGGATAGCCACTGCCACAAGTAGCACAGATGACTCCTGTCTGCCATTCACCACCAAGAGCTCTACCCCAGTAAGTTTGAAACATCCTTATATTCCTCCTTTTCCTAAGATCTATACGCTATCTCCTATTATAACACATCCAATATAATAAAACAAGACCCCACCAAACGGTGGTGTTTTTGTGGTAATGATTACCGTATGCACATAACCCTACCAAAGATGGGACAGTCAGCGTCATCTCGCCACAGAGGACTAACGTTTAGACCATTGAGGAGACTTCCTAGCTTTCTTGAGGCCGAACTTGCGACGCTCTTTTTGACGCGCATCAGAGCTCAAGAGCTTCTCCTTCTTCAGCACGGTGCGGAGTTGTGTCTCTCGTGCCGCAAGAGCACGCGCAAGACCAAGCGAGATCGCTTCACCCTGTGAATGGATGCCACCGCCACGCACATGCACGGAGATGTGGTACTTATCTACTACTTCTTCAGCTACAAGTGGGCGCCGCACAATCATACGGAGCATGTTTGTTTTAAAATACTCATCTACAGGGAGCTCGTTGACCTCAAAGGCAGCCCTAGCACCAGGGGAAATGCGCACACGAGCAACACTCGTCTTTCTGCGACCAATGCCCTCCGTATATCCTGTCTTGCTTGCTTTTTCTACCATACACTACTCTTTAATAGTAAGGTTATTCATCATACTAGAACGCAGACGATTATGAGGGAGCATCCCCAATACCGCTTTCCGCAATAATTCACTCACTCCCTTCCTGCTACGCAGCTGCGCAAGCGTCTCCTTCTTCTCCCCTCCGGGGAAATGGGAGTGCCGGCGGTAGGTCGTCCCTCTTGCACGCTGTTCGGTAATCTTAAGCTTCCCAACATTTGTTACAGTCACCGTATCAGTAGGGATAAGATGCCGCTCAAAGCTCGGATGACTCTTTCCGCGCAGAAGTACAGCAACATCGCTTGCGACGCGGCCTAAAGTTCTCCCTGTTGCATCAATATTGTGTTGCATATTATACAAATTCAATCAGCGCCATCTCACTCGCATCCCCCTCTCGTGCGGGAAGCTTCACAATGCGGGTGTAGCCGCCCTGCCTCTCTTTATACTTGGGGCTAATCTCTTCTGCAAGTTTCTTGGCCTCAGCCTCCCGCCCCAGACGAGAGACGAGTAGGCGTCGAGTCGCAAGACCTTCTCGCTTCCCCAAGGTCACTAGCTTTTCTATCAGCGGGCGCACTTCTTTGGCACGAGCAAGCGTTGTGGTCATACGGCCCTCATTAATCATATTGCGTAAGAGTGACCGCAAAAAAGCTGTCCGCACTTTGCGCTCTCTACCAAACTTCCGTTTTGTGTCGTGATGCCGCATATCGTGTACTTATTTTAGTATGAGCCCGTAGTGTTCCAGTGCTGTTTTAATTTCTTCTAATCCCTTCTCCCCCAATCCAGAGATCTCCAATAGGTCTTCTTCCCTCTTCTTTGAGAGTCCTGCGATTGTGCGGATACCTGCCGAGGCCAAAGCCTTTTGGGTGCGGACAGAGAAGTTAAGATCATCAATCTTCACCTTAGCAGGATCAGTGGTAGCAGACGAGAGAGATGCCCCATCATTCATCTCATGTGTGTCCTCATCGTAAGTCTCGCGGCCTTCAAAACCGATGATAGCCTTGAGTTGAACGATCATGGTCTCAATAGAGCGCTCAAGCGCCTCGCGAGGTGTAATGATACCATCTGTCTCAATAGAGAGTTTGAGTCGGTTATAGTCCGTGCGATTCCCAACACGCATATTCTCAACTTCGTAGTGCACTTTACGGATAGGAGTAAAGACAGCATCCAACGCAATAATGCCTACCTCCACTTTCTCACGATGGAGAACCTCCTTGGATACATAGCCAAGTCCGCGCTCAACAGAGAGTTCCATGGAGAGTTCAGAATTTTTCTCTGTGAGTGTTGCGATAACCTGATCAGGATTCATTACAGCGACCTGTCCAGGGATCTTCAAATCAGCGGCGGAAACCGTGCGCACACCTTTTACTGAGAGGGAGATGGCCTGAGTCTCATCGGTAGAGAGCTTGAAGCGAATTTTCTTCAGATTGAGGATAATCGCTATCACATCCTCCTTCACACCAGAGATTGTTGAGAACTCGTGGTTTACCCCGTCAATCCTTACTGAGGTGACTGCGGCGCCTGGAAGTGATGATAGGATGATACGGCGCAGAGAATTTCCGAGCGTATGTCCATAGCCCGGGTACAGACCCTCTATTTCATACACGCCAGAGTTGCCCTCCTCGCGGATGACTCTTGGCTTTGACGGCATGATGATGGTGAAATCTGCCATAGTGTAATAATTACGCTAGTAAGGTTCTAAACACGACTATAAAACTCGATAATGGCTCCAAAGTTAATGTTAGCCTCTGCCTGCCCAGCTCCGGGTGTCCCTCGTACCACTCCTTCCAACTTTGTAAAATCAACAGAGAGCCATTCTGGGAGTACATAACCTTTGTTCCGTTCCTCAATATTTTTAAAAATGCCATTCACCTTACTCCCGCCACGTACGCTAAGCAGATCTCCCTGCCGTACCTGATACGATGGGATGCCCATACGGCGGCCGTTCACTTGGATGTGGCCATGCGCCACCACCTGGCGAGCGAAAAGACGCGAAGGTACCAGCCCCATACGGAAGAGGACATTATCTAGACGAGACTCAAGTTTTTGGTAAAGGTAGAGTGATGGATTCTCTTTGCCTACAGATTGGGACTCCTTCACATAGCGAGAGAACTGTCGCTCTGTCACACAATATGAGAAGCGCGCCTTCTGCTTCTCTAAGAGCTGGAGACCGTACTCTGTCTTTGGCCGCGGAGGTCGCTTAGTGCTACGACGCTTGGTGCCAGAAATAGCAAACTTAGTAGTTTGGCACTTTGGGAAGATGCGGTCGCCGACCATGCGGCTAATTTTATACTGTGGTCCAATCTTCATACGCTATACTCTTCGCGGCTTTTCCGCTCGTGGCCCATTGTGAGGGACAGGAGTGGTATCCGTAATTGAATTAATGGTAAATCCACGAGATGCAAATGCGCGCATCGCGGACTCGCGCCCCGATCCAACGCCCTTGATCTTTACATCGATCTCCTTCAATCCCATAACCTCCCCCTTCTCTGCAAGGAGTTCTCCCACTTTGGCTGCAGCAAAGGGTGTCCCCTTTTTAGCTCCCTTGAACCCCAGACTTCCTGATGAAGACCATGCAATTGGATTACCCTTACCATCGCAGAGTACCACCTTGGTATTGTTGTAAGTTGCTTCAATACTCAAAATGCCGTACTCAAGTTTGCGACGCGGCAGTTTAGCAGCGGCGCGTGTCTTTGCTCCCAGATCTCCCTCGGTTCCACTTTTTGCAATGCGTTTCTTTCCCATAAATATTTATAGTGAGCTCGTTGAACTACTTCTTCTCAAGCTTCTTGCGACCAGAGCCCATCGTCTTTCTCACATTACCACGCACAGTGCGCGAATTTGTCTTTGTCCGCTGTCCGCGTGCTGGGAGACCACGGGAGTGTCGTGAACCACGGTACGAGCGGATATCCTTCAGTCGGCGGATGTGTGCAGAAATTTCGCGTTTGAGATCACCTTCAATCTTGAGCGCGCCTTCTATCACTTTTCTAATACGCTGTTCCTCTTCGGCAGAGAGCTCTTGTGATTTCTTGCCGTAGGGGATTTTTGCGGAGTCAAGAATCGTGTGAGCTAGAGGGCGACCGATACCATAAATCGTCGTCAGGGCAATCTCCAAGCGCTTCCCGTCTGGGATGGTAATTCCTGCAATACGCATACTTATCCTTGCTTTTGCTTATGGCTCGGTTTTGTGCTGCAAATGACATACAGTCTGCCCTTGCGTCGCACTGTCTTACATTTACTGCATCGTGGTTTTACCGATGACCGTACATTCATAAAATAATTCTTATAGTCTCCTGGTGATGCGGCCCTTCTCGCCATACTGATCAAGAAGTACCTCTACGCGGTCACCGACGAGGACTCTGATACGGCTAATCCGCATCCGCCCTGCCAGATACGCAAGTACTTCATTGTCGCCGTCAAGTGCGACACGAAAGATAGTATTTGGCAGTGCCTCTAAGACCGTGCCAAGTACGGTGGCCCTTTTGTTGCCTTCTTCTTCCATCAACAAGCTACCCTGCGCATAGTATCACAGTCTTAAAATTAGTCAAACTTAGAAGCTTTTTGCTTGTTCTATGAATATCTTTTCAGTATCCGTGGGGAATCTACCCACCCATGAGGGAGAAAAACTGACCTCCGCACGTTTAATAGCTGGGTAGGCACTGAAAATGGTACCGTACTCTTTTTTATCCTTACCTGCCAAACGTGATTTGAGCTCCGTCTTGTCAAAGGTGTAGACAAGAGAGGCAGTACCACGAATACTGAACGAGAAGCCGGATGAAGATTCTGCATTCACACTATCTTTACTCAAGATACGCATTTCCAATGTCTCTGGATTCATAAGCCCAAGCGCTCCACCGTCATAATTAGGTACGAGGTCGCGAGCTATTACTTGTGCGAGATCGGCGTTCCTGAAAGCGATCACAACCATTGTCCCCTTCATTTTGAATTCGGCTTCAGTCTCAGTACTCTTCTCTCCGATACTCTCTGAATATCTCACAGACTGTCCATCAGGGAAGCTGACAAACTCGGCCGGAAGCTCAGTCTTTACTTTTTCTGCCAACTTTGTCGCAAGCGCTGTCTGTGCACCACTACGGACCTTGAGTCTATCAGCTTCCGAGACTACACGAGTCCTGCCCACAAAGCCCCCGTTCATCGCGGCCTTTGATTTGGCATAGATTTTGTCAAAGCGAGTATCACCTTTGAGTCCAGGGACACTGAAGTCTCCTGCGGGGATGTTGTAAGTCTCACCTGCTTGATCGGCGATGACGGTTACCTCGATTGCCCCAGGGACTATTTCTCCTGTAACAATTTTCTTCCCAGGGATAGAGATGGCCTCCTGAATGCGAAAAATCTTTCCGTCACTAGACTCAAAGCGAGTATTTTTAATCAATCGCTCTGGCTTCTCACTAAAATTATTGTACACCGTAATTTTTCCACTTGCCTTTGTCTCAATATTCTCTGTCCCCGCTGAAGGGACCATAGTGGAGCTTTCTTCTTCAAAGGTAAAAGTCTCAAAGCTGATTGTTGAACTTGCGCTCGTAGCCCCTCGACTCGCACTCATATTGCTATCAACCGCTACCGTATGTGACTTTGGAGATACAATCACAGTCGCCGTCGCAAAAGAGAGTGAGAGCATGTAGCCCCCTCCCGCCACGGTGACAAGTGCCACTATGATAACTGGTAACTTCCAGGGGATGCGACGTGGCTTAAAGCGAGTGCCCTGACCTACCGGACCACGATGCCTTCCCTCTTCGTAACTGACTACTCTCTGAGTCTCTCTTGCTTCTCCCTTGGGGAGTAACTCGCGGAGACTGCGTTTAATACCTGAATCACTCATACATATGTTTGACCTAGTAAGAAATATTCGCCGTAACGAATCTCGTCTATACTAGCACAAAAGTGCCCAAAGAGCATAAGCCGGAGATCGTCATATGTCCCCCCCGTGCGGACAGTCTTGCACTCCTTCCCTCCTGGAGTCACCGCAGAGAGGGTGGCAAGTGCTGTGCTAAAAGTAAAGCCAGAGAGTGAAGGATTCTTCAGTGCGGCATCCACAAGTGAAATAAGCGCCGGCTCATCACTCACTAGGTAGATCGTCCCAGGGACAAAGTGCTTCTCACGAAGAGACTTGGGTACACTCCCCATCTCTGTTGACCAACTTTTTACTAAAGGAACAAGTACTGCTTGGAAGACTGATAAAAGCTTTTCTGGTGTCTTGTCCCGGTCTCGTAAAAAAGCAAGCGCATCATCAGGAGAGACATTCAAGGCACGAGAGACACGATCCACCACGGCACGCTTACCGAGAAAGAGTGAAGCCGAAGTGATGAGTGCCCCATGCCACCACGTCGAGATAGTAGAAGACTCATCTCCTATTGTGGCGACAAGAAAATTTTTTGGACCGAGAGGGAACGCGTGAACAATAGCATGAGTAAGTGCGAGGTCCTCGGGGAAATATTCCACCGTCACCTGAGAACCCCATACCTCATGGATGATCGGGAGGAGTAAGGTAGCGAGCTCTGAGCAACTCCACACAGTAATAGATAACTCTAAGCTCTTCCCCTGCATAGCAATAGGAGAGCTAACCCGGTAGCCATTCACGCGTACACTACCAACAGCATGGAGTAAGGACGCTTGAGTATATGTTGGCTCATCTAGCTTAAAGAGAGAGAAAGCTTCTTCAGTTAACTGTGATAGGTGTCCTCGGGTAATCTGTGTGGGGGATTCAAATGTTTTTGTAAGAAGGTATGAGTGAGAGGCTCCGTATGATGGAGAAAAAAATACACGCAATCGTCTCATGTCTGGCGCAGAGAGGTGGAGCGTGTGCAATGCGGAATGTAAATTCTCAAGATATGCAGGAGTACCACTGGTGGCATCAAAGCGCACGGAAATATGGTAACGAGGAGTATATTGGCCTGTTTCTCCAGAGAAACTCACTAATGCTGCACCGAGGCTCCCACGAGTGCAGTCAAGAACTCCAACCGGACTACGATACTTCGGCGCCCGAGAAAAGAAAGACATACAGTAAGTATAGCGCACATAAAGACGACCCTTCTGTGCACAATTACTCCAAGACTGCTTTAATACGGCGAATACCGGCAGCGGACGCTTCTTCTTTTATGATTGTGAAAGTACCGAGCTCCCCGGTATTGGTAATATGTGGTCCGCCACAAAATTCTTTTGAGTACGCGTGTTCTATATCATGTCCGATAAAGTAGACACTCACCGTGTCGCCATACTTCTCAGCAAAAAAGTGTCGCGCTCCCGTCGCCTCTGCCTCAGCACGAGAAAGGGTCGCCGACTGTACGGGTAGATTTGCCTGTATCTTTTCGTTTACAATAGCCTCCACTTTCTGCTTCTCCTCATCGGTAAGTTTGGCTCCATGAGCAAAGTCAAAACGCAGGCGCTCTCTCGTGATGTTGCTCCCCATTTGGCGCACCGAGGGGCCAAGCACATCAACAAGTGCTTGGTGAAGGAGATGCGTCACCGTGTGATATTGCACTTCTCGTTCAGAACTTCCCGCGAGCCCTCCCTTAAACTTTACTTCTGCGCCATGCCGAGAACGGTCTTGATGCGCACTCAATGCAGCGCGGTACCCAGCCTCATCTATAGGTAGCTCCCGCTCTGTTGCAAGTTCTTGTATTAGCTCAAACGGGAAGCCGTAGCTGGTGAAGAGGACAAAGGCGTCGTGCCCGGAGACACTCCCCGTGCGCGACACCTTCTCAAACTCTCGCAAGCCTCGCCCCAATGTCTCTTTAAATTTTTTCAATTCTTCAGTCAGCAGAGACAAGACTTCTTTTTGCCTGAACAAGTACACTCCGCTATAGGATGTATGACGCATCACTTCTTGGGCAATATTTTGTAAAAAGACATCTGTCTCTGAAGTAATCCTCTGTGCATGAATGTATGCTCTACGGATGAGACGACGGAGTACATAGCCACGATCTACATTGGAGGGAGTAACACCATCAGTAATCATAAAGACCGCTGTACGGATATGATCAGATACAATGCGCTCTGAGCGCGTATTGGTATGTTCCGACTTCCTACATGCTGCAATAAGTGGCGTAAAGAGATCGGTATCAAAGATAGTCTCTTTCTTCTGGAGCACCATTGAAAGACGCTCTAGGCCGGCGCCAGTATCTACATTTTTCTGTGAGAGTCTGCCGACAACCATGCCATCACGCTTCTCATACTCCATGAACACATCATTCCAAATCTCTACCACCTGCTGATTATCATCGGCCCACAAGAATTGATCATGAGAAAGATCTCCTAAGCCTTCCGGCGTTATATCGTAGAACATCTCAGTGTCGGGGCCACATGGACCATTCTCCCCGGGACTCCACCAATTATTTTTTTCTGGAAGATAGAAGATGCGATTCTCAGCAATACCGAGCGACTTCCAAATAGTTGCTGACTCTTCATCACGGGGAGAATGTTCACTCCCAGCAAAGACCGTAATGTAGAGGCGTTTTGGATCAAGTCCAAGTCCTTCATCTGGAGAGGTAAGAAACTCATAACTCCATTTAATTGCATCCTCTTTAAAGTAGTCTCCGAGAGACCAATTACCGAGCATTTCAAAAAAAGTGTCATGAGTAGCATCTCCTACACTCTCAATATCTTGGGTACGCACACACTTCTGTACATTAGCAAGACGAGAACCAGAAGGGTGAGGGTTCCCCATGAGAAAAGGTACGAGCGGCTGCATTCCGGCAGTGGTAAAAAGTACCGAGGGGTCGTTCTCGGGCACAAGCGGTGCAGATGGGAGTATTGCATGCCCTCGCTTTTCAAAAAAAGTGAGGAAACGCTTCCGTATTTCTTGAGATTCCATACGGAAACAGTAACAGAAACAAGGACAAAAAAACAGAGCGTATTACGCAAGTGCAAAAGTTGCTCATACCACGATCCCTCCTCCAAGACATCTATCTCCATCATAAAGCACACAAGATTGGCCGGGAGCTACAAGAACTGGTTCAGAAAAAATGAGAGAAGTGTGGCCTCCCGTGGGAGTCTCACTTCTGCTTGACCCTAGTCTCACTTCAGTCAGTGTACCGCGGTGGCGCATGCGAGCGTGATAGGTGTTTCCCACTTCCGGAATCTCATTTACCCAACTCACTGCTTCTAAAATAATTTCTCTCGTAGCGCTACGAGACCGAAGTGGCGTTGGTGAGACGGTGAGCGTATTTTTTTCTACATCTTTTGCAATAACAAATAGCGGCGTGTCATATGGCGTCTTATCTGTCACTGTGAAGCCTCGCCGTTCGCCCTGCGTAAAGAGGAGTGCTCCTGGATGATGGCCAATAATATGCCCCGCTTCATCTAGTACAACACCCTCACCAACCTGTATATGTTCTCTCAAAAAATCTTTGACATCAATGTCTCCTATAAAGCAGACCCCCTGGCTGTCTTTTCTTCCTGCACTTGGTAATCCCCTTCTCACTGCCTCTCTGCGCACCTCTTCTTTTGTCATCCTGCCGATGGGGAAAAGTGTATGAGATAGATCCTCTCTGGTGAGCATCCACAAAAAATAGCTCTGATCTTTTTCAGCATCAGCACTCAATAGGAGGTGCTCTCCATCCGTCTGCGCATAGTGACCTGTTGCAAGATACTCCGCTCCGCAAGAATGTGCATAGTCCCAAAAGGCACCAAACTTAACCGCACGATTACACCAGATGTCTGGATTTGGCGTGCAGCCACGCTCATAGTCCCCAAGCATGCGATTAACCACCTCCTCTTTATACTCATGAGAGAGATCAAGTGTCTCCAAGGGAATACCGATACTCACCGCGACACGCAGTGCCCAGTCGTGCTCCTCACGCCAATTACAGCGACCAGCTTGGGGTGGCTCCCACACACGGATAAAGACTCCCGTCACATCGTGCCCGGACTCCTTTAAGAGCGCCACTGCAAGTGAAGAATCAACTCCTCCGCTCATTCCCACATATACCCTCGCCATATTAGGGAAGGGCAATCAATTTTTTGTAGATTTCAAAGGTAGCACGGATATCGCTCATTGCCGAGTGTACTTTCTCGTTCTCTACATTAAAAAAGCGCGTCAGCTCACGGAGGCTGTAGCGCTCTATGCGAGTATCGTTGTAGAGCTTACCAAAGGCAATAGAGATAAGATCAATTCTAGGAAAGTGCATGCGATTCTGCACTCCCGTCGTCTCAAATGCTCGGTGGAGAAAGGACCAGTCAAAGGTTACATTCTGCGCGACCATAATTGCTTTGTCCGTCTTCCCCGCGAGCGCAGAGAGTGCTTGATGAAGCTCAACAGCAAAGAGCCAGTCCGCCTCATTGTAACCATTAATTCGAAGTGCCTCGGGCTCTGCGCGATCTAGATGGAGCGGCTTTACCTTGATATCTAGCTCATCAATTACTTCAAAATCTCCTCCTGTCACTTGTGGCTGCCGCACCACCAGACACCCAATTTCTATTATCTCGTGCTTGTCAGGATTCAACCCAGTTGTCTCTAAGTCTATGAAGGCGAGGTTATGTTTTTTCATGAGTTCAGATACTTTACCCTATTCTTTTTGTGCTCGTCAAAGGTCTCTGCATAGTGTATATTCCCCTTCCGGTCAGAGAGGTAGTAGAAGTAGTCACTCTTTGTTGGGTTCAATGCGGCATCTATGGCTTCCTTCCCAGGATTAGAGATGGGTCCCGGAGGGAGTCCTTTGTAGCGATAGGTATTATAGAGCGAGTCATGCCGTAAGTCTGTCTTAGTTACCTCGTAGGTACTGCGCCCCACGATATATGGGAAGATGGCATCTACTTGGAGGGGCATTCCCGCGTCTATACGGTTCCATAGGATGCCAGCCACCATCCTCCTATCCTCTATTTTTCGTGCTTCTTCCTCAATCAGTGAGGCCATAGTGAGTATCTCATGCAAAGTGTACCCTTTGGCAAGTGCGACTACCTTATAGGATCCAACTCGCCGTTGGAAGTTTTGATCAATCTTTTTAATCACATCCTCGTAGGTCGCAACAGGAGTAAATAGGTAGGTATCAGGAAATAGGTATCCTTCTTTATCTTTTACTGCTTCAAGAAACTTAGCTTTCTCAAAATTTTCCAGCTTCGCAATCAGTATGGATGAAATCTCGGCGTTGGTCGCTCCTTCAGGGATCACTACCTTCACCATATTGAATCCGTAAATACCCTTACTCAATCGATAGAGTACAGTAAAGATGGAGTAGCCACGATCAAAACGATACTGCCCTTCAACCAGACCTTCTGATGTCCCACTCACTCGCGCAAGAAGTACAAAAAGTCGTCCAGAACGGATAACCGAGCGCTCTACAAGCCGTTCGGCGATCTGTTCAACATTCATCCCATCTTCTACACGTATCGTTGCCTTGAGCGGGAAGTTGGATGGAGGGGCAATCCAAAAGCCGTACACAAAGAGAGTAATGAGTACGGCAATAACACCATACGGTACTTGCGGGTGCATACCTTTTGGCACACACCGCGAGAGATATTTGGAGAGGCGGGATGGTAGACGCATAGTCTAGAGTGGTAAGTTTAGAGGTGGTTCTCCACGGCGACTCTCAATACGACCGAGTGTTGGTGTCTCCACGGATCGTCCGGGGAGATGAAAGATGGTAGCGAGCTCTTCAGTATTCAAGACAAAGGGTTTGATCTTGTAGGGGATGTAAAAGTATCCTCGTTCACGGTATGCACGAAAAAACCTTCGCTTTATTTTTGCTGTACGCCCTCCAAAAGGATCCTGCCATGGGTAATCAAATGGAGCAGTGGTGCGCTTAGGTCTAAATCCATTGAGATCCATTGATGAAAACTGTTTGAATGAAGTGAGCGTACCCACAACGCGGATCTTATTAAAGACATCCCTCTTTGCGGTATATACGGCGCGTATCCCGCAATCAAAACCTTGTTTAGAGATACTGCGTGCGATAGCCTTAACAACGAGCTCTTCAGAACTGGAGAGAGCTGTGGACTTAGACTCGCCTGGCCTGGGCTTCTCATTACGCTTCATGATGTTATCTAAGAGTGCCGCTCCTTCTGCCTGCCAGTCCTGCATATCTCTAAAGCCGAAGAAGTGTTTCGTATTACCCCAAAAGCCTTTTGGCCCCCCTGTCTTAGGGAAGCGTCTCTTTGTAGCTTGGATGAGTATCTGTATCCACACCTGCTCATTCGGTTTTAAAGAGCCAAGAAATTCAATCAGTGTACCGAGAGGGTCATTTTTGAATTCTTCTTTCGGATCTTTATCTAGGCCATAGTCAATGTAGGTACGGATCGGATAGGGATCAGCCTTAGTAAGCTCCAGTTCAGCAGCCCACAATTCCCATTCAGAATCGGCTTGGCCAGCATTACTCGGCACTCCGCAGACATAGTCCTCGGCCTCATAAATCTCTATTTCCGGATACTGTGCATAGAAACTGGATTCAATAAGATTCCTGAAGAATGCAGGCGTGCGTATAAAAAAGCGTACCACTCCACCAATAGAGACCATCTCTAAAGAGAACCATGGGCGCACATAACCACTAAAGGTTCTGTCGTACCATGTTTTGTCTGATGTCTGATGGAAGGCGGTAAGAGCAAGCTCCATTGCTTGCGGCGACTTGGTCACTTCACGGGGTACCTTGATCTCAAGCGTCACCCACTTTGTATCAGCAATATATTTTTTAAGTGTGTAGTAGCGGTAGCTAATCCAAAGGATCAGCGCAAGGAGTAGTGGTAGCCAAAACCATGCAAAAGGGAGTATGAGTAGAAAAAAATCTTTAAGACCACCGGAGAGGAAAGAATAGAAAAAAGTGTTGTACGCAGTCACAAAATCCATTCCTTCATTATACACGAGAGAAATGTGGGATGCCTAGTTTTTTACCGAAAGGAGCGCATAACGGCCGTCTCCGAGTCGTTTAAAAAAATGTATGTTCTGAAGATTCACGGTAATGGTATTATGCTTAACCATGCGCTCTTTTAAGACTCCTTCAATGATGTCAGCTCTAGAGAGCGGACCTTGCTTTTTCAGCAACTCCTCAATGATGTCACGGACGATCCCCTCCTTATACCCCCACTCGCGGAGTGCATAGAGCCCTCGTCCTACCAGCACAAATCGATCATCCTTGATGAGCTCGTTGTGGCAGGTCGCAGTATGCGCGCGTTTGTTGAACAGCTCTTTAATTTTCTGCGTTACTTCAGTAAAGTGCATCGGCTCCCCGTGTGAACGGATGACCAAATACGCATAGTCACGCATACCGCGCAATCTCACATTTGGTGATTTAGAAAGTCCCCACTCGCCCAAAGGATTCCGAGAAAGTTGTTTGGAGAGTTCGAACCAGCGACGAGCGAGATCGGGATTGCCAGCATCACATACAATATCTTTTACATCTTTGAGGAATTGAGAAATGAGCGCCTCCTCTTTGATGAGATCCGCCTCTTTCACACCGGAGCAGAGCTTACGGATGGCACCGTGGACCTTCTCACCGAGTCTCTTATCTACCGTCCAACGGTGATGGAACTCTTCATCCTCGCGCAGCTTTTCAAAGCGATCACCCAACACGAGCAAGAAGTAGACACTGTTTTGGATAGCTTTGTCAGGAGAGAGGAAGTTTAAAAATTTTGCTTCGTGGACAACTGCACCATAGTCGCGGACCACTCTCTCTAGTTCATCAAACACAGAGCGTGCTTGCGTATATGCAGGAGACCTTCGAATAGTCTTGATTGCAAAGTTCTCAATCTGGCGTACTCGCTCACGAGTAATGCCGTAGGACTTACCGATCGCCTCTAATGTAGCTCGCTCTGAAGACTTACCCAATCCATAGCGTTGCTTGACTACATCTTGTGCACGAGACGGGAGCACTGCGAGTAAGGCCCTGACGGCCTCTTTTGGATTAAAACTGAGAATCTCATGTGAGCGCTTTTTGTCTCGTATTGTTTTCGCCATACTATGTATCTTTATAATCTACCACTATTATAAAAATTGGTCAAGTAACGACTATGTTCACCAATTTCCCCTTGACATAGATAGTTTTTTGGTGACTTCTCCCTTTCATCCACAACTGTATTTTTTCTCGAGAGAGCGCCTGCGTGATAATTTCCTCTTCAGATAGGTCCTGCGCCACCTCCATCTCATCGCGAAGCTTCCCGTTCACTTGGATAGCGAGAGAGAGTCTCTCCTCTGTGAGGAGATTTTCATCATGGCGCGGCCACGATGCTTGGTATACAAGATCTGCTCCTCCAAGTTTGCTCCAAAGCTCTTCGGAGATGTGTGGTGCGAAGGGAGCAAGGATGATGAGAAAGATTCGCAAATCATCCCGAGATATACCTCTCGCCTCAAAGGCACTCGCGGCAATCATCATCTGCGAGATAGCGGTGTTGAACTTAAAGAGCTCAATATCATCGGTGACTTTTTTGATTGTTTGGTGAAGAATGCGCTTAATCGCTATTTCCGAAGTCGGACTTCCTCCTGGGAGTCCGACTTCTCCCGCTTTAGATATCACCCGCTCTGCGAGACGCCAGACCTTCTCTAAGAAGCGACGAGAGCCAATCATATTGTCAGTACTCCACGCTTGTCCCTCTTCAAAGGGGCCCATAAACATCTCGTACACACGGAGCGTGTCGGCGCCAAAGCGCTCCACCACATCATCGGGATTGACCACATTGCCGTAGCGCTTACTCATCTTGCGACCATCCTCCCCTAAGATAAGCCCTTGATTTTTCAGACAGAGAAAAGGTTCCTTACTGTGCACGACCCCACAATCAAAAAGAAACTTGTGCCAAAAGCGTGCGTAGATAAGATGGCGCGTTGCGTGCTCGGTACCACCAACATACATATCAACTGGTAGCCAATGTTGTATAGCACTTTGAAAAACAGGATTTGAGATTTGTTCAGAAATTGTGGCTTGAGGCTTGAGACTTTCGTGTACTGCATACGCGATATAATACCAAGAAGAACCTGCCCACTGAGGCATGGTGTTTGTCTCGCGCTTTGCTGGGCAACCACACTGCGGACAGGTGGTATTCACCCATTCATCAATTGCGGCAAGTGGTGACTCCCCCGTCCCCGTTGGCTCGTAGTGCTCCACTTCAGGAAGTGTTACAGGAAGATCTCTTTCTGGAACGGGAACAACTCCTCGCCCGGCAGGATTGCTTAGGGCACACTTCTCACAATGTATAACCGGTATCGGCTCACCCCAGTAGCGCTGGCGTGAGAAGACCCAGTCTTTGAGGCGGTAAGTGGTAGCTACTTGCCCACCAACGAATTCTGTAATCTTCTTCTTCGCTTCCTCATTTAATAGCCCATCAAAGGATCCGGAATTAATGAGAACACCATCGACACTATGCACCCCCTTGTCTACCTCTCTCCTCTGTATCACCTCAACAATGGGAAGATTAAACTTTTTCGCAAATTCGTAATCGCGTTCATCATGCGCGGGAACAGCCATGATGGCTCCCGTGCCAACATCACCCAACACATAGTTCACCACCCACACAGGGATGTCCTCCTTATTTGCAGGGTTGATCGCGTACACTTCACTAAAGATACCAGTCTTCTCTGGATCATCTTTGTAACTCTGCGTGACACGTACAGCAAGCGTCTCGCTAATATATTTTTTTATTTTCTCTGTTGGCGCCCATCCAAGTTCTATCCACTTCTGCGCGAGCTCGGGTGAGATAGCTATAAATGTGACCCCAAAGAGTGTGTCAGGACGAGTAGTAAATACTTCTATCGTCTGTACTACCGTCCTTTCTTTTGACTTGGCACTTGAAACTTGAAACTTTATTTTTGTTCCCTCGCTTTTCCCTATCCAGTTGCGCTGACTATCTTTTATGCTATCTGGCCACGCAAGTGTGTCTAGATCCGCAAGTAAACGATCCGCGTAATTGGTAATTTTGAGCACCCACTGGCGCATAGGCTTTTTCTCCGCCATGCTCCCACAGCGTTCACAGCGCCCATTCTCCAAGTCCTCATTCGCGAGCCCTGTCTGACATGATGGACACCAATTGATGGGTTCATGACTCTCGTAGGCAAGTCCCTTTTCTAAGAGCTTCAGAAAAACCCACTGTGTCCACTTATAATACGCAGGATTTGTGGTATTAATCTCGCGACCCCAATCGTAGTCAAAACCGAGCTTCCCTAACTGCTCCTTAAAGCGCGTGATGTTTTTCTCTACTGCAATACGAGGGTGCACTTTATTTTTGATTGCGTAGTTCTCGGCAGGGAGGCCAAAGGCATCCCAACCCATAGGGTGGAGCACCGAGTAGCCGTTCATTTTTTTGAAGCGAGAGTAGATGTCGGTCGCAATGTAGCCCTTGGGGTGCCCCACATGGAGCCCGTCGCCCGATGGGTAGGGGAACATATCCAGCACATAGCACTTTTTGCCTGATGACGGATCCACTTCCGAAGTCTTATAGATCCCCGCAGACTCAAAACGAGCGCGCCACTTTGCTTCTACTTTTTTGTGATCGTACTTTTCCATTCCCTCATCCCTACTCCTATATCTTTTTTACTCCGAGCCAAATGAGTGCGATAAAGAGAGTGCGGTTATACATTTTTTGCGCGTCGTTACCAGCGACCAGCGCCCATTTGAGAATTGCTGTAGTGTTCATAATAGGTAGGGGTTAGTTTCAATAACCCTCATTATGCAACAGTTATATCTTAAATTCAATGACATCACCGTCCTCCACGATGTACTCACGACCCTCGGTACGAAGGAGCCCCTGCTCGCGGGCGCGAGCGTAAGAGCCGGCACTGAGTAGCTCCTGCCAGCCTATCACTTCTGCGCGAATGAATTTCTCTTTGAAGTCTGTGTGAATTGCCGCGCCTGCCTCAGGCGCAGTGCTACCTCTCGTAATCGTCCACCCGCGTGTCTCATCGGTGCCTGTGGTGAAAAAAGTGATCAAGTCCAACATCTGATAACTTTTTGTAATAAGATCATTGACTCCATCGTCCTCTACGCCAAGCTCAGTGCGGAAGTCCCCCTTCTCCTCCAAGCTAAGTTCAGAGAGCTCCGACTCTATGCGCGCATCAATATGCACAAAGTTTGAGTGCGTATTAGAAAAAAATTTAAGGAGTTGTTGCGTGTCTGCATCTGTAGCTCCTGCCTTGTGATTCAGTACGTAGAGTATGGGCTTCATAGTGAGAAGCTGTAGGCTCCGGATGTGCTCTCGTTCAGACTCGTCCAGTTCTGCGGTGCGGGCAAGGCTCCCCGCTTCTAACGCCGTCCGCATCTTTTCCAATGCAGAGTACTCCAGCACAGCACCCTTCTCACCTCTCCGCAGTTCTCGCGAGATAGAACTGATGCGCTTCTCCACAGTCTGCATATCGGCGAGAATGAGTTCCAGATTAATAGTCTCTACATCGGCTAGCGGATTGGGCTCCTCACTCACATGTACAATATCGGGGTCCTTAAACACACGCACCACCTCAGCGATGGCGTCTACCTCTCTAATATGTGGTAGGAATTTGTTCCCGAGGCCTTCTCCCTCCGAGGCTCCTTTCACCAGTCCAGCAATGTCTACAAACTCTATCGCCGCGGGGATGATCTTGCCTGATTTACTCAACTCTGCGAGAGCTACAAGCCGAGCATCCGGCACTGCCACAATGCCAACAGAAGGATCAATGGTGCAGAAGGGGTAGTTCTCTGCAGGTACACCTTTTTGCGTCAGCGCGTTAAAGAGAGTACTCTTACCCACATTGGGGAGTCCGACGATGCCTATAGTTAATGACATAGTAGTGCCACTATCAACTAGTATCGATTAAAAATCAACTACGGTCTAGGTATTCTGGCCCGCAATGTAGCCGCTGGTCCAACAGAGTTGAAGTGAGAAGCCGCCAGAGGGACGCGTAATATTGAGAAGATCTCCCGTCACAAAGAGATTGGGGTGGATACGCGAGCGCATCGTCTTGAGATCTATCTCACTTAATAACACCCCGCCATCAGAGACCACCGCCCTATCAAAACCCATCAGTCGGATGATGGTAAGCGGGAGCGCCTTCAACAGTAATGCGATGCGGTGACGATGCTCTCTTGTAATACTGTGCACCTTCGTATCCAGTCCAAGAGAGGATAGGAGGATAACAAGTGCTGGAGCAAGACCGTGCGGCGCGATCTCGGGTAAAATATTTTTGAGCGTTCTATTTTTATTTCTATCAAATGTTCTTACAAGATCCCTTTCTAGTGATCCGAGGTCTGTATCAGGGTAAGCATCAATCCGCGCCGTCACTACTCCGGAGCGGAGTAGTGATTTTACTTCTCGGGCGCTGTTTAAGATAAGTGGGCCAGAGATGCCGAAGTGAGTAAAGAGAATCTTACCCTTCTTGGTAAACTGCTTTACCCCATCACAGAAGAAAGTAATCTTCATGAACGAGAGTGAGTTTCCCGAAATTTCTTTAACCCAAGACTCTCGCACCGCGAGTGGCACAATGTCTGGTGATGGCTCTTGTACTTGGTGCCCGAGTAATCGTAACCACGAGAAGCCGTCCCCACTCGCGCCCAGCTCCGGGTGTGAGAGTCCTCCTGTTGCAAGCACCAGAGACTCTGTGAACAACTTTTCCTTCCCCGCTTGCACGCCAACAATACTCCCTTCCTCAGTAAGGATTTTTGTCACACGGACTCCTGTGCGCACCGTGACTCCTCCTTCACGAATAAATTTTTCTAACACACGGAACACATCTTCGGCCCTTTCCGTCTTGGGAAAAACACGCTTGCGTTCTTGGACCACAAGAGGTAGCCCCCGTCTTTCAAAAAAATTGAAGGTATCTTTTACACCAAATCGCGAGAAGGGAGAGTAGAGAAAATCCTTTGCCGTGCCATAGTGTTGCAGAAATCGCTCTCTATCCTCCTCTGCATTAGTGATATTACAGCGACCCCCTCCCGTGATTTTAAGCTTGTCACCCAGGCGCTCATTCTTTTCTATGAGGAGTACGCGGCGTCCGCGTGCGGCAGCAAAGCCAGCAGCCATCATTCCTGATGGTCCGCCGCCGATCACGATAACATCGTATCTCTGTAGAGGAACTGGTCTCATGGCTTCAAAGCACGGAGTTCATCCTCATGAAGCTTCATTACCTCAATCACAGCGCGAGATTGTTCCATACCTCCAGAAACCTTCGCCTGCACCTCAGCTGTGATGGTCTGAAAGAGTTGTGGATTCTTATTCACTACCGCAAGCACCATTTCAGCCTGCTCATCTGTCACTCCTTGGCGTTTGAGCATTGCCTTTATAAAAAAGTCTTTAAGCATATGCTCCAGTATACATATTGGTGGACATTTGACAATTACGAGAGAATAGTGTATGCTATCCTTTAGAGAAGTTCTTATAACAAAGGAGGAGATAAGATGGTTGAGTATACAGAAAGACAGGCCGAAGAGGCTAGGAACCTTCTTGATAGGGTCCTGAACGAATTGGATGGGCAGTATTTTACACTGCAAGGCATCAACGAGACGACGGGGGCGTATATCCCGAGACGAGGAGGGAGCCTCGGGCGTTTCCATTACACACGAGCCCACCTAAACTATCTTGAAGATGCAGGGTGTATCGCCAAGAATGGAGACGGGAGCTACCATGTGTGTCGTGATACTGTTGATCCCTGTGCATGGGAACTCTTGAGTGAAGATGTTCGCGAAGAATTGCTCCAGACATCCCCTAATCTCACAGAGTACGAGGACTGACCCATCAACTACCCCATCCGCTACGGCGGATGGGGTTTGATTTTTTATACAAGTAGTGCGTGCTCTGCAAAACCTTTGCGAAGCAATGAGATATCTTAAAAATAGCGCAAACCGATCTTGAGAAAAATAGCTGACACAGTTTTTACAAATCCCTGAAATTCGCTCGGGCGCGGCGGAAGGAGGGTGTGGGGGGGATTCCGCCG
>CAYNXC010000004.1:0-21059 GCA_964401135.1 uncultured Candidatus Saccharibacteria bacterium
CATTAGTCGGGATTCTGCTCGAAATGGGTTCTGACTTTTTCAAACAAACACCACCAAAATTGATTTGCTTCCGAATTGACCGCGCCCGCGCCAAAGGCGCGGGCTTGGGCTGGCATTTCCGCCAAGAAATTCCAAGGGGTTTTGAATTCCGCCAAAAGCATCCCCGCCGCAAGGCGGCGGTTCCACAAGCTAACGCTTGTTCTGTGCTTCGCACAGGAGCCGATACAATGAGATTTAAAATTGTCGGTGTAAGTGCAACCCTTTTATCAATTTAATTCCCGAAGTTATGATCAAATATTTTATATACTGCCGTAAATCATCAGAGGACGAAGAACGCCAAGTTTTGAGTATTGAGGCGCAACTGACGGAGCTTCGGGAATACGCCAAGCAGCAGGGCTTATTTATCGTCCGCGAGTATTACGAGAGTAAAACTGCGAAAGAGCCTGGTCGTGAAGTTTTTAATGAAATGCTTGGCGAAATTGAAAAAGGCGTTGCACAGGGAATTTTAGCGTGGAATCCAGACCGTTTGGCAAGAAATTCGATTGACGGTGGTAGGGTAATATATTTTGTGGATACACAAAAGATTGTTGCGCTAAAATTCCCTACATTTTGGTTTGAAGCGACACCGCAGGGTAAGTTCATGTTGAGTGTCGCTTTCGGACAAGCAAAATATTACACCGACAATTTAAGAGAAAACATTTTGCGCGGTATTCGCCAAAAAATACGCCGTGGTGAATTGTCGGCAAAAGCTCCAATCGGTTATTTTAACGAACCGCGACTTCGCACAATTGAACCTGATAAAAAGACGTTTCGTAAAGTAAGGGAGAGTTTGGAGGCTTTTGCTACGGGGCAATTTACGCTCACTAGTATTCAGCGCAAAATGTTTTCTCTGGGCTTGGTTGGCAAGACCGGCAAACCTTTGCACCTCGCCAGTATTGAACATATTTTGACTAATCCATTTTACTATGGACATTTTCAATATCGGGGCGAGGTGCATCAAGGTTCGCATAAGCCAATGATTTCAAAGAAACTTTTTGACAAAATACAAGAAGCACTCGTCGCCAATGGTAAGCCCCGCAAAAAGCGAGGACCAAAGAATTTTCAGTTTTTAGGTTTTGCTACTTGTGGGGTATGTGGCTATGCCATTACCGCCGAACGACACATCAAGAAAAGTGGTTTGAAATTTATTTACTATCGTTGCACCCACAAGAGCAAAACTATTGCTTGCACTGAAAATCGCTTTTTGCGGGAGGAAGTGCTAACCGAGCAAGTGAAAGAGCTTTGTCAAAAAGTTTCTTTGCCCGATGAATGGCGGGACAAATATCTTACTCGCCTTGAAAGCGAGCAATCGGATTCCCGCCACTCATCAGACCTTTTCGCTCAAAATCTCCGCGATAGTATTTCCGCCATTAAAACACGACAGGAACGACTTACAGACGCGTATCTTGGCGAAGCGTTGGAATTAATGGAGTATCAAGAAAAAAAGAATATTTTAATGGCGGAAAAGAAAACATTGGAGGAGAAATTATCTAATTTTGAGCGAAAAGGTAATCATTGGCTCGAACTCATGCAAAACTGGATTATTGAAGCCAACCAAGCTGTAAATCTCACTAAACAAGAAAATCCCTCACGGATGAGAGATTTTCTTGTTTCCATCGGCTCGAACCGCCGCCTTGCGGCGGGGATGCTTTTGGCGGAATTCAAAACCCCTTGGAATTTCTTGGCGGAAATGCCAGCCCAAGCCCGCGCCTTTGGCGCGGGCGCGGTCAATTCGGAAGCAAATCAATTTTGGTGGAGATGGCGGGAATCGAACCCGCGTGCAATGAGAAGTAATTATACGCGTCTACGGAGCCTAGACTGCCTTAACCGCTTGCCGGCGGCATTCAGATCCGTGCGTAAGAGACAGACAAAATCGCGCGAGATCCTAGATTGAATTTATTTAGGTACCCGACCCAATCACCTTATGGTACCGATCTTTGAGATATGACACTCTGCGATCCGAGCAAAGATACTCTGGAACACGAGCGGCATTACGCTAACGCGAATGCGGGTGTGAAGTATGGCGAAGCCACGCTCCCACCGTTTACAGATGAGTTGGCACTTATCTGGTCTATAGCGAAAGTAACGGCCTGCTATAGGAGGTCGGCCCGCACGCATAACACATACCCACTGTCTATGCCGATCATCCCCATAAAGCATTTGCCTAAGGCAGATGCTTGGGCTATCTTTTCAAAGTCCTCCCCAGCTCTCGCTCAGTGTCGCGCTTCTTGATTGACTCACGCTTGTCGTACTTGCGCTTCCCCCGCGCGAGACCAATCTCTACCTTAATACGCTGCCCTTTATTATACACTGAAAGGGCTATAATTGTCAATCCTTTGGACGCCTCGGCGCTCTCCAGTTCCCTGATCTCATCTCTCATCAAGAGGAGTTTGCGTGCGCGCTCTGGCTCGTAATCTTCCTTGGTATTCCTTACTTGGTAGGGAGCAATGCTCGCCCCCACCAAAAAAGCTTCCCCGCCCCGCACAATCACATGACTCCCAAGCAGTACCCCATTCCCCGCCTTGAGCGCTTTTACCTCAAAACCAAATAGCTCAATCCCCGCTTCAAAGGTCTTAAGTACCTCGTAGTTAAATCGGGCTTTACTGTTATCTGCAAGTGCCATAGCGCTATGGTAGCACGGCAGAGAGCTAGGGGGACAGGGATTTGACGCGGGGTTAAAAAAAGGTTAGTATTACAGGGCTCTTTTTAAGAGCATCCACTTGAGTAACCGCATACGCATCAATCAGGAGATACGCGCCCAAGAGCTCCGCGTCATCGGTGCCGAGGGCGAAAACCTTGGTATTTTGCCGTTTGCTCGAGCACTTGCAGCAGCTGAGGAGCTAGGGCTGGATCTCATAGAGATCTCCCCCAATGCGATGCCACCGGTTGCCAAGATCATGGACTTTGGCAAATTCCAGTATCTGGAGAATAAGAAGGCCTCACAAGCTAAGGCAAAGGCCCACCGTACCGAGACCAAAAACATCCAGATTAAGATAGGTACTGGGGAGCACGACCTTGAATTGAAGGCAAAAAAAGTCTCTGAATTTCTCGCCGACGGGCACCGGGTCAAAGTTGATCTCTTTCTCCCCGGACGAGCAAAGTACTTAAATCCCGAGTTCTTAAAGGGTCGGGTAGAGCGCATCTTGCAATTACTCACCGTGGAGTATAAGATTGCGGACGAACCAAAGAAGAGTCCCAAAGGCATGTCGCTCATCATTGAGCGCAAATGACCGGGTCCTGCGTACACGCAAATAAATAACAATGAAAGTAAACAAATCTTACAGAAAACGCCTCAGAACTACCCCTACGGGTAAGCTTTTGGCGCGTAAGCCAGGTCAAAACCATTTTAATGCAAAGGCTCCACGCAGTAAGCAGTTGAATCAGAAGCGCCGTGCAGAATTTTTGATGAAGCCGAAGGATATTTCTAAGTTTATGCAACAGTAATACTATGCCACGCGTTAAACGAGGAGTCACAGCAACCAAGCGTCGCAGAAATGTACTTAGAGAGGCATCGGGATTTCGCTTTGGTAGAAGCACTAAGGAGCGCCAAGCGCGCGAGGGGCTTCTTCACGCAGGACGCTACTCTTTTGATCACCGCAAAAACAAGAAGGGAGACTTTCGCCGTCTCTGGCAGATCCAGATTGGCGCCGCGGTAAAACCCCTCGGTTACTCGTACTCAAAGTTTATGGGTGCACTCAAAAAGAAAGGGAGCGACCTTGACCGCAAGGTCCTCGCCGAACTTGCACAGAGCGAGCCCGAAGTATTTGCGACCCTTGTCAAAGAGGTCTTCTAAGTTTTACATCACTCTCTTTCTTCCCTCCCCGCTCTTGTCAGGGTTCTTGTAGACACGGTAGCCTTCTAATTTATCCTGTTTTACTAGCTCAAGAACTTTTTCAACAAGCTTTTTTGGATCGCTATCGTAGACCACCTTAGGGTTATCACGGTGCCCTTTTTCAATAATATTTTTTATGACTTCATCCGTCTCCCACTCCCCCTCCAAAACCCCCACCGGCTTACCATCCTCAAAAGCAATCGTGAACTCGTTGATGGTCCCAATACGCCCGCAACCAACAATAACCGCATCCGAGGAGCGGGTGAGGAGTAGGTTCCGTCCCGAGTAGCCAAAACCAGTATAAATGATCAAATCTAAGTACTCCAATGGGAGCCCATAATCGTTCACATGCTCGTACTCTGTTGCCGCAGGAGAGAGTCCGAGACTTACCCCACCCTCCTCTTTTGCCCCCATCGTCGCCCAGAGAGGTAGGCCAGTGGTGGCACCGGTAACGAGTGTTGCCCCTTGGCGCACAATCTCGCGCCCAAGCTCCTTCGTCTTTTCTAAGACCGTCTCTCCACAGTGTCCTGTCTCCGCTGCCCCAGAGACACAGATCTTTGACTTTAAGTGTGCGTGTCGCTCAGTATTCATAGTAATGAGTGTAGCATAGGTAATCACGAAGTCCGACTTCCGACCGCCAGAAGTCGGACTTCACTGAAGATTAAAATTCTAGCTCGGCAGTCTCCCCTGCCGCAGGAGCAACCGCATTTACTCCGAGGTAGTCGCGGATCCTCTGTACGAGAGTCAGGGAAGATTTCGTCTCGCCCATCACTACAAACACTTTCTGCACTGTGTCTGCAGTCTGCGCAACAAAATCCAATAGACCGTCGGAGTCCTTATGCGCAGAGTAGCCAGAGATGGTAACCACTTTAGCACGCACGGGGATGTCTTCACCCATAATCGTTACATTCTTTGCGCCGTCCTGTAAGACGCGCCCCAGACTCCCTGGTGCTTGGTAGCCAATAAGGAGGAGAGTGCTCTTCTGGTCTGGCAGGTAGCGCTTCTCGTGGTGGAGGATGCGCCCACCGTTGCTCATTCCCGATCCAGCAATGATAATTTTTTTATCTGATGCCTCGTAGATACGCTTAGACTGTGCGGTCGTATCCGTCATAATGAGCTGTGGGAAGCGGAAGACGCCATCGCCATCGCGGATCACCTTCCGTGCATCTGTATTAAAGTAATCTTTATACCTCTTATAGACTTCTGTCACCTTGATTGCAAGTGGCGAATCAAGAAAGACGGGCATGAGTGGTATGCGTGAGTGCTCCACCATATTCTCAATCTCATACAGGAGCTCTTGTGTCCGCTCGAGCGAAAAGGCAGGGATCATTAGCGTACCACCTGCACGCATTGTCTCTTCAATAATATCTTCGAGCCGGTCACGCCGCTCCTCCTTGTCCTCATGCACACGATCTCCGTACACGCTCTCCATCACAAGGTAGGTTGCGTCCGTCACTCGCTCGGTATCAGGTAGGAGCGGCGAAGGAGAGTTGCCAAGATCTCCGGTAAAAATAATTTTCTTCCCGTTAATCGTTATCTCAACCATACCAGAGCCTAAAATGTGCCCCGCGTCTCTGTATACAATACTTGTTGCGCCCAATCGTACCGGCCGGTGGTAAGGAAGGGTTTCCCAGAGGGTCATCGCTTTTTTGACATCCTCCTCACTATAGATGAGAGGGGTACCATCTCTCCGAGATTCTTTAGAGAGTACGCCTAGCGAGTCGATGAGCATAAACTCAGCCAGATCCTTTGTAGGGGGAGTAGAATAGATTTTCCCCTTAAAGCCATCTCGGACCAATTTCCCAATGCGACCGATATGGTCAATGTGTGCATGAGTGACAAACAGAGCCGTCATTTCCTTAGGATTAAAGGGAAAGGCTTTTTGATTCTCATCTTCAGACACCTTACTGCCCTGAAACATCCCGCAGTCTATGAGGATCTGCGTCCCATCATCAATCTGTAATAAAAAATTTGAGCCCGTCACAGACCCAATACCACCGAGAAAGTGTAGTGTACTATGAGACATGATCACAGTATAATCCGCCTTGCGATAAAAGAAAAACCCCCTCTGCCTTTAGCAGACGGGGTTTTTGTTAAGGCTACTCGGATATACGTACCCGAGCGTTCACTAGGTGGGTTCCCTCAATCTTTCACCACGATGAATGATTATACGAGATCCCAAAGATAACTATTTGATCTGGATACGATTTTCAAGTAGCCTTACTCAGAGTATACCGTCATGTATTAATTTTTGATACCATGCTCCGTGCAGAGATTATGGCACGGAGGCACAAATTCATGCACAACTTTATAAGGTTCATCCATCTACCCCGTAACGCTCGTAGTCAACAAGATCCTCACCCACAAACCAGAGCGCGATCTCGTGCTCTGCCTCTTGTGGTGTCTCTGATGCGTGTACAAGATTCTGTACTGCACGGCGCTCCTTATTTGCAAGCGCTGGAGAATCTGCAGAAAAATCACCCCTAATAGTACCCATATCAGCAGTTGCGGGGATGGTGTGTCCCACAATCTTTCGCACCATATCTATGGCATGTACCCCTTGCACTACCATGGGGACGAGCGGAGCTGAGCACATATACTCAACAATCCAGTTTCGGACAATGCGCCCAATTTCAAGTGGCTCATCAGTCCCCACTTCCTCTACAGCATCGTAGCCATACTTATGGTAGGTCGCGAGTGTCTTCTCCCCTACTCGTGCAATCCATGCATCATCTTTAGGATAGTGTTCGTCGATCTGTGAACGAGTAGGTCTAAACATCTTAAGCCCGATAATTTTAAGATCACGCTGTTCTAAGCGTCGAATAATTTCTCCCACTAATCCCTTGCGTACCCCATCAGGCTTCACCATAAGGAATGTCCTCTCTTCTTTTGGATTATTCATCGTCTATACTTCTTTATATGCTGTTAAAATTTCTGACCCTTCCTTAGTAACGACTACTGTATGTTCAAAGTGTGCACTGATACTACCCTTCTTGGTAACAAAAGCAAATCCATCCCTCCCTATGCGGACAGAGGTATCTTTGATACTCAGCATTGGCTCAATCGCAATTACCATACCAGCACAGAGTGTCTCTCCTCTTCCTGCCTTTCCCCAGTTAGGGATAATTGGATCCTCATGTACGGCGTAGCCGACGCCATGACCAGAAAGATCTCGGATAACATAGAAGCCCTCTTCCTCGGCTATAGATGCCACAGCAGCGCCAATGTCCCCAACCGTGTGTCCTTCTCGTACTACACGAATACCAGCAGAGAGCGCCTCCTTGGTTACAGCAATCAAACGATGGAGCGGGTCAACGAGTGGGGGTACCCCAACGGTAAGAGCAGCGTCCACATATACCCCATGATGAATGAGCCCAAGATCAAGACCAACCACATCTCCCTCGTTAATAAGCCGCTCTGAGGGGATGCCGTGTACTACTTCTTCGTTAATAGAGACGCAGAGCGCCGCTGGGTAGGGTTGTTTCGCTCCCTCTGGTTGGTAGTTAAAAAAAGAGGGAGTGTCACCATACTCAGCGATCAATCTCTGCGCCTCATTTTCTAAATCCTGTGTACGAAGGCCTGGGTGTACCTTTTGCTTGAGGGTAGAGAGAATAGCAGCAAGATGTGCGCCACCCTCCCGTAAGAGCGCTATATCCTCCTCCGTCTTAATACTTATCATAGATACTCGCGATGAGTGCCTGGTGGACCGCTTCAATCCCCTGTTCCCCGTCTACTTCATGAAAATTATGTTCTCTGTGCTCACTATAGTACTGGATGGCAGGAAGTACATCGCGGTCAAACCAATCAAGTCGTTTCTTAATTCCATCCTTGGCAACATCATCCGCTCGGCCACGCTCAATGAGCCGCGTCTCTGACCACTCCCTTGAGACGTCAATATAAATAATGTGTGCATCGGCACGATTATAAAAACGCAATGCAGTATCAAGCACCTGTGCCTCTAAGAGAGATCGAGGAGTACCATCAAGCACGAGGTGTTCGTCCCCCTTCATATTCTCTACAAAGAGGTGTGACCACATGTAGATAGCGAGAAACTCGGGCTGGCGCTCATTAGTCTCCATAATGCGCTTGGCAATGATACTAGAAAGGTAATTCTCCCCAAGAAAGTCTCTGAACTTCTGTCCAGTTTCTAGATAGTAGATTTCGCGTTCTGGTTCTGTCTGCTTCAAATACTCCATGAGGAGCTTGGCCTGTGTCCCCTTCCCACATCCCGAGCGCCCAATAAATATAAAGGTTTGGTATGTTGCCATACCTTCAATCTAACACAACAATAGAAGTACCTACAATCCTACAAAAAGGAGAGGGTAGAGAGAATAGTATCAAGACCTGTAAGCCGATCTCTCTCGGCAGGACTGAGAGATCCATTCTCGAGTAATGTACTCACCTTGCTTACATAAAGCTCTTTTTCTTCAATGGTGCCTGGTAAGGCTGTTCCTGTTTGTTGTGCCAAAGAACGGAGGATTGCACGAAGAATAATGACCGAATATTTTCCCGTAGGATTTGAGAGATAAACCACTCTACGCGTATTGAGAAATCCCGCTTCATCCTTGTATGCTTCTACAATATCTATCCCATGGCGCCCTGAGATAGTAAATTTCTTACAGGATATCGCAAGGGACGGACAACGAGTCAAGATTGATCGTGAAGGGCCTATGGTCCCTGAGGTAGGCATTCCATGAAATTCATAATCTTTCGAATAGATGGAAATGTATTCCAAGTCATCATCATCATTTGCATTACTTATCGTCGCCCAATATCCATCAGTGTCTTTTGATGGTCCATGAGTCTTTGTTAGGAGATCCCATGTTTTTGGATACTTAAAATATATCCCGAGCTCCTGATCCTGGAACACGGACATCTCTGTCAACGAAATTCCTCCCGTGATGGAAAAAGAACTCTTACTGTATCCCACGGACTCCCTTCCCCCTTCCGGATATATCTGGAGCTGATACTTCTCAAACGGCGGCTGAGTCACGGTCCAAGAGAAAGTCCCTGTCTTTTTCGCAGGGACATTTTCAGCAAGTTTCGTGTAATAGTCCGCCCCCTCTTTTGAATATCTTTCTCCTGCTCCATCTGTTTCGGTGTGGAATTTTTTCGTTCTTGATACACCAACACTCCCCCTACTGCAAGTACAACAATGATAATAATTACTGCTAATGGAGAAAAACCTTTCTTGTAAGATTTTTTCAAATCAGCAAATTATACTCTCTTTACCAAAGAATCAGTACTCGCGCATGGAGACCTGCGCCTCAATTTGTTTTACAAACTCAAGTGCAACCGAGACCACAATGAGGAGTGCGGTGCCGCCTATCGCAAGTGTACCGATGCCCGTCACGCTCTGCATAATGAGTGGAAGAATAGCGACAAGACCAAGGAAGACTGCCCCCACAAGTGTGAGTCGCGTAATAATGCGGCCAAGATAGTGTGAGGTTGGCACTCCGGGACGCACCCCGGGGATGAAGGCGCCTGACTTCTGTAAATTATTTGCAATCATATCTGGATCAAAGGTGACTGCCGTGTAAAAGTAGGTAAATAGAAAGACGAGCACAAAGTAGAAGATGCCATATACCCACTGATTGGTATTGAGCATATTCAAAGCGTTCCCCACAGTCTGAGCGATGGAGTTATCTATATTCCCCAAGAAGGTTGCGATCATCTGCGGGAACAAGAGTATAGAAAGCGCAAAGATAATCGGCATCACCCCTGCTTGATTGAGACGGAGTGGTAAGTAGGTAGAACCACCACCATAGAGACGCATCCCTCGCACTCGCTTTGCGTAGGTCACAGGGATTGGTCGCTCCGCTTCTGTCACCACCACCACAGCGGCAATCACCACGAGTGCTACCACGATAAAGCCGATATATACAGGGATCTGTGAAGTATCAAAGGTCACCATCAGCTGGTAGATACTCGCTGGCACACGAGCGACAATACCGGCAAAGATGATAAGTGAGACACCGTTGCCAATACCGTACTCCGTAATAAGCTCACCGAGCCACATCAAGAGCATTGACCCAGCGGTCACAATAATCACATTC
This sequence comes from uncultured Candidatus Saccharibacteria bacterium, assembly GCA_964401135.1. Lineage (GTDB taxonomy): Bacteria > Patescibacteriota > Minisyncoccia > Phycocordibacterales > UBA9988 > UBA9988. Next base: position 9,928 of record CAYNXC010000004.1, read on the forward strand.
ACAATCTGATCAGTCATCGTGAGCTCGCCAAGGAGTCCTTGGTTCTTGAGGAGTGTAAGAAGGCCAAAGCCCTGTATCACCGCAAGTGGCACCGTCAAGATGCGCGAGTACTGTGCAAACTTACGCCGACCTGCCGCCCCCTCTTCTTGGTACATCTCTTTGAGCGCGGGAAAGACCATGGTCATAAGTTGCATAATAATGGATGCAGTAATGTATGGTCCGACACCAAGCATCATAATGGAGAGGTTGGAGAGTCCACCACCAGAAAAGATGTTCAAGAGACCAAAAAACTGACTATTGGCAAAAAATTGCGCGAGTGCGGCAGTATCCAAGCCGGGGATGGTAATTGCATTTCCTAAGCGGAATATAACTAGAATGAGTAGTACAAAAAGTAGCCGGAGGACGAGCGTACGGTCAGACGCGATGAGCTTAAACTTATAGAGCAGCTGATCCATAGGATTTAACTAATACTAGCACCTGCGGCGCTAATCTTTTTCTTGGCAGCCTCTGAGACAAGGACTCCTGTAAAGGCGAGTTTCTTGGAGAGCGTCCCTGTTGCAAGCACCTTCACGGCGGGGCTCTTGCCACGCACTCGGCGAAGCAACCCCTTCTCAATGAGCGTCGCTGGATTTACGGTCTCGCCATCCTCAAAGCGCGCTTCAATTGCAAAGAGGTTCACCGTATGCGGCTTAATCTCCTGTGTACCAAACTTATACCCACGCAGCTTGGGGATCTTCTTAATGCGGTCACGGATCTCTGGGCGGATCTTGTGCCCAGCACGCGCCTTTTGACCCTTAGTACCACGCCCTGAGGTCTTGCCACGCTTACCGCCACGACCAATCTGTGTGCTCTTCTTATATGGAGTATCCCGTTTTAATTCGTGTATTCGCATAGTATTAGCGTGCAGTAAATACGCGCAATGCCTTCAACGCGGCGCGTGCATTGTTGAGCTTATTCTTTGTCTTAGAGAGAAGCTTTGCATTCACATCGGTGACTCCCGCAAGCGCGAGTACATTGCGGACAGAACTCCCCGCTACTAAGCCCCTCCCGTGTGCTGGTTTAATAACTACACGGGCAGAGCAGTACTTAGCGCTTGACTCGTGGGGAATACTCATCGTCTTAGTGAGTGAGAGGGTAATCATAGAGCGCTTTGCATCGCGCATTGCCTTATCAATTGCAAGTGTGGTGTCTGTTGCCTTCCCAATGCCCACACCAACCTTGCCCTTACGGTTCCCTGCTACGAGCGCGACAGAGAATGAGAAACGGCGCCCACCAGAGACTACGCGAGCCACACGTCGTACATCAATCAACTTCTGATCATACTCTGGCTTCTCGCGCTCTGGACGAGTGCGCCCATCACGGCGCCCTCCACCACGAGGCACCCCGCGACGATCCGCATCATTGTGCCGTTGTGACGGTGCTTTTGTTGTTGTCTCGTCTGCCATATTACAGTGAGAGTCCTCCCTTACGCGCGCCATCGGCTAATGCTTTAATCGTCCCTATGTACTGGTACCCACCTCTGTCAAACACGACGCTCGCAATTTTTTTCTCCAAGGCGCGCTTGGCAACGAGCATCCCTACTGCTTCAGGAATGTTGACTGATTCCTTAGTCTTCCCTTTCCCCTTCTCCACATCTCCATCGTGTGCGGAGACCAATGTGTGCCCAGCGGTATCATCAATCACCTGTGCATAAAGATGTTTATTTGAACGGAAGACAGCAAGACGTGGACGGACTGCGGTGCCAGTAATGCGTGCGCGAATGCGCCTGCGTCGGACCTCTCGTTTTTGTGATCGTGGATTCATATTATTTTGCAGACTTCTTACCCTGCTTACGACGGACATGTTCGCCTTCGTAACGGATCCCCTTACCCTTGTAGGGCTCAACTGGCTTGAGTGATCTAACCTGTGCGGCGAACTGGCCAACGGACTCCTTGTCGTACCCAGCGACCGTTAATGTCCCCTTCTCGACCGTCACAGTGAGACCCTCGGTTACCGGGACAATCACAGGGTGAGAAAAACCGATGGAAAGTACGAGGTCCTTCCCCTTCAGATCCCACTTGTATCCAACTCCTTCTATTATGAGTTTTTTTTGGTAACCCTTGGTAACTCCCTCGAGCATATTCTGTAGATGAGAAGCGTATGTACCCCAGAGCGCACGGGTGTGCACATTCTCTTTCTGAGGAGTAAGTGTGAGTACACCATTATCTTGGGAAATGGTAATCACAGTATCCAATGAGCGAGATAATGTCCCCTTGGGGCCATTCACAGAAACATCACCACCCGCGATGGTGACGGTAACTCCTGAAGGAATCGCGATCGGTTTTTTCCCTAAGCGTGACATATTACCAAATAGTGAAGAGTACTTCCCCTCCGACATTTTCTTTTTTTGCCTCCTCACCTGTTAAAATTCCCTTTGGTGTAGAAAGTACGAGCGACCCTAGGCCCTGTCGGACAGGGATAATGTCTCCTGCCCTCATATATACGCGACGAGAGGGCTTTGAAACGCGTGCGATCTTGTGGACTTTTGACTCTCCGCCTGCGTATACCAAATCAAGTGAGAATATCTTTTTCACCTTCTTACCTTTTGCCACAATATTCCGCACATACCCGTTCCGCTCCAACGCTTCTGCGATAGAGAGCTTCACTCGCGAGAGAGGGATGGTGACTGATGCATGCCGAACACGGCTTGCATTCACGATACGGACGAGCATATCTCCAATAGGGTCAGTTACCATAGTTATATTACCAGGAAGCTTTCTTAACCCCTGGGATTTTTCCTTCATTTGCAAACTCGCGGAAGCAAATGCGGCACATACCAAAGTCACGCATATAGCCGCGCTTACGCCCACAACGGAAACAGCGCCGGACGATCCGTGAGCTCCATTTGGGGGCCTTTACTCCTCGTGCAATGACTGAAGTTTTTGCCATAAAGATAAAACAGACTCAAAAAAGAGCCAGTGCCCATAGTAGCAAGCTGCACTGGCTCTTGTCAATTCATGCGTGTGTGGCTAACACTACGGCGCTGCTACTCGATTTCGTAGGTAATAGAGACTGATGAGCTATAGGTATTCTCTCCTGTTGGGAGTGTTGGGGACGAGGAGACTGCGGCATCCATCGCTCCTCCGCGACCAAACTTCTCTACAGAGAGTGGGATGGGCATCCCCCCATTATTATCAGAAAAGCTAATTATAGTACGGAGATTGACTCCCAGGTCGATTGCGAGCTGTTCTGCCTTTTGCTTTGCATCGGCAATAGCCTCAGCACGAGCGTCGCGTTGTACCTTTTCAGGATCATCAAGAGTCAGGCTAATATTGCTCACATCAGTAACCCCGAGGGCACCGAGACCGCCCACAATACCCCCAGCGTTATCAATGACTCGCACTTTCACAATCATATCTTGGCGCACTTCATAGCCAGCAAGTGTGCGGTTGTCTCCCGGGGGGCAGTAGGTCGGTGAACAGACTGTTGCCTTGTACTCATAGCGAGGGGAGAGTGAGTAATTGACCGTCTTGACATCCTTATCGGCAATCTCATTCTCTTTTAAGAATGCGAGAACTTTTTTCTCCACATCTATAGCCTGTGCTTGTACGTCAGCAACCTTCTTCCCATCCTTCACGATTGCAAAAGAGAGCTCGGCAATATCTGGCTTTGCAGATACCTTCCCCGTCCCTGTCACTGTAATAACACTTACACTCCCCGGGGTCCTCCCGATAAACTTAAATTCACGCAGACTGTTTAACACTTGCACCGCGATAAACACGGTAGCCACTGCTAGAAATATGACGGAAAACTTGGTAATCAACTTTTTATCAGTTGTATCCATGCGCATTATTTTTACCACTAATAGTTTGTTGCTTACTTCGCCTCTCTTCTATAGAGACGAAGTTTAAAGGCAGATATTACCGATTCTACTGCAGAACGAGCAATGGGGTTCAAGTCTCCGACAATTTTTTCCACATACGAGAGAACTGCATCGTCATCACTTGAGTCGCATCGGCGCAAGAGCTCTTCTCGCTCTTGCTCGCTCATCCGCTCCAATATGGCGAGGTTTATTGCTGAGAGTGTATTTTCAAGCAATGTCCCAATAATTGACTCCCGTTCATCTTCAGAAAGATGCGCAAGAAACTCGCCATGTGAGATGGCGTCTCGGATCTCATTCCGTAGTGCGGTATCATCAACAACTGCCATACTCGTTATCCTGTGTGTAAGAGAGCGCGGCGGAGGGCTTGTCTACGCGGCAAGGTTAATCCTTGTGCGTCTTGCTGTCCCTCTAACTCCTGATGCTGCGCTTCTGCGCAAGATCGACAGAGTTCAGCAGGAACCGCTATGTTCTTCTCTTTCTCTACTCCTTCCATGCTACTCATGATACCTGAAGAGAATTGGCGCGCAACTATTCAGGGATCTCTTTCTGTGCTGTAGTGTGTCCGCCATGACGAGAACGCTCTTTTGAGAGCGGCGAAAACTGTTTTCCTAGCTGAAACGGTTCTTTAGAGACCACCATCAACCACTTATTGTGTCGGTATCCTGACGAGTGCCAACGCTTAAGAAATTCATCTTCTAATAAACGAAAATCTTTCCCATTCCACGGATCATTCATGATAATGCTTCCTGTGAGACGGCTAAACCCGATCACCACAGAGAAGTGAGTCTCATCCTCCGATGGCTCAATGTAGTTCACAATGACTGGAAAGCCGCGTGAGAGATAATACTTTAGTTCTTCGAGAGTAGACTCTTCATTCACATAGGCAAAGAACCCTTCTTTGCGGGCATAGTTAATCATTGACCAGTTTTGTGTCCCTTTCTCCCTACTCGTCTTCATCGCGCGTGTCAGTTTGGTCTGTGATTTGATATGCCCCAAGAACGAGAATACCATACCGAGAGAGGCTGGCCCGCAGGTATAGTCTTTTTTCTGTCTGATGTAAGGAATCTCTAAGCGCATAAGATTGTTTGTATCTTCTCTACCACTATCCGCTTTGCTTCTGCAAGTGGTGCGGTAATCATGGCTCCAGCCGCGGCGGCATGGCCGCCTCCACCGAGAGTGCTCGTTATGAGAGAGACATCGTAACGCTCTGGGTCGCGTGATCGCAGACTGACGCGAACTGCCCCTGTAGTATTCTCTACCAAGCTAGCGCAAATATCCCAGCCCGCCACGGTAACAAGTATCCCCGCAATACTAAACTTCTGTGTATCAGTAAACGCTATCCCCTCTCGGGTAAGTGCCTCTTGAGAGACAACGGAGATGGCGGCGCGACCACCACATACAACTTCAAGCGATGAGAGACCGATCCCACGAAAACGGATACTCCCCGGGGTCTCACTGTTGTAGACTATGCGCAGGGTATCTAGAGAATCAGGGGCACAGTCAACAAGTGTCGCAGCGGCACGATAGACATCTCCTGTGGTGCGCGGATAGCGGAGCCCTCCTGTATCGCTGTAAATACCGATAAAAAGATTGAGTGCTATGTCGTGAGTAAGTGTCACCCCCCAGAGTGTCGTGAGATCGTAGAGAATCTGCGCTGCCGCGGGGTACTCGTCGACAATAAGATTGAGAGAACCGTACTTAGTATTACTCTTGTGGTGATCAATGACGAGTACCTGGATATGTGATGGGAAAGTAAAATCTTTTTTCTGCGTCACATAGGCAAGGTTGGAACTATCGAGCGCGAGAAAAGTGTCGTAGAGAGAGAAGTCACACTCGTGTACCGCCTTATCCAGTATAGACGCGTACCCAGGGAGCGAAGAAAGTTGTGGCGGAAGTGGAGAATCTCCGCGGGCTACATCTGCGGCAATGCCAAGTGATCCCAATATATACTTCATCGCCAGAGCGCTCCCCACGCTATCTTCATCTGGATTAGGATGACAGTGCAATAAAACTCGCTTTGAAGCGAGTAATATTTCCTTAATCTGTGCCGCAATGGCGACTTGTTCTGTGGTCATAGTGAAAGTGTAGCATTTACCCTGAGCATATCGAAGGATCAGGCTACTACCCACCATGTGAGAGCAAATGTGATACGGTAGATGCCAAACTGGATAAAATTATGTGAAGACACATACGAGACAAACCAGCGCACAGAGACGAGCGCGCTTACAAACGCCATAAAGCCGCCGAGGATGAGAAGTCCGTACTCTCCCCTATTAAATGAAGGACCGTTCTTCACTAAATCGAGTCCCGTCGCGGCAAGCATGGTGGGTACGGCAAGAAGAAAAGAAAATTCTACAACCGCGCGGCGCGAGAGACCAACATAGAGACCCCCTAGGATTGTTGCCGCTGCACGAGAGACGCCGGGGATCATGGCGATAATTTGAAAACAGCCAACACTGAAAGCTTGCCGGCATGTCATTTTCTCTAAGTCAGTTAGTGTACCCCCTTTTTCTTTGTGTAACTTTTCAAAGAGAATGAGCACGATGCCTCCGACTAAGAGTGCGGAGAGAATGAGTGTGGTGTTCTCAAAAAATACTGTCTTTACTGTCTTGTAGAGGAGGAGTCCACCCACGGCCGTAGGGAAAAATGCTATCGCAACATTCTTGCGGATCTGCACATTGAGGAGGAGTCTAGCCCCATAGAGCCAGAGAACCGCAAGGATGGCACCCACCTGAATAGCAATTTCAAAACTCTTCACAAAGTCCCCCGAGAGACCTAGGAGCTGCGCGGTGAGTATGAGGTGTCCTGTTGATGAGACCGGCAAAAATTCTGTCATCCCTTCCACTAGCCCCAGCATCAGCGCATCAAAAAAGGTCATAGACGAAGTATAGCATCAAAAAATATCAGCAAAAAAGTGCTCGAACGGCCCATCGTCCTATCAAGGGTCCCTCAACGGGACGCCGTTAGAACTTTGATGGATTGGTTCATGAGTAAAGAGGGAATGTTGTTTGACATACACTTGAAGGGGCTCGGACTGTGAGTGTGCGCTTATTGTCGCAGGAAGAGAGATTGGGGAAAGGAGGGGGAATGTGACGGATTGACCAAAGGCCACCCTTAAATCTGATTCCATGTGACCCTGCTATATTTGTTGCTTTTCGTTCTACCTTTCTCCTATCCGTTCAATCTGGCCATAGACGATATCTACTATTTTGGAATCCTCAGAGTAAAAACCACCTACCGGCGCATGAGAAGTGAGACTCTCTATTTCATTCAGACAGACAAGACAACAACCACCACTGCCCCTCCTTTTCAAGGCGAACATTATCATTGGGACTGCTTCTTTCTTGACGAGCTTTCTAAACTTGGTGTCTGGAGTCTTCTGGACCTCTCTACTGAATTCTTCAACATCCTTTCTGTAGTTTTCAATGCACCCATTCAGATCCTCGCCATCACTGTCTTCATTAGGATTCACATTAGCTTGGTTAGTACGGGTCGACGTTAGCCCATCGAAGAGCCTGGTCTGCGTGCTTTCCTTGGATCGCTGCCAGTCACGTAAAGCTCTCAAAAAATCGCGCATTCGCTGTCCTTTCGGCTCCAAAAGAACCACTCTGGTCTGATATCCCCTTTCTCGTCTGATTGCTAAGAGCTTTCGGATGTTGGATTGGTTTGGTTTTAGACTCGCAAGCTTATACTCGTTGTTCCTTAACTCAGTATCAGCACCAAACCACAGCCAATACAGCATTATTCCAACCTCAGATTGAGGGATCTCATTTGCCTGTTCTAGTATCTGAATTGCCTTGTGGTATAAATCATCAAAACCTTCGATGGTGCCGAAAAGGCGTTGCTTAACTTCGTCAACAAGACTCTTGAGATCCTTCCCTGCTTTGAATTGTCGCCAGGAGATGAACAAGGCAGCGGTAAAGCTCGCAATCCCGACACAAAGGCCCAGAAGAGTCGAATAATCCCTGAGGTCTAATAGCTTTTGCAGCAAAGTTGCACCTCCACAATCACCCTAAACTTCAAGTGTCAATTCATACAGGTTTAAAGTCACTTCTGGCAAGTGAATGGAGAGATAGACACGACTACGTATGAAACCTTGCGTGTTCATTTCATCGGCTTCGAGGGGTTCAAAGTCAGATAAACAAAGAAAAGCCCTCGCACCGGGACTTGCTCGAGCTAGAATTTCTGGAACTTCTCGTAGAAATCGTCGGATAGCTGTGAGGTCTGGGTCGTAGAACGCACGGTCAAGCAAATCACGCGGTTCTCCAGAAGTAAAGGGTAGGTCGGCGAAAATGATGTCAAATGCCTCGTCATCTAATATGGGTTCAAACAGATCGCCGGTCCGAACCTCAACGAGTGAGTCAACCTCAAGAGATAAGGCATTTCTACGAGCATTCTCGACGGCAACTGGATTGATGTCTACGCCCACTACTCTTGTGGCGCCAGATGCTGCGGTAAGTGATGCGAAGATTCCAGCTCCGCATCCCACATCTAAGACGTGCTTTCCAAAAAAGATGGGTTGTGCCACAAGACTGAAACTCAGATAACCCGAAGGAGCAATGAATGGAGAGAATACCTGCGGATCGATTTTAAATGAGTGACCTAGATGATTCACAACCTCGACAGTCGAGCGTTGTCTGTGCTTCTCAACCACCTTCTCAATAAAGCTTACTATTGTGTCAAGCATCATTGTTCTTCCCAGAACTAAACTCTTCTAGTAGGACGCCTGGAAGTGGAGGACCTAGAAGTGCTCGATTGAGGTACATGAAGGGAATATCAATTATGCCGACCAAGTACTTTGATGCGAACTGGCCTAGGATTAGCGGGAGGAGGGGTATGCCTGTCCCCCAGAAAGCGAGCGTAACAAAAAGAACGGTATCGATGGTTAGAGACGGGATCGTGCTAAAGACATTTCGCATCCAAAGCCATTTGCCACCCGTCAAACGACGAACGAATGAATAGAGCCAAGCGTCCAGATTCTCGCTGACAAGAAATGTCAGCCAACTTGCGAAAGTGATTCTGGGGACAACTCCGAGCAATGTATCCCAAGCATCCTGGTGGGTCCAAAAAGGTGCAGGGGGTAGGATCCGGCCGATCCATAGGAACACCACAAGAGCCACCTGTGTTAGAAAGGTGATGAAGATCATCTCGTGAACTTTTCGTCTTCCAAACTTTTCGTTCACGATGTCTGTCATGAGGAAAGTTACGGCAAATACGAGGACGGCAGCTGGTGCATAGACGAGGCGAATGCCAAGGTCGAATGCGGATATTTTTGAAGCCATAATCTGGCTCAAGGCAGCAAATGTAACATAGAGAGCCACGAGTGCCTCAACGCGCTCGTACCTCCGAGCATACCATGCGCCGAGGAGAGGGAAGGAAGAAACGAGAACGATAAGGAATAGCGTAAAAAGCATACCTATAGTATATAAGAAGCTCACTTTCCTGCAACAACCGCCTCTCAGGAAACGGCCCGTTCACGTGTCCTACTGTCGTCTAGTAAACCATGCGACTGGATACCAGTGAACGTGAGGTTACAGCATCAGGGTGAAAGTGGAAAGAGGCGGATTGAACTGGATTGGTATAAAAAAGCCAGCCCTCAAGAGGCTGGCTCAAGTCCCCCATCACCCCACCGTGGTCAACATCGCTTCGATCTGCTTTCTGTCACCGAGGCACACGGGCAGGAAGTCGCAGTACGAGCAGTGCTGTCCGGGGCGTTTGAAGAAGACCCGGTCCTGGATCTGCTGAGCCACAAGACCGAGCTTCTCCAGATACTCCCGCAGTTGCTCTCCCGTCCGTTGGGACAGGTACCAGTCAATCCGTGGCTCCTTTGTCTTCACAAGGACAATGAATGCCGACTGGTCCGCCGAGGGTTCAGCGAGCTGATAGGCGGTGAGTTGGTCAGACAAAGCAACTTCATGGTCTTCATACGTTGAAGAAGCGGTCTTGAAGTCGATCACCGTGCGTTTGCCCTCCACGTCGGCCACCAGATCGACAATCCCCACGAAGGGCAGGTCCAGACTGCTGATGGTGAGCGTGAAGGGTTTCTCGGAGGCGTGGACGGTACCGATCTTCGGGTACTCCTCATCCACGAAGCGCCCAAGGAGTGTGGTCCCCTTCTCCCGGAGCTTCTCCCAGGTCTCCCGGACGGCGTAGCGGAGGTTCCTGTCCTTCATGCTCTCCCACGTAGCTTGGAAATGAGCCACCGGGTCTCCTTGACCCTGGAACAGACACGCGAGCGCTTGGTGGATGGTCTTCCCGAAGACGAGATTGGCGGACTCCTGCGTGGGCCGCAGACCTTCGAGGTAGTGGAGACGGTACTGCTCCGGACAGGTGAGATACTTGCTGGCTTGCGAGTACGAGAGGTGCGGGAGGGAGGGGGCGAGTAGAGCGTCGTCGCTGGTCTGTGTCATCGCTGTCCTCCGGTGTACCGGTCGGACATGACCTTGACGATGTTCTGGTACTTGCCGTCCTTACTCATCTCAGTGACCACTCGGCACGGGAGGTTGAACTCCATGTCAGGATAGATGTCGTTGGGATGGTGGCGGTACCCCGCTCCAGTGAGGGCATCGCAGAGGTGCTGCTTGTCGCCGAAGAGTTTGAGTTGCTTGCCCTCCACATTGAAGGCCAGGTACATCCGCCAACCGCTGCGGGTCTGCATCCCATCGATCTTCAGGATCGTGGCCGGGACGGGGGTGCCTTCTCCTGTCTGGGTATGCCCGTTGCCGTTCCCGTGGGGCTGGCCGTTGCCGTTCGCGCGGCTCCCCTGCTTGGCGAGGAAGCTCTTGACGATGGCTTCCTGGAGCGAGAGCGCGATGCTGGCCTGTCCCATTGTGGCTTCGAACTCAGCCTCGTGGACGGGGCAGGAGAGTTCCACCGAGAGCGAGTCGATCCGTCCATCGGGTGAGATGCTGCGCTTGATCGTGAGGTCGCTGGGGAAGTGGGGCCGATTGAGGCCGGGAGCTGTCACAGAGACCCCGGACTCCTCCTGGATCGCGCGGCGTTCCTCGGCTTCGACGGGATCGATCTCCTCCTCCACTGCATTGCCTCCCCTCCCTCCGAAGACGGCATTGATGTGATCGCAACGGTCACGGGGATCAGGGCGGTTTATGAAGTCAGGACAGGTGCAAGTCGGTGCGGCGGGTGTGCCGCGAACCAGGAAGAGTGTCTTGGGATCGTCGGGTGAGTAGACGCTGAATCCGCGTTCGGCTTCTGAGACCACATAGAGGGGTGCGGGACTGCGTGAGAGAGGGGGTGCTGCGTACGCGTGCTG
>CAYNXC010000005.1:0-8857 GCA_964401135.1 uncultured Candidatus Saccharibacteria bacterium
GCGCCTGCGGCGCGACCCCATTTCAGCTTCCAATTCCGATTTTCAATTTTGGCGGAGAGGGAGGGATTCGAACCCTCGAGGGGATTACTCCCCTAGCATCTTAGCAGGATGCTGCTTTCAGCCACTCAGCCACCTCTCCCCAACTTCACATACTAGTATATTGTGGCAGGATAATCCACTTATGTTATACTGTCCCTATTAGTAGATAACTATGCTCCAATGAGTGGCAAGACTATCACGTGGATCGTTGTGATTATCATTGTACTCGCAGGCGGGTACTGGTGGTACACACAATCGGGCGCGCCAGTTGAAGACACGGTTCCGACGACCGGGACACCTACAACTGAGACTGTCCCGGCACAGTAGTCCACAAAAATAAAAAAACAATCCGTACAAGGCGGATTGTTTTTTTATTGTGCGCGGTATACTACAGTCCATGCGGAACACCACAGCAACAATAAGCCCAGAGACTAAGCTCCTCTCCCTCTGGCGCATTTCTGGAGAGCAGGAAGAAGCACTTAAACATCTCCACATAGAGACGGTACGGGAGCTCCTCTCTCACTATCCCACCCGTTACGAGGATCATGGTACGCATAAGCATATTGCAGACTGTGCACCCCTAGAACAAGTCACCCTAATAGGCACTATTACCAAGTCTGAAGCACGAAGAGCCTTTCGCAAAAAGACCCTACTCGGCGAGGCCGTGATTGATGACGGCACGGGGACCATTACCCTCGTCTGGTTCCATCAACCCTATATGGCAAAGAAATTTGCTGTTGGATCAGCAGTGCGAGTGTATGGACAGGTCAGAGAGAAAAATAAACGACTCTCCATGATCAATCCAGAGATTGAGTTCTACTCAGGAGAAGACATCTCCCTCTCTCCAGAGACACACATGGGACTCACTCCAGTGTATCCCACCACAGCCGGCATCTCTTCACAGTGGATACAGCACCACATTCACGAGGCCTTAGAGAGAGGCGCGCACGAGCAGATGACTGATCCACTCCCCGAAGCACTCCGCGCGCGCTACAAGCTACCCTCGCTCTCAGCATCACTCCTCTTTATCCACACTCCCAAGCGCGCGAGCGACGCGCTTGCGGCACAAAAGCGTTTTGCCTTTGAAGAAGTGCTCTGCCTTAATCTCGCCCGATTGCGCGACCGGAACGCGTACCAAGAGATTGGCGCCTGCGCCATTACCGTCGAGCAATCCTCTGTGCAACAGTTTATTGACCGCCTCCCCTTCTCGCTCACCAACGCACAAAAAAAAGCAACGAAAGTAATTCTTACCGACCTCTCTCGGAGCGCACCCATGCTACGACTCCTTGAAGGAGATGTAGGATCAGGGAAGACTGCCGTCGCCGCTATTGCCGCTTACGCTGCGGTGCATGCAGGGTATGAGGTCGCCTACATGGCACCAACTGAGATACTCGCACGCCAACATTTTGAATCATTCATACACTACTTCTCTAACCTCGGCATACAGGTAGGACTCATTACGGGGAGTGAGTGCCGCAAGTTCCCCTCCAAAGTGAATCCTGAGGAACATACACACATCTCTCGCGCACAACTTTTGAAATGGGTTGCGAACGGAGAAATCCCGATCCTTGTTGGCACCCACGCACTTATACAAAAAAATGTTACATGGAAGGCGCTCGGTCTTGTTGTCATTGATGAACAACACCGATTCGGCATCAGACAGCGAATGGAGCTAGTAAAAAAAAATAAGATTGCACCACACCTCCTTTCTATGACCGCGACACCAATCCCCCGTACTCTCGCACTTACTATCTACGGAGATTTGGACCTCACCATCCTTGACGATATGCCCCCGGGGAGAAAGCCAGTAATTACCGAGATCATCTCTGAAAAAGAACGAGATCGCGCTTACGAACGGATGCGTGAGGAGTTATACAGAGGCAGGCAAGTCTTTATCATCTGCCCACGCATTGATGAACCGGATCCAGAGAAAGAAATGGCGTTGGAAGTAAAGTCAGCAAAGTCAGAAGCCGAGCATCTCCAGACAAATATCTTCCCCGAATACGAAGTGGGCTTAGTGCACGGGAAGTTGAAGCGAGATGAAAAAGAAAGGGTAATGAGCGCATTTAGTGGTGGGAGAATCCATATCCTCGTCTCTACTTCTATCGTAGAGGTGGGTGTGAATATCCCAAATGCGACTGTCATTGTTATTGAAGGAGCCGAGCGATTTGGACTTGCGCAGATACACCAGCTCCGCGGTCGGGTGGCACGGAGCGCTCACCAGTCGTACTGCTTTCTCTTTCTCGGTACCAAGGGCGCAACAAGCATGGCGCGGCTAAAAGCGGTCGTGAATGCAAAAAGTGGTTTTGAACTCGCAGAAAAAGATTTACTCATCCGCGGATCAGGTACTCTCAGTGGAACCGCGCAGTCCGGCATCTCTGATATCGGGATGGTGGCACTCAAAAATTTAAAAATGGTTGAGGCAGCACGAAGCGAGGCGAAAAAAATTATTAGTGAGGACCCATCCCTCGCTACTCACCCCATCCTCCGAGAACGCCTCTCTCGCCTCAATTCAATCCATTTTGAGTAGAGCTTCTCACTGCGGAGCCTTGGCGAAATAGAGTATTCATACAACCGCGCTTGAACCTGTCTTAAAAAAACTCTGATCGAAATCAGACCAAACCGCCTCGCCGCTACGATAATCGTACTATCAGGAATTATATCTGTAGATCCGCCAAAAAAAACGCCGCGTAGTATTATTGATCTCTCGCGGCGTTAAAGTTAACTGCTATCCTTTCCTAAAAGGGTTGGACGATGATAAAGACATTAGTATCTTTCGCCTTAGACTACCTCAGGATACTGAGACGATGAGTAGATACTTTGTCGTCCCATGTATTGTGATTTTTGCTCTGTCCCCCTTCGTCTTTCCGAAGAGAGAGCATGCGAGCGGTGCCTGGATCGTCAGTGTTGAATACTGCTCCCCATTCACTTCATATACATATCCTCCTCCGGCAGGCAGAAGAAAGTACTTTGTCTTCACACCCGTGTCGATATTCTTGACTTCGACAATCGCGCCGTCCGAGACCTTGTTGTTTATGTCAATTTGCATTCGCATGAATTTCAAATCAACATATAGAGAGGTCAGTTCCTGGATTATGGTAGCAAGACCTCCAGCAAGATACAGCGCCTCTTCCTTAAAAGTGTTGTGTCGAGAGTCCTTTACATCCTTGTGTGCCTTGGCTTCTTCAATTGCGTCATTTCTTCTTTGCTCAGCTTCTTCAATTTGCTTTTCGATATCAGCCATCGCTAGATCGAAAAGAACTTCTTTAACGCTTTTCATCTCGCTCTCCTCTCCTCATCGTGTTCGTCTAAATATAGCTGAGAATGTCGTGAGTGACACCGTCATAGCGTTCGGGGTAATACGATCTCAGTACTCCGAGCTAACGAGTCGCTTTCACAATTTTGTCGTCGTGAGTCGCATCCTTGACTATGTCAAGACCGCTGTGTAGCAGCAACTCTTGCCGACTAGGAGGGGGATGCGCCTGATCGATGATGAGCTTGCAACACATTGTGGCCACTTCTGATGTACGCATATACACGATTACTCCTTTCAGGATTAGGTTGTAAAAGAACCTTTGGCTCGAAAGAGCGTAACATATAGACTTAATCTCGTCCAGACTACGCAAAATCTATCTCCGTAAAAATTCTTTTTGTCTGGTAAGAAATATCCTATCAAGAAACTGATCTAGAATCGTAACGATATGACACTCAAAAAGACGGGAAGTCTTGTGCTAATGGATGTGCCAGGACTCGAACCTGGAACCAGTCGTGTATAAGACGACTGCTCTACCATTGAGCTACACATCCTCACATCCCACTATACCCCCCTCTTCTATCCCTCTGCAATAAGTGGTGCATCTGCTGTTTGTACCTTTTTTGGCTGGATACCGTTTACAATCAACAGTTTATCAAAGTCTTCGCGCTCTATAGTCTCTACCCGTATGAGTTCTGAAGCGAGGTGGTCAAGCGTAGTGCGGTAGATAGTTATCACCTCTCGCGCACGGGTGAGCCCTTCGTTCATGATTCGTGACACTTCTTCATCCACCTGCGCAGACACTGCCTCAGACGCAAACTTCTCAACAATAGCTCCGCGCGAGGAGAGTACACTCGTCCCCCCTACTTCAAAGGCTACCGGGCCAAGTGTATCGCTCATCCCGTAGCGGGCGACCATATCGCGTGCAAGCGCGGTAGAGACCTGTATGTCGTTTGAGGCGCCAGTGGTCATATCTCCAAATACAATCTGCTCGGTCGCGTAGCCACCAAGTGAGACGGCGATATCATCTAAGAACTCCTGCCGGGATTGGAGGCGCCGTTCCTCTAAGGGGAGTTTGAGTGTATAGCCCGCCGCATGTCCACGAGAGATGATAGAGATCTTATGCACCGGGTCAGCATACGGGAGCACAGAAGCCACAAGAGCGTGCCCCATCTCATGGTAGGCGGTAATCTTCTTCTCTTTCTCTGAGAGAACATGACTCTTGCGCTCGGGGCCGAGCATCACCTTCTCAATAGAACGGATAAGGTCGTACTGTGCAATCTTCACACGATTCTCCCGCGCCGCAAGAATCGCGCCCTCATTCATGAGGTTTGCGAGGTCAGCACCAGAGAAGCCGGGAGTACGCTCGGCAACAATGTGCAGATTGATATCCTCCGCGAGCGGCTTATTTTTTGCGTGAATGGTCAAAATCTCTTCTCTATCTTTTATGTCAGGTAAGTCAATCACCACACGACGGTCAAAACGCCCAGGGCGCAGGAGTGCTGGGTCAAGCACATCTGGGCGGTTGGTCGCGGCCATCACGATCAATTTCTCATTCGGTTCAAAGCCATCCATCTCCACAAGGATCTGATTGAGTGTCTGCTCGCGTTCATCATTACCGCCGCCCATACCGCTACCGCGATGCCGGCCGATGGCGTCAATCTCATCAATGAAGATGATAGATGGCGCCGCCTTCTTAGCCATGTTGAAGAGGTCACGCACGCGCGAAGCGCCAACGCCTACAAACATCTCCACAAATTCAGAACCAGAGATGTAGAAGAATGGCACATGCGCCTCCCCCGCTACTGCGCGCGCAAGGAGTGTTTTACCCGTCCCTGGCCCACCCATGAGGAGCACCCCCTTAGGGATGCGTGCACCAATATCTAAAAACTTTTTTGGATTTTTTAAGAAGTCTACAATTTCAGTCAATTCCTCCTTCGCTTCTCGTGCTCCTGCCACATCTTTGAATGTAATTTTTTGCTTTTGATCGTTGGGGTCAGTCAGACGCGCTTTTGACTGGCCAAAAGAGAATGCCTGCGCGGAGGCGCCGCGCAGCTGCCGCGACACCATCCAAAAGAGGAAAAGGACAAAGAGCACAGGAAGTACGATTGGAAGCAGATTGAGTAGCCAAAAACTCCATCCACTGGGACTCTCTACCGTTACCGCAATGCGCGAGAGTGCCTCTGGTGAGACATTGTAGTTACGCAAAGTCTCGGTAAGTGAAGCCTCACCCTCTTTCTGAGAGGTCTTCTTTGTCCCGTCAACGAGGGTTATGTCCAGGTTGTCCCCCGAGACAGTGATGGTAGAGACATTACTGTTCCCAATTTCTCTCGCCAACTCGGAGAGTGGGATGTTTGCTGAAGTGTCCTGCTGGCCAGAAAAATATGAGTACGCGAGTGATACCGAAAAGAGAATCAAAAAAGTGATGAGGAGCTGATTTGAGAGTCCTCCCCAGCCGTGTGGGCGCACAGGATTCGGCTTCTTGTTCATTTTTCCGTTATTTGCCATGGGAACATAGTATAGCGAAAAGAGTCAAAAAAGAAACCCCGTTCATTAGCTCATGCTAATGAACGGGGTGAGAGGTAACAATTACTCTAGTGGTGATTCTGTAAGTATTGGCGTATGGTGAAAGCGACCACCCTTTCTCCCGTACCAGACAACGGTCCTCGCAAAGGACTCAAAGTCTCCACCAAAGTACTCATCTGGACGGATACAGACAGTGGTAGGCCTTTGGGCTAACTCTTCTTTTGAACCATTCAATGAAGAAAAGTACGCAGGGAGGTCATAGTATAGGGTAAATCTGCGCTCTATACTGAAAGGATCTTTCACAAGTGCTGATTGGTAGTGGACAAGATCAGTAATAAGATCCGGAGGTACAGAGATGTCCCAATACTTGGTAAGAGTGCAGAGAAAGTGTTCCACCTCTGTATAGAAGATCTCTTTGCTGGCAATAATAGAGAGGAAGCTCGCCTCCTCAAGAGGCCAACAAATCTCTCCAAATTCCGGTAAGACTACATCAAGCCGTCCACCATTCTCTGCTGCCTTTCTCACAATACCTCTCACGAGTGCAATTTGTATGCCAGAGAGAGAGTGTTCTCGTTCAGAGAAATATTTAATGAACTCTTCGTAGAAGTCACTGTAACGGACGGCATACTGCCGATGGAGTACGATAGCGATGTGCTGGAGGAGCCCAAGACAGTGGAAGGCTTGTACCGCCCAATAGAAGAGGTAGGTGCGTTGCCAGTCCTCTGTAGACATTGAGGCTGTCCCAACAACAACGCTCTGGTACTCGGGCAATGACTCTGGTTCTGGGGTACTGTGCGCAAGGAGTATGGGCATCCGCACCGACTTGATCTCATGGAGTCCTATATACAGAGGATCACTCATTTCAGAATTGGGGAGAACGCTACAAATGTACACATACAGATTCACTGCGTCATCTTGTCCCTCGAGTAAGGTGTCTATTCCCTCTTTTGAGGATTCATAGGTCTCTCCCGGCATCCCCATAATCAGTTCTGTATAGGTAGGGATTCCCGCATCGCGATAACGACCCATCAGTGCAGAGAAGACATCAATATTGATGTTACTGCGCTTAACGACATGGAGTGTTGTTGGATCCATACTTTGAAATGAGAGAGTTGCCCCCTTACTCATTCCCGCATCATTCAGGATCTTTGCAATGGCAAAAATTTTGTTGTTACTATTTTTTGCAGTGCACATCCTGAATTTGCGCGGATACCCATTATACTTCTCGCGTATTTCAATCATCTTCTCAGTAAGTACATAATCGCGCGGCAAGATACCGTAGTTTGCATCACAGTTGAAGAGGTACTCGACCTTATGTCTCCCAAACCACTCAGATTCTGCAAGGATCCTCTCTTCTGTCATCGGGAAGATCTTATCGTAGGTGTTACCACCCCAATCACAAAAGGTACATGAGTAGGGACAACCACGATTGGTCTCCTGACTTGCATTTAAGATGAACGGTTTGTCAAGAAGAAAATCAAAAACCCCTGAGAGGTACGGCGATGGCAACTGAGATAGGTCTCTAATCCGCTGTGCGGGAGCTGTTTTGTATGTCCGCGTACCTTCAACACGAACGCTTAGACCAGAGATACTCGTGTAATCTTGAGAAGTGATGAACTGTTGGAGGATTGAGACAAACGCAGACTCCCCCTCGTGATGTACTAAGATATCTACATAGGGGTGCTCAACAAAGAAGTTTTCAGATGCGTTGGGGACCTGTGTACCGCCAAACACAATGAGACAGTCCGGGAAAGCTGTTCGAATCGCCTGTGCGAGAGTCTTGTTGTACTCCCAATTCCACAGGTATGAAGAGAGGCAAGCAATTGCCGGACGCTCCAGTGTAGAGAGCACATCGGATGGAGAGTGACGCAGAAAGAGGGGTCGTAAGAAGTTGAAATACTCTCGTATCTCTGAAAAAGTCTCTGCGTACGCCTGCAAGGATCCGACCGAGTACGGGACAAATACATTATCGCCGTAATGATAATTCACTTGTGCCAAGAGCACAGGGTGTCGCGTGGTCATTCGTATTATTCTCCTGTATACTAGAGTTTTAAAAGATCCATAGTCTGTCTACAAGATGCTTCATTTTCAGAGAAAGTCAATATGGGCATGAAAGTGGCGCTCATTGCGCCAACAATAAATGAGGTAGAAGCTTTGCGGGTCATTGTCCCCCGCTTGAAGCGTGTCTCCTTGGATGAGATTATTGTTGTTGACCTCGATTCTACTGACGGAACAATAGAATACTGCAGAGAACAAGGTGTCCGCGTACTCCACCAGAAGACACGAGGATATGGAGCTGCGTTTATGGAGGCACTTGAGAAGACAGACGCAGATATCATTATCGAGTTCTGCCCAGATGGCAGCTCCCTACCGGAAAAAATACCTGACCTACTGGAGAAGATTAAAGAAGGTTACGACATGGTCATTGCTTCGCGGTACACAGATGGTGCAGTAAGCGACGACGACGACCGGGTGACGCGTATAGGAAATTGGTTCTTTACCACATTGATCAATATCCTATTTCACGCGCACTATACCGACGCACTCGTTGGCTACCGTGCGTACAGACGTTCCGCGTATAACCAAGTACAGCTCAACACAAAAGGACTCTCGTGGACTGCGCAACAATGTATTCAATTTACAAAAGCAAAGCTGCGCGTTACTGATATTGGTGCAGATGAACCCGCACGCATCGGTGGCGTCCGTAAAATGAAGCCGTTTAAGACGGGGATGGAAATCCTACGCGTTATCATCAAAGAATTTTTGAGCGGGAAACAATTTGCGAAGGTATAAAAACGGGTGGTGTTTGTTTGAAAAAGTCAGAACCCATTTCGAGCAGAATCCCGACTAATGTGGCACGCGCGGAGCGCGTGGTGGCTCTGGACTGAATCGTACGCTCCGATTGCGCCTCTGCCGCGCTCGCGGACTCGCGCGGGCAAAACCCAAAAATTTTCCTTCCTTTCTGATTTAATTCGGCGGGGGGTGTGGGGGGAGCCGACAAAAAATGGAAAGGAAATTTTTGGTTTTGCTTCGCCGCTT